>NZ_AP012978.1:315714-631428 GCF_000801295.1 endosymbiont of unidentified scaly snail isolate Monju | reverse complement strand
CGACCCAGCAGGGCCTTCATGGGCTCAGGCAGGTTCTCGTCGCCCAGTATGAAATCGAACAGCAGCTCCATGACATCGAGCATGCTGCGGTCACCTTCACCCAGCCGCTTCATCGGCCGCTCGGGTGAGCCGACATCCAGTTCGCGGCCGAGACTCTGCATCAACTCGTCTTGCAGCTCGCGCAGGCTGGCCAGGTCAGGCGGCACCGTGTTCAGCGTATAGCGCTGTATCTCGTCGAGCGCACCCAGCAGCTCGCTGGTCGGTATCTGTGGCAACTGGGGCGTGCTGTCGGCACGCGCATACCAGGGAATGCGATCTTCGGCACGCCGCCGCTCGCTCAACATCTGGCCGAGCATATTCAGCATTTCGGGATCGAAACCGGCATCGCCTGCCTCACCCCTCTGTTTGGAGTTCGCATGCCGCACCGAGGGAGCCACCGGGTTACGGCGTACGCGCTGCGAGATGCGTGGCAGGATATCGTTCTCGACCAGGATGTCGTTCAGTTCGTCATAGATGCCACCGACATAGGCCATGACGTAACGATACGAACAGTTTATAGACGATCAGGCGAACGTCGGTTTCGCTCTGCCAGCCGGACAAGGCCTCGGAAAAACCTTCGGCCAGCGCCTTCGGCCCCACGGGATTGCTGGCGACATCGAATTCCTCTACCCGGTGAATGGCCGCAAAACGCTTGTTCAGTGCAAACAGGGTCCGGTGATAGCGGTTCTCCGCCTTGGAGACCAACGAGGCGATCGCCAGCTCCTCTTCCAGCACATCTTCTTCGACCAGCGACAATTCATCCTCGGTCAGGGAAGAGGCGTACTCCTCGGTCTTTTCGGCGCGAGGCGGTGCGGCATCCCAGAAACGTTCAAAGGCCGCCAGGCGTCCCTGCACGAAACGCTGCTCGATACCGCTCCGGTGTTTGCGCAGCTCGCGCATGGCATCGAAATAACGCGTCTGCAGCAGATCACTGGCCGATTTGTCGGCCATGGCATACAGCTCGTCGTCCAGGCGGTCGAAAAGGTCCTGCACCAGCCGCGGCAGCGTCTTCTGCAGGTAGTCCTGCATGGAACGTACTGCACGGCGACAGCGTTCGCCGACCAGCCGATTTCTGGCCTGATCTGCCGATTTCTCGAATGAGATCACATTATCGTTTGCCATGATTCCAAGCCTTGTGTCTTTCTCTATGGAGAAACCCATCCATGACCTTCCCCACCGCCCTGAACAGTAGTCCCAAGGCGTTCATCCCAATGTGAATTCCTTCACGTTAAGAGGGAAAGAGGCCACCAGCCGGCCGAACGACGTGAATTCCCTCACATGCACCGGGGGCTCCCCTTCCTGATGGCGCCCATGCGTCGAGACCGTGACACACGCGTCGTCCGACTCCTATCATGCACGGAATGTTCCCGAAGATGAGCCAGTTCGACCTGCACCACCGGATCGCTGAGGATCCGGCCCCCACCCTGGTGTTCTTCACCAGCCCGGCCTGTGCCGCCTGCCGTCACCTGAAACTGGTGCTGCGCGAGGTCCAGGCCCGACACCCGGACTGGCGAATCTACGAGATCGATGCCGAACAGGAAGGCGGCCTGGTGCGCGAATTCGAGGTCTTCCACCTGCCGGCACTGTTCCTGTTCTCGGATGGCAACTACCATCGCGCCCTGGACTGCGAGGCGCGCGTCGAGGCCATCGAGCGCGCAATCGAGGAGGCGCTGCAACTGCCGCCCGAGGAGGCGCCATGAACGACGGCATCTGGCTGCCCGGGGTGCGCCGCCTCCCCTCGCCCAACTGCGACGAGCGTCCGCCCGGCAGTACCGTGGACCTGCTGGTGATCCACAACATCAGCCTGCCGCCGGGGGAGTTCGGCGGCCCCTGGATCGAGGACCTGTTCCTCAACCGCCTCGACCCGCACGCCCATCCGTATTTCGCGGAGATCGCCACCCTGCGCGTCTCGGCCCACCTGCTGATCCGACGCGACGGCAGCAGCTGCCAGTTCGTGCCCCTGGAGCGGCGCGCCTGGCAGGCCGGCGTGTCCTGCTTTGCCGGTCGCGAACGCTGCAACGACTTCTCCATCGGCATCGAGCTGGAAGGGACCGACGAACTGCCCTACACCGACGCCCAGTACGAGCAGCTGGCAACGCTCACACAACAGATCCGCACCCACTACCCGGCCATCGTCCCGCAGCGCATCACCGGGCATGCCGACATCGCCCCCGGTCGCAAGACCGACCCGGGACCGGCCTTCGACTGGGAACGCTACCGGAGCCTGCTGGCATGAGAGGTGTGTGGCTGGTGCTGTCGTGCTGGCTGGCGGCACAGGCGATGGCCGGCCCGCGGGTGGTATCGCTGGCACCGCACACGACCGAGCTGGTGATCGCCGCCGGCGGGGCCGACCTGCTGGTGGGAGCCGTGCCGGCCGACAGACCGCTGCCTCGCCGGGTGGCGCCATTGCACAGCTATGGCGGCATCGATCGGGAACGCCTGCTGGCATTGCGACCCGATCTGATCGTGATCTGGACCTCGGGCACCCACCCGGCCGACCTGGCCTGGCTACGCTCCCTGGACGTCCGCCTCTACGCCAGCGAACCGGCAGGCCTGGACGATATCGCCGGGGACATCCGCGCCCTCGGACGACTGCTGGGCACCCGCGAGACGGCCGAGGCGGCGGCCACGAGATTCCTGGCGGCAGTGAACACGCCCTGTGCCACCCTGCCGCCCCGGAAGGTCTATATCGAGATCTGGCCGCACCCCCCCCTGAGCCTGGGAGGGCGTCACTGGCTGAACGATGTCTTGCGCCACCTGGGACTGCACAACACCTTTGCCGAGGTGGAGCGCGCGGTCTTCACGCCCGACCCGGAGACCCTGCTGCTGCGCGCGCACCTTCCGCACCTGGTGTTGCGCGACATCCCTCCGGCCCCCGGCCGACTCGGCAGCGCCCTGCTGGCACGTCCCGGGCCACGCCTGGCCGAGGCCCTGCCCGCCCTGTGCCGCCAGCGCCTCAACGCGGAATGATGCCACGCTCCCGCAACAGCTCGAGCACCCGCGCCACGTTGTGTTCCACGCTGTCCTCGCCGGTATTGCAGCGCAGCTCGGGATTGACAGGTGGTTCGTAGGGAGAGGAAATGCCGGTGAAATCGGGGATCTCGCCGGCACGCGCGCGCCGGTACAGGCCCTTGGGGTCGCGTGATTCACAGACCTCGATGCTGGCATCACAGAAGATCTCGATGAAGTCCCGGTGCGGGAACAGGCTGCGTACCCGCTCACGGTCGCGACGCAACGGCGAGATGAAGGCGGTGAGCACGATGGTGCCGGCCTCGGTCATCAACTTGGCCACCTCGCCGATACGGCGCAGGTTTTCGGCACGATCCTCCAGACTGAACCCCAGGTCGGAACAGAGCCCGTGGCGTACGTTGTCGCCATCGAGCACATAGGTGTTGCAGCCCAGTTCGTGCAGTTCCTTTTCCACCGCGTGCGCCAGCGTGGACTTGCCCGAGGCCGACAGGCCGGTGAACCAGAGCACCACCGACTTGTGATTGTTGCGCCGCTCACGATCGGCGCGGCTGACAGCGGCCTTGTGCCAGACCACGTTGGACGATTTCCGGCCCATTGTCGTTCCTCCTTGACCCGCGCAGAATCGCGTCAGGCGGTCTCTCGTTTCTCGCCGTCACCAGCGACATTGGCTACACAGCGGCCGCACAAGCCGGGGTGATCCGGGTCCGCGCCCACATCAGGCCGATGGTGCCAGCATCGTACGCACTTGGCATGTTCGCTGGCGCGTGCCTGCACGAACAGTCCCTCGACGTCGGTCGCCACCGCCTCCGGCGGACGCTGATCCAACGGCAGCACCCTCGCCTCGGAGGTGATGAGCACGAAACGCAACTCCTCGCCCAGACGTTCGAGCTGTCCGTACAAGGAGTCATTGCAGTACAGATCCACCTCGGCATCCAGTGAAGAGCCGATCTCCCCGGCCTTGCGCATCGCCTCGAGCGGCTTGGAGACTGCCGAACGCACCGCCATCACCTGCTGCCAGAAGATACGCTGCGCCTCGGCATCGGTCATCTCGCGCAGTCCCTCGTGCCAGGTGACCATGAACACCGATGCTTCACGTTCGCCCGGCAGGTATTCCCAGGCCTCGTCGGCAGTGAAGCTCATGATCGGCGCCAGCCAGCGTACCATGGCCTCGGCGATGTGGTACATGGCGGTCTGACAGGAACGCCGCCCCCGACTGTCGGCCGGCATGGTGTACTGGCGGTCCTTGATGATATCGAGATAGAAACTGCCCATCTCGGCCACGCAGAAGTTGAGCACCTTCTGGTAGACCAGGTGGAAGTTGTAGTCGGCATAGGCCTGGCGGATCTCTTCCTGTAGCTGCCAGGCACGGTCGACCGCCCACTGGTCCAGCGGCAGCAGATCCGCAGGTTCCACCTGGTCTGCCGCGGGATCGAAACCATTGAGATTGGCGAGCAGGAAGCGCAGGGTATTGCGCATGCGCCGGTAGGCATCGGCAGTGCGCTTGAGGATCTCCTTGGAGACGGTCATCTCCGAGCGATAATCGGTGGCCGCCACCCACAGGCGGATGATGTCTGCGCCCAGGGTCTTGAGAATCTCCTGCGGGCTGATGACGTTGCCCAGCGACTTGGACATCTTGCGCCCCTGGGCATCCACCGTGAAGCCATGGGTCAGGCAGGCGCGATAAGGCGCGGCATCGAACATCGCCACCGAGGTCAGCAGGGACGACTGGAACCAGCCGCGATGCTGGTCGGAGCCCTCCAGGTACAGGTCGGCAGGACGTGCCAGCTCGGTGCGCCGGTCGAGTACGCAGGCATGGGTCACGCCGGAGTCGAACCACACGTCCAGGGTGTCGGTGACCTTTTCGTACTGGTCGGCCTCCTCGCCCAGCAGGTCCCCCGCCTGCAGATCGAACCAGGCCTGGATGCCCTCGCGTTCGATGCGCCGGGCGACCTCCTCGGTGAGCCGCTCGGTGTCGGGATGCAGCTCGCCGGTCTCGCGGTGCACGAAGAAGGCGATGGGCACCCCCCAGGTGCGCTGACGCGAGATGCACCAGTCAGGCCGGTTCTCGACCATGCCACGGATACGCGCGCGGCCCCAGTCGGGCAGCCATTCCACCTGCTCGATCTGTGTCAGCGCGGTCTTGCGCAACCCGGCCTGCTCCATGCCGATGAACCACTGCGGGGTGGCGCGGAAGATGATCGGCGTCTTGTGCCGCCAGCAGCAGGGATAGCTGTGGATGAGCTTCCCGGCATGCACCAGCATCCCGCGATCGCGCAGGATGTCGATCACCTTTTCATTGGCCTTGAACACGTGCTCGCCGGCCAGCAGCTCGGTCCCCTCCACGTAGACGCCGTTGCCGGCCACCGGGTTGTCCACCGGCAGGCCGTAGCGCTGACCGACCACGAAGTCCTCCACGCCATGCCCGGGCGCGGTGTGCACCGCACCGGTACCGGCATCCAGGGTGACGTGTTCGCCGAGGACCACCGGCACCTCGCGATCATAGAAGGGGTGACGCAGCTTCAGGTGCTCGAGCACCGCGCCGCGCACCACGCCCAGCACCTCGGCCTCCTCCCGCCCCCAGCGGGCCAGTGCGGACTCGCGCATGCCCTCGGCGATCAGCAGACGCTCGTCACCGGCCTGCAGCAGCACATAGTCCAGGTCGGCGTTCAGCGCCACCGCCTGGTTGGCCGGCAGGGTCCAGGGGGTGGTGGTCCAGATCACCACCGAGACCGGGCCACGACCGGGCGCGGCTTCGGGCAGTCGCGAGAGCAGGTCCTCGACATCGACCACCGGGAAACGCACGTCGATGGCCCAGGATTCCTTGTCCTTGTATTCGACCTCGGCCTCGGCCAGTGCCGAGCCGCAATCGATGCACCAGTGCACCGGCTTGGCGCCCTGCACGATGTGACCGCGCGCGGCGATACGCCCCAGGGCGCGCACGATGTCGGCCTCCTGGACAAAGTTCATGGTGAGGTAAGGATTCTCCCAATCACCCAGCACTCCCAGGCGCTTGAAGTCCACGCGCTGGCGCTCGATCTGCTTCATGGCGTAATCCCGGCAGGCCTGGCGGAACTCGGCCGCGCTCACCTTGCGCCCCGGCTTGCCGACCTTCTTCTCGACCTGCAGCTCGATCGGCAGGCCGTGGCAGTCCCAACCCGGCACATAGGGGGCATCGTAACCGTCGAGCGTGCGGCTCTTGACGATCATGTCCTTGAGCAGCTTGTTCACCGCGTGCCCGATGTGGATGTCGCCGTTGGCATAGGGCGGTCCGTCATGCAGTACGAACTTCGGGCGCCCCTCGCAGGCACGGCGAATGCGCTGATACAGGCCCTCGCTCTCCCATTTGGCCAGCCGCTCGGGCTCGCGCTGGGCCAGGTTGGCCTTCATGGGAAATGCGGTCTTGGGGAGGTTCAGGGTGTCTTTGTAGTCACTCACGGTCATGCCCGGTTGGTGATGCAGGAGGAGGAGTCGCCGGCCAGCAGTTCGCGTGCGCGTTGCGCATCCTGAGCGATCTGCACACGCAGCTGGTCGAACGAGTCGAATTTCTTCTCGTCGCGGATACGTTCGATGAAATGTACGGTGACCCGCTCGCCATAGACCTCGCGGTCGAAATCGAACAGGTGCACCTCAAGCAGGAAGCGGTCATCGCCTTCCAAGGTGGGCCGGTTGCCGACATTGGCCACGCCGGGCAGCAGATCATCACCGAGCCCCGCGACGCGCACCGCGAACACCCCGCGCACTGGGCTGCGCTGCCTCGCCAGCCCCACGTTCAGCGTCGGAAAACCGATGGTGCGCCCACGCTTGTGGCCGTGCGCCACCCGACCACTGACCGTGTAGTCCCGCCCCAGGCAACAGCGCACGGTAGCCAGGTCTCCGGCCGCCAGCGCCTCGCGGATACGCGTACTGCTGATCCGGCCGTCGCCGTCGCTGACCGTCTCCAGGCTCTCCACGGCAAAGCCATGGTGCTCGCCCGCCGCTGCCAGCAACGCGAAATCGCCGGCGCGCCGGTGACCGAAGCGGAAGTCGTCACCAACATACAGGTGCCGCACGCCCAGCGCATCCACCAGGTAGTCCTGGATGAAATCCTCGGCCGACAACAGCGCCAGGTCCTGGTCGAAGCGCAACAGCAACACGCGATCGATGCCGGCAGTGCGGATGTGCTCAAGCTTCTCGCGAGTGCGCATCAGGCGCGCCGGCGCCTCCTCGGGCCGGAAATACTCCAGCGGATGCGGCTCGAAGGTGATCACCAGCGAAGGCAGCGCGTACTCAGCGGCGCGCGCACGCAAGGCCTCGAACACCGCCTGGTGACCTCGGTGCACACCATCGAAATTGCCGATGGTCGCCACGCAGCCCCGGTGAACATCGCGCAGATTGTGTTGCCCGCGAATGAGTTGCACACCCGTTCCGATTCTCGAAAACAAGCGTCGGATTATATCGGAAAGCCTCTTGCCGGCGGCATCGGTAAACGGCAGGCAACAAAAAAGCCTGCTCCCTTCCCTGGGGCAGGCAGCACCGCCGGTTGCACGATCCGTCCCTGACAAGGGCTTCCCTGCGCCGGCGATCCCTTGCCGGCCTTCATCCTTGCAGCGGCAAGTGCGTTATCGGCCGCGCCCGCTTTCCACACATCGGCAAATGGCGACAAATCGTGTAGGAATCATCTGACATCGGCCCGGCCGCGCAGGGCATCGATCAGCAACAGGATCACGCCCAGGGTAATGGCACTGTCCGCCAGGTTGAACGAAGGAAAATAGTGTTCCTCCCAGTGCCACTGCAGAAAATCCACCACCCGGCCATGCACCAGACGATCGACCAGGTTGCCCAGCGCACCACCGAGCACCAGTGACAATCCCCAGGCCTCGAGCCGCCGCTCCGGCGGCAGGCGCCACAACCACACCACCAGCAGCACGGAGATCATCAGCGCCAGCCCGACGAACAGGTAGTGCTGCCAGCCCCCCGCATCGGCCAGGAAACTGAAAGCCGCCCCCCGATTGTAGACCAGGGTCAGATTGAACACCGGCCAGACGGTGAGCACCTCGTATTCACGAAAATGCCCGAGAATCCAGTATTTACTGCCCTGGTCGATCAGCGCCACCGCCAGCGCCAGCCACAGGAAACGTCTCATCCCGCCCTCCTAGTTACTACGGCGCAGGTGCGCCGGACGCAGGCCGCTGGCGAACAGCAGGCCGAAATAGGCCAGCGCCCCCGCAGGCACCCACAGCAACAGGTCGAACGCGCGTTGCGTGCGCGTGGCGGCCAGCCAGTCAGCCGGATCGCCAGCCCCGAAATGCAACACCAGGACCATCAGCAGGCAGGCCAGGCTCACCCGGCCCAGCAACCGCCCCCAACCCGCCGCGGGACGGAACCAGCCCTTGCGATGCAGGCCACGCCCCAGCAGGGCGGCATTCAACCAGGCCGACAGGCTGGTGGCCAGCGCCAGACCGGCATGCTGCAGGGGAAATATCAGGATCAGGTTGAACACCATGTTCACGAGCATGGCGATCACGCCGATGCGCACCGGGCTGCGCGTGTCCTGGTGGGCATACCAGGCCGGCGCCAGCACCTTGATCAGGATGAAGGCCGGCAGTCCCACCGCGTAGGCCATGAGGCTGCGCCGCGCCATCAACACGTCCTCGCCAGAAAAGGCTTCCGACTGGAACAGGGTGCTGATCACGGGACCGGCCAGCACCGCCAGTCCCACCGCCGCGGGCACCCCGAACAGCACCGCCATGCGCAGCCCCCAGTCGAGCGTGCGGTCGAACTCGGCCGGCGACTGCTCGGCCCGTTCGCGTGACAGGCGCGGCAGCAGCACCGTGCCCAGGGCCACGCCGAGCACGCCCAGGGGAAACTCCATCAGGCGATCCGAGTAATACAGCCAGGAGATGCTGCCGGTGACCAGGGTGGAGGCCAGCACCGTGTCCAGCAACAGGTTGATCTGGGTGACCGACACGGCGAACAAGGCCGGCAGCATCAGCCTGAGAATGCGCCGCACCCCCGGATGATCGAAGCCCGGACGCGGCCGCGGCAACAGGTCGAGCCGCGCGAGGAAGGGCAACTGGAACACGAACTGGGTGACACCGGCGATCAGCCCCCCCCAGGCCAGGGCGACCACGGGCTGATCCATCAGCGGCGAGAGCCACAGGGCGCACCCGATCAGCGAGAGATTCAGCAGCACCGGGGTGAAGGCGGGCACCGCGAAGCGGTTCCAGGCGTTCATGATGCCGCCGGCAAAGGCGGTCAAGGAAATGAAGAACAGGTAGGGAAAGGTGAGGCGCAGCATGTCGGCGGCCAGGGCCAGCTTCTCGTGCTGCTCGCCCATCACCCAGCCAAAGGCAAACAGCCCCACCACCAGGGGCGCGGCCAGCACCCCGACGGCAGACACCCCCAGCAGCACCAATCCCAGGCTGCCGGCCACGTGGTCGATGAAATCGCGCAGCTCGCGCGCGTCACCGCGCGCCCGATACTCGGTGAGTACCGGCACGAAAGCCGTGGCAAAGGCCCCTTCGGCGAACAGGCGACGCAGGAAATTGGGAATCTTGAAGGCGACGAAAAAGGCGTCGGTCAGGGCATTGGCCCCGAACAGGTGCGCGAGCACCAGGTCGCGCAGGAAACCCAGGATGCGCGACGCCAGGGTAAACACACCAACGGTGGACAGGGAACGAAACAAGGACAGCGGCCCGGCCTCCAGCAGGGTCTGGGAAGTAGCGCATTATAGGAAGCGCCGCGCCGCGACGACAGCAGCGGGAAGCTGTGCTTGACAAGTCGCGCGGTGGTCCACATAATTCGCCGTCTTTTTACGAAGCCCAACAAATTCAGGAGCACTGAAGTGGCCAATTCTCCTCAAGCACGCAAGCGCGCCCGCCAGGCAGAGAAGCGTCGTCGGCACAACGCCAGCCGCCGCAGCATGATGCGCACCGAGCTCAAGAAGGTGATCAAGGCGATCGCTGCCGGTGACAAGAGCGCCGCGGAAGAGGCCTACAAGCAGGCGGTGCCGATCCTGGATCGTCTGGCCTGCAAGGGCCTGATCCACAAGAACAAGGCCGCGCGCCACAAGAGCCGTCTCAACGCCCAGATCAAGGCGCTCTGAACTGGCCCTGCCAGGACGTACGAAAACCGGCTGCGGCCGGTTTTTTCATGCCCGCCCCCTGCCGCCACCGGTTCACGCCAATCGAGCTGTCGGCAGGGCGCGAGATGGCGGCGATCTCGCCTCGACTGCCTGCGATCGTAGCCTTCCAGGCAGCAGCCCACCAACAGGACGGCGCCCGCCTCGTCCGGTTCCCGCTCGTGTGCCGGGCATTGGCGATGCCACGCCATATCGGCACGTGCGATGCGCGCTACCCGGGCCAGGGACTCCCTCCTTCTCGCATCCACCCTTTCCTGCCTGCAATGTGCAGAACGGATCACGGGCCATGCTGAACGCCGCTTCGCTGGTTCGTGACCCTGGAGAGCCCCCGGACTCTTCAAAAAGCTAAAGAAACGCCGGCCGGGGTCGCCAGATAAGCATGTCACCCTTCCACTGCACTCGAGGAACCATGGCATGACCCGGTTATCCCGCCTGAACCTGAAACAACAACTGGTAGCCATCGTGCTCATGCTGGTGATCACCGCCAGTGCCACCATCGCCCTGATCCTGTCCTCTGAACATCGACTGACCAGCCAGATGGACACCCTGCTCGACCACGATGTGGTGGTCATGGACAAGGCCCACCAGCTCAACCTGGCGGTGGTACAGGTGCAGCAATGGCTGACCGACATCAGCGCCACCCGAGGGAAAGATGGTCTCAACGACGGTTTCGACGAGGCCGAGGCCCAGGCACGACGCTTCCGCGAACTGCTGAGCGAGCTGCAACAGATCGACCCGACCGGCCGTGACGACTACGGGCGCATGCTGCCGGCCTTCGAGTCCTACTACGCGGCGGGAAAACGCATGGCCACCGCCTATGTGGAAGGTGGCCCCGATGCCGGAAACGCCCTGATGGGCGAGTTCGACGCCGCTGCCGAGAGGCTCTCGGGCGAGATTCAGCCCTTCCTGCAGAAGGCAAGGGAACAGGTCGCCATCCAGTCACAACTGAACAAGTCGCTATCGGGCAACCTGTTGCTCTACACCAGCATCGGTTCGATAAACTTTGCGCTGGTGGTGGCACTCATGGCCTGGCTGTTCCGCAACATCTTCCGCACCATCGGGCACGATCCAGGCGAGCTGGAGCGGATCGCCGCCTCGATCGCGGCCGGTGACCTCGATACCCGTTACACGGGGGAAGAACAGGCCGGTGGCCTGTACCGCGCCCTGCTGGAGATGCGCAACGCGCTGCGCGAACAGATGGTGCGCATGAAGCAGCAACTCACCGAGAACGGGCGCATGCGCTCGGCACTGGACAACGCCGATGTCGCCATCACCGTCTCCGACGAGGACAACATCCTGATCTACATGAACAACGCCGCGCGCCGCCTGTTCGAGGCCCTGGCACCGACCATCTCCCGTACACATCCCGGTTTCCGGGTGGACAAGCTGATCGGCGGCCGCCTGCGCGATTACTTCGACGACGAGAATGCCATCGCCGCCTTCAGCCGACCACTGCAGGAGACCATCCGCATCGACACCCTCCTGGGCGATCGGCACATCCGCTTTGTCGCCAGCCCCGTGTACGACAAGCAGCAGACCTACCTGGGCCGGGTCACCCAATGGACCGACCGCACCGAGGAGGTCGAGCAGGCACGCCTCGAAGCCGAGCGGCTGGAGCAGGAACGCCGCGAGGCCGAGGAGAACGCCCGCATCCGTGCCGCCCTGGACAAGGTCGGCAGCGCGGTGATGGTGGCCGATGCCGACTACAACATCATCTATCTGAACGAGGCCCTTGAACGCCTGTTCAAGGAGGCTGAACCGACACTGCGCGAGGTGCTGCCCAACTTCGACGCCTCGACCCTGCGCGGCACCAACATGGACCTGTTCCACAAGGATCGCCGCCATCAGCGCGCATTGCTGGACAATGCGAAAGGCACGGTCAGCCGCGAGATCGAAGTCGCCGGGCTGACCCTCAAAATCGTTGCCAACCCGGTATTCGACGAGAACGGCCAGCGCCTGGGCACCGCGGTGGAATGGACCAACCGTACCGAGGAGGTCGCGGTGGAGCGCGAGATCGACGGCATCGTCGCCGCCGCGCGCCGCGGCGAACTCGACCGCCGCATCTCGCTGGAAGGCAAGGAGGGCTTCTTCCGACAACTGGCGGTGGGCATGAACGAGCTGCTCGAGGAGATCGAGACCGGCTTCAGCGACATCGCCCGGGTGATGCGGCGCATGGCCGAAGGCGATCTGACCGAGACCATCACCCGCGACTACGCCGGCACTTTCGGCCAGGTGAAGGAAGACGTCAACAAGACCATCGCCAATATCGAAGGCATCGTGCGCCAGCTGCGCGAATCGGCCGACAGCATCTCCACCGCCTCGGCCGAAATCACCGCCGGCAACACCAACCTTTCGGCACGCACCGAGCAGCAGGCGTCTGCCCTGGAGGAAACCGCCTCCAGCATGGAAGAATTGACCTCCACGGTACGCAACAACGCCGACAACGCCCGCCAGGCCGACCAGGTCGCTGGCAACGCCAGCCAGCTTGCCACCCGCGGCGGCGAGGTCGTCAGTCGCGCGGTCGGCGCCATGCGCGAGATCAACGAGTCCAGCGCGAAGATCGCCGAGATCATCGGCGTGATCGACGAGATCGCCTTCCAGACCAACCTGCTGGCACTCAATGCCTCGGTGGAGGCTGCACGCGCTGGCGAACAAGGCCGAGGCTTCGCTGTGGTCGCCACCGAGGTGCGCAACCTGGCCTCCCGTTCCGCCGAGGCTGCCAAGGAGATCAAGGAGCTGATCCAGGACTCGGTCTCCAAGGTACAGGTCGGCAGCGAGTTGGTGGACGAATCCGGCAACACCCTCGAGGAGATCGTCGTCGCGGTCAAGAAGGTCGGCGATATCATCGCCGAGATCGCCGCGGCCTCTGCCGAGCAATCGGCCGGCATCGAGCAGGTCAACCGCGCCGTCACCTCGATGGACGAGGTGACCCAGCAAAACGCGGCACTGGCCGAGCAGACCTCGGCCGCCTCGGCTCAACTCAACGAGAAAGCACGGGAACTGGAGCGGCTGGTCGGCTTCTTCAGCCTCAATGGCATGGAGTCCCCGGTGCAGGAACAGCCGGCCGCCCCGGCACCGAAGGCCGCACCGAAGGCCACACCGATGCCGCCCTCCAGACCCGCCCCCGCGCTGCAACCGGCAGCCAGACCGGCAGTGGCAGTCGCCGAGGACAACGAGGAAGAGTGGGAAGAGTTCTGATCAATGCACAAGACGCACCGCAAGGCCCTGTCATGGGCCTTGATGCTCATCGGCACCGGTCCGCTCGGCTGCGGTTGTGCCACCGAGTCCCCGGGGGCACTCTCCAGCGAGCTGCGCCTGGGCTATACCGCGACCGACGATGGCGCGGGCAGCACCGTGGAGTCCCTTTCGGTCGGCGCCCGCCTGGATGGTGCCACGCCGGCCTGGCACGGCCTGCGTGCCGGCGCGACCCTATATGCCACCACGCCACTGAGTGACCTGAACGACGACCCCCTGTTCCTGGACTCGGCCGGCGGACCCGACGGCAAGGGCTACGCCATACTCGGGCAACTCTGGCTGGAGGGACACCTCGGCAGCACCCGTCTGCGCCTCGGTCGCCAGGAGATCGACACCCCCTTCGCCAACACCGACGACATCGGCATGATCCCCAATACCTTCGAAGGGGCGGTACTCGATGAC
Source organism: endosymbiont of unidentified scaly snail isolate Monju (assembly GCF_000801295.1). Taxonomy (NCBI): domain Bacteria; kingdom Pseudomonadati; phylum Pseudomonadota; class Gammaproteobacteria; species endosymbiont of unidentified scaly snail isolate Monju. The sequence continues at coordinate 617,642 of NZ_AP012978.1, read as the reverse complement.
AGCACCTTCGAGGGCTGGGGCTTCACCCTGGCGCACCTGAGCCGCTGGGCCGGGGTGGATGCCCGCCAGGAGAAGTTCACGCGCATCAACGGCAAGCGAGGCCTGACCCTGCTCGGGGTGAGTCACAGCATGACCCACTGGGATGCCCAGGCCTGGTACTACCGCCAGCGGGGCGGCACCGACATCCTCTACCTCGAGGCCGGCGGCGACCCGATCGACGATCTGCATCTGGGGTGGCAATGGACCCGCCAGCAGGACAAGGCGACCAACCAGAGTGCCCGCGCCTGGGGCCTCTCCGTGGCTTACGCCCTCGGCAACCTCACCCTGTCGAGCAACTACAACCGGGTCAGCGGCAACGGCAGCGTGAGCAATGGCTACGGCGGTGGCCCCTTCTTCACCTCCTGCGACCAGAACACCATCGACGGCACTCCACGCATCCGCGCCTTCGCTCTAGGCGCCGAGTATCACGGAATCGACCGCCTGAGCCTGGGCGTGCGCCACGTGGATTTCGACCAGGGGGTGGGCGACGAATGGGGCCTCTGGGCCGGTTATTCCGTTTCGGAAGACCTGCATTTCGACCTGGTCCACAGTGACCTGGGGCCGGACGGCAGCAATACCCGGGCCTTCCTCAACTACCGGCTGACACTCCTGTAGGAAAATTCCTACATCGTTTGTCGTCAATGACGTCATGCGCGACACGGCGAATCGCGGCAGAATGACCCTGTCGCCTGAAGGGACTCCCAGGGAAGACACCCGGTCAGGAAGACCACTGAAGGATCACTGAGTTTGCCAACCAAGCCGGCGACACATCGCCCTGCTGCACGGAACGCAGCGGGGCTTCTTTTTGTCCGGAAGATGGGAATTGCCCTCAGACCAGCACCAGGTTGTCGCGGTGGATCAGCTCCTCCTCGTCCACGTAGCCGAGGATGGCCTCGATGCGCGACGAAGGCTGACCCTTGATGCGTCGCGCCTCGTCAGCGGAATAATTGACCAGGCCACGCGCCACCTCACGTCCCCGCTCGTCCACGCAGGCGACCAGCTCGCCCCGCCGGAAATCGCCCTCGACCTCGCGTACACCCACCGCCAGCAGGCTGCGCCCGGCACGCCGCAGCACCTCCACGGCACCGTCGTCCAGTACCAGCCGCCCCTTGACCCGCAGGTGCCCGGCCAGCCAGCGCTTGCGCGCCGCATCGGGCTCCTGCGCCGGCAACAGCAGGGTGCCCAGCGCCTCGCCCGCCGCCAGGCGGGTGAGCACGTCCGGTTCGATGCCCCCGGCGATCACCGTGACCGTACCCGAGCGCGCGGCCAGGCGCGCAGCACGCAGCTTGGTGGCCATGCCGCCACTGCCCAGGGCGCCCCGGCACTCGCCGGCGACCGCGTCGAGTGCCGGGTCGCGTGCCTCGGCCACCGGGATCAACTTCGCCTGCGGATTGTGCCGCGGATCGGCGTCGAACAGGCCCGGCTGGTCGGTGAGCAGCACCATGACATCGGCCTCGACCAGATTGGCGACCAACGCGGCCAGCGAGTCGTTGTCACCGAAGCGCAGCTCCTCGTTGGCCACCACGTCGTTCTCATTGACCACCGGCACCACGCCCAGGTCGAGCAGGGTGCGCAGGGTGCTGCGGGCATTGAGATAACGCTGGCGGCTGGACAGGTCGTCGTGAGTGAGCAGCACCTGGGCGGTATGCCGGGCACGGCGCTGGAAACAGCTCTCCCAGGCCTGTACCAGCCCCATCTGGCCGATGGCGGCCGCCGCCTGGAGCGCATGCAGCGAGCGCGGACGCTCGCGCCAGCCCATGCGCGACATCCCCTCGGCCACTGCGCCCGAGGAGACCAGCACCATCTCGTGCCCTTCACCGAGCAGGTCGGCAAGCTGATCCACCCAGGCACGCAGGCGCTCGCGATCCAGCCCCCGCCCGTCGGCGGTGATCAGGGCGCTGCCGATCTTCACCACCCAGCGCCGCGCGCGTATCAGGTCGGCATGCGTCTTCATGTGCGTGTCGGATCGTAGGGTTCGGGATCCGCCTCCGTTTCGGTCGTTGCGGCAGCCACCCGCTGTGCATGCAGGTGTGCCACGATCGCGTCTTCCAGCGCCTTCAGCCCGCTGCGCGCCACCGAGGAGACGGAGAACACCGGACCCTGCCAGTCCAGCGCCTCGACCAGGCGCGCACGCGCCTCGGCCAGCGCGGCCTCGTCGAGCAGGTCACACTTGCTGAGCACCAGCCAGCGCTCGCGGGACGCCAGTTCGGGGGAGTATTTCGCCAGCTCGGCCTCGATCTCGCGCACCTGGGCCGCCGGGTCGGCCCCGTCCATGGGTGCGATGTCCACCAGGTGCAGCAGCAGGCGGGTGCGCAAGAGGTGCTTGAGAAACTGGATGCCCAGCCCCGCCCCCTCGGCCGCCCCCTGGATCACACCCGGGATGTCGGCGATCACGAAGCTGCGGTCGGACCCCGCGCCGACCACGCCCAGGTTAGGGTACAGGGTGGTGAAGGGATAGTCGGCGATGCGCGGGCGCGCCGCCGACATGGCCGCGATCAGGCTCGACTTGCCGGCGTTCGGCAGGCCCAGCAGGCCCACGTCGGCGAGCACGATCAGTTCCAGGCGCAGGTTGCGCCGCTCGCCCGGGGTACCGGGCGTGGCCTGGCGCGGCGCGCGGTTGGTGCTGCTCTTGAAATGGATGTTGCCCAGGCCGTGCCTGCCGCCCTGCGCCACCAGCAGGCGCTGGCCGTGCTCGAGCACTTCGCCGACCAGTTCCTCGGTGTCGGCATCGATCACCCGGGTACCCACCGGCACCGGGATGAGCAGATCCTGCCCCTTGCGCCCGGTCATCTGCCGACCCATGCCGTTCTGACCGCGCTCGGCGCGGTGCCGGCGCTGGTGGCGAAAATCGACCAGGGTGTTCAGTCCGCTGTCGCCGACCAGCCAGACGCTGCCGCCGTCGCCACCGTCACCCCCGTCGGGCCCTCCCTTGGGGATGTACTTCTCGCGGCGGAAGCTGACGCAGCCGTTGCCGCCATCACCGGCCTCGACCCGGATTGTTGCCTCGTCGACGAATTTCATTGCGGCCCCAGTGTACCCCACAAACGAAAAGGCCCCGTCCAACGACGAGGCCCCATACGTCAAGCGATGTGCACCGGATCAGACGGGCACCACGCTCACATACTTGCGGTTCTTCGGACCCTTGGTCTCGAACTTGACCACGCCGTCGATCTTGGCGAACAGGGTGTGGTCGCGACCGCAGCCCACGTTCACGCCGGGGTGCACCCGGGTGCCACGCTGGCGGATGATGATGTTGCCGGCACGCACCTGCTGGCCGCCGAAACGCTTGACGCCGAGGCGTTTGGATTCCGAATCGCGGCCGTTGCGAGAGCTGCCGCCTGCCTTCTTGTGTGCCATGGTGTGTTCTCCTTTAGCCCGCGCTGATGCCGGTCACTTCGATCTCGGTATAGGCCTGGCGATGGCCCTGCCGCTTCAGATGATGCTTGCGGCGCTTGAACTTGATGATGCGCACCTTCTTGCCCTTGCCGTGCGCCTTCACGGTGGCGGTTACCTTGCCACCCTCGACATAGGGCGCACCCACCTTGATGTCGTCACCGTCGGCAACCATCAGCACCTTGTCGATCTCGATGCTGGCGCCTTCGTCGGCGGCGATCTTCTCCACCCGCAGGGTGGTTCCCTCGGACACGCGATACTGCTTGCCCCCGGTCTGGATAACGGCGTACATGGCTGCACACTCTCCAATGTCTGAATTCGATGCGGAGCAGCCACACGGCTGCGGAAAGACGCGACATTTTATAGAGCCGGCCGCCCAGCGTCAATAGCACTCGCTGGCTTCGCCTTGACAGACCAAAGCCGGCAAAACTAGGATGCCGGCTCCCCAAACCGGTACGGCATCTTCATGGATCTCGACAGCATCCGCGAACTGATCGCGGACGATCTCAAGGCCACCAACCAGCTGATACTCGACCGCCTGAGTTCCGACGTGGTGCTGATCAACCAGATCGGCCACTACATCGTCGGCAGCGGCGGCAAGCGGCTGCGCCCCATTATCGTGCTGCTTTCGGCGCGCGCCCTGGGGTACACCGGCAACCACCATGTCGAGCTGGCGGCCATCGTCGAGTTCATTCACACAGCCACCCTGCTGCACGACGACGTGGTGGACGGCTCGGAGAAGCGCCGCAACCGCGATACTGCCAATGCCGTCTGGGGCAATGCCGCCAGCGTGCTGGTCGGCGACTTCCTCTACTCGCGCGCCTTCGAGATGATGGTGGCGGTCGACAGCATGCGGGTGATGGAGATCCTCTCCACCGCCACCAACCAGATCGCCGAGGGCGAGGTGTTGCAGCTGCTCAACTGCAACGACCCGGACACCGACGAAACGCGCTACCGTGAGGTGGTCCTGCGCAAGACGGCCACCCTGTTCGAGGCCGGGGCGCGACTGGGCGCGGTGGTCGCCGATGCCTGTGAACGCGAGGAAAAGGCCATGGCCAGCTACGGCCTGCATCTGGGCATGGCCTTCCAGATGATCGACGACGCCCTGGACTACGGCTCCTCGCAGGCCGACATCGGCAAGAACATCGGTGACGACCTGGCCGAGGGCAAGCCCACCCTGCCGCTGATCCGCGCCATGGCGGTGGCCGACAAGCCCACCCGCGCCATGCTGCGTGAGGTCATCGAACAGGGTGGCGCCGACCGTGTCGAGGAAGTACGCCGGGCCATTGAATCGACCGACGCGATCGCGTACACTGCCCGCCTCGCGAAAGAAGAGGCCGAGCGCGCCCGGCAGGCCATCGCCGATCTGCCGAACAGCAGCTACCTCACCGCACTGATGGCATTGGCCGACTTCGCGGTGGATCGCCCCTTCTGAAAAACGCTTTCGGAGTGTAGCTCAGCCTGGTAGAGCACTGCCTTCGGGAGGCAGGGGCCGGAGGTTCGAATCCTCTCACTCCGACCAACACTGTATCCCCGTCCGGCTCGCCGGGCGGGGATTTTTCGTCATTCGCGCGTCACTACCAGCAACTCGCGTACCAGCACCGCGGTCACCCAGGCGTGTTCCGCCGCCTCCTCCTGCCCGTCCTCGTCGCGGCACAGCGAGGCCGGCTCGGCCGTCGCGATCCGTCGCAGTTCGTCGAGCGCATGCCGCCCGGCGGCGACCGGCAGCGTCGCTTCATCAAGGCCCGAGCAATGCAAGGCCTCCAGATAACCGCGAGTCCAGTCGATCACCGTCTGTGCGCGCTCGGCCGGCACACCTTCCGGCAGCGGCATGCCGAAGTCCAGTCCCGGCCCGTCCAGCGCCGACCACAGCGCCCGATAGCGCTCACACAGCCAGACACCCAGGCGGTCATCGGCCGCCAGCAGGGTCCGCAGGCGCTTGCAGCCAGCCTCGTGATCGTCGTCGTGCAGGGCGATCAGACCGAACAGGGCACCGTGCAGCCAGGCAGGCGAAAAGGTGCAGCCATGCCCGGCAAGCTCCCGGGCCAACGCGTCATGGTGCAGTGTCTCCGGCATCCAGCAGATCCTTCAGACAATGCAGAAAGGCATCACGCCGCTCGGCATAGACCCAATGCCCCGCCCCCTCGACCGGGCAGAAGACCGCCCCCGGGAACAGGGTCTGGATGGTCGGCCAATAGGCCTTCTGGACATAATCCGAGCGGGTACCGAAGATGAAATGCGCGGGCCGCTCATAGTGCGCGCCCGGAGGCACCTCGAAGGCAGTGACGGTACCGATCGAGGCTCGCAACAGCGGCAGGTTCAGCCGCCAATGCCAGCCATCGCGCTCGTGGACCAGGTTCTGCAACAGGAAGGCACGCACCGCTGCGTCGGGCACGAAGGCCGCCATCTGCCGGTCGGCCTCGGCGCGGTCGGAAAGCCGCGCCAGGTCCACCGCCTCGAAACCGGCGAACACGGACGAGAAATCGTGTCCATAGTCCACCGGGGCGATATCCACCACTCCGATACCGGCCGCCACCTCGGGTGATTCCAGCGCCAGGCGCATCGCCGCCTTGCCGCCCATGCTGTGCCCGACCACCAGGGGGCGGTCCAGTCCCAGGGTGTCGATCAGCGCCTGGACGTCCTCCGCCATCACTGCGTAGTCCATCGGTTCGGCACGCGGCGAGCGTCCATGATTGCGCAGATCGGGAACGATCACCCGGAACTGCCCACTCAGCTCGCGCGCGATCGAACCCCAGTTGGCCGAAGAGCCGAAAAGGCCGTGCAGCAGGATCAGGGAGGGGCCGGCGTCACCGTACTCGCGGTAATACAGCGGCACCACGCTCATTCCCCGCTCCCGCCCCCCTCAACGCTTCTTGCGCGGCGGCATCAGGTCGGTGATGGTGCCTTCGGCCATCTCGGCGGCCATGCCGATGGACTCATTGAGGGTGGGATGCGGATGGATGGTGAGCGCGATGTCCTCGGCATCCGCACCCATCTCCAGAGCCAGCACGGTCTCGCCGATCAGTTCGCCGGCGTTGCGGCCAACGATGCCGGCACCGAGCAGGCGCTTGCTGCGGGCGTCGAAAATCAGCTTGGTGAAGCCTTCCTCGCGGTGGATGCCGAGCGCGCGGCCGGAGGCGGCCCAGGGAAATACGCCCTTCTCGATCTCGATGCCCTTCTCCTTTGCCTCGGTTTCGGTGAGCCCCATCCAGGCGATCTCGGGATCGGTGTAGGCCACCGAGGGGATGGCCATGGGGTCGAACAGCGCAGGCAGGCCGGCGATCACCTCGGCGGCAACATGGCCCTCGTGCACTGCCTTGTGCGCCAGCATGGGATTACCGACGATGTCACCGATGGCGTAGATGTGCGGCACATTGGTGCGCATGTGCGCGTCCACCGGGATAAAGCCGCGCTCGTCCACCTCGACGCCGGCCCGGTCGGCGCCGATCAGTTTGCCGTTGGGCGTGCGCCCCACTGCCACCAGGACCTTGTCGTAAGTCTGGGGATCGGGCGCCTTGTCACCCTCGAAGGTGACCTTGAGCCCGGACTTGAGCGCCTGAATGTCGGCCACCCGGGTATTCAGCCAGATGTTCTGTACCTGCTTCGACAGGCGTTTCTGCAAGGGACGCACCAGGTCGGGATCGCAACCCGGGATCAGGCCGGGCTGGAGCTCGACGATGTCGACTTTCGAACCCAGGGTGGCATAGACGGTAGCCATCTCCAGACCGATGATGCCGCCACCAATGATGAGAAAACGCTTGGGTATGTCCTCGAGCGCCAGGGCGCCGGTGGAATCGAGCAGACGCGGGTCGTCATTGGGAAAGCCGGGGATCTTCACCGGGCGCGAGCCGGCAGCGATGATGGCGTGATCGAAATCGATCTGCACCATGCCGTCATCGGTCTTCACCGAGAGGGCGCGCGGCGAGGCGAACTCGCCCCAGCCGTTGACCACCTGCACCTTGCGTTGCTTGGCCAGCGCGGCCAGCCCGCCGGTAAGCTTCGCGACCACCGCCTCCTTGCCGGCACGCATCTTGTCGAGGTCGATCTTGGGCTTGGTGTAGCGCACCCCCATGACCTCGAGCTCGGCCACCTCGTTGATCACCTCGGCGGTGTGCAACAGGGCCTTGGAAGGGATGCAGCCGACATTGAGGCAGACACCACCCAGCGTCGGATAGCGTTCCACCAGCACTGTCTTCAGTCCCAGGTCGGCTGCACGGAAGGCCGCGCTGTAACCGCCCGGACCGCCACCGAGTACCACCACTTCTGCCTGGATGTTCTTGCTCATCGTCTCTCGTTTCTCCCGGTCGCGGTGCCAGGAACACACTGGATTTGGTCGCCTCGCCCGCTCGCGGGGAGGGACAGTTCAGCGCGTCCCAAGTGCATTCAATACCGCCGACCTCCAATACGCAATCGAAATCTTCAATGCCGCGACGCCGCGCCCCCCTGTACCCTGTCAGGGCCCTGGACCCTGACAGGGTGGCTCACAGCACCAGCCGCCGGATGTCGCTCAGCAGTTGCCCGAGACAGGTGGTAAAGCGCACCCCTTCGGCACCGTCGATCACCCGGTGATCATAGGACAGGCTGAACGGCATGATCAGGCGCGGTTCGAAATCGGCCCCGTTCCACTTGGGTTTCATTTCCGCACGCGATACCCCGAGGATGGCGACCTCCGGGGCATTGACGATGGGTGTGAACTGGGTACCACCGATACCGCCCAGGCTGGAGATGGAGATGCAGCCGCCCTGCATGTCGGCGGGCGAGAGCTTGCCCTCGCGTGCGCGGGTGCTCACATCCATCAGGTCGCGCGCCAGCTCGAACACGCCCTTCTTGTCCACGTCGCGCACCACCGGCACCATCAATCCATTGGGGGTGTCCACGGCGATGCCGATGTGCAGGTATTTCTTCAGGATCAGGTGCTCGGCATCCGGCGCCAGCGAGGCGTTGAACTGCGGGTATTCCTTCAATGCTGCAGCCAGCGCCTTCATCAGGAAGGGCATGAAGGTGAGCTTCACACCCTCCTTCTCGGCCTGCGCCTTGAGCCCCTTGCGGAAGGCCTCGAGCTCGGTGATGTCAGCCTCGTCGAACTGGGTGACATGCGGGATGCCCAGCCAGGCATTGTGCAGGTGCTTGCCGCTGATCTTCTTGATGCGGCCGAGTTCGACCTCTTCGATCTCGCCGAACTGGCTGAAATCGATCTCCGGCGGGCGCGGCAGTTGCAGCGGACCGGAAGCAGCCACCGCGGGCGCTCCCTCGGCCAGGGTGCGCTTGACGAAGGCTTGCACGTCTTCCCTGGTGATGCGCCCCTTGGGGCCGGAACCGGGCACGTGATAGAGATCGACCCCCAGTTCGCGTGCAAAGCGGCGCACCGCCGGGCTGGCATGCGCGCGCCCCTTGGGAGCATCCGAGGGACGTGCAATCACCGGCCGCTTACGCGCCGGCTTCTCGCCGGGGCGACGCTTGGACTGCGCGATCTCCGCCGTGGCGGGGGCGGCCGGTGCCGCCGGAGCCGGTTCGCCCGGCGCCCGGGCGGCTGCCGCCGGACTGCTTACCGGCGCCTCGCCTTGCGTCTCGATGTCGCAGATGAAATCGCCCTGGTTGACCCGGTCACCGACCGCGATCTTCAGACCGCGTACCGTGCCGGCGTAGGGCGAGGGGATCTCCATAGTGGCCTTGTCGGTCTCCAGGGTGATCAGCGAACCCTCCTTCTCGACGGTGTCGCCATCGCTCACCAACACCTCGACCACCTCGACATCCTTGAAGTCGCCGATGTCAGGCACCGTGACCGGCAGGCGCTGTGCTTCGCCGGCAGGCGCGGCGGGTGTCGGCTCGGGGGCTGGCGCGGACGTTTCGGCCGTTTCGGGTTCGGCGGCAGGCGTCTCGGCCAGCGCCGGCTCGTCGGCGGCCGCCGCTTCCTCACCGGCCTCGAGCAACAGGATGACGTCGCCCTGGTTGATCTTGTCGCCGATGGCGACCTTCACCTCGGCCACCCGCCCACCCTGCGGAGCCGGGATCTCCATGGTGGCCTTGTCGCTCTCGAGGGTGATCAGCGACTGCTCGGGCTGGATGACGTCACCCGGCGCGACCAGGATCTCGATCACCTCGACATCCTTGAAGTCACCGATGTCCGGGAGTTGCACTTCGATCGTCTGGCTCATCTCCGCTCCCTCCTCAGACCGTCACCGGGTTGGGCTTTTCGGGGTCGATCTTGTAGGCCTTGATCGCCTGAGCCACCACCTTGGGCTCGATCTCGCCCATGTCGGCCAGCGCCTTGAGCGCGCCGACCACGACGTAGTAGCGATTGACCTCGAAGTGCTTGCGCAGCTGCGAGCGCAGATCCGAACGGCCGAAGCCGTCGGTGCCCAGGGTCAGGTAGTGACGATCGCCCAGGTAGGGCCGGATCTGCTCGGGGAAGGCACGTAGGTAGTCGGTGGCGGCGACCACCGGCCCGCGGGCGTCGCCCAGCATCCGCTGCACATGGGGCACGCGCGGCTTCTTCGTGGGATGCAGCATGTTCCAGCGTTCCACGTCGATGCCGTCGCGACGCAGCTCGTTGAAGCTGGTCACGCTCCACACGTCGGCGGCCACGTTCCACTCTTCCTCGAGGAGGTTGGCCGCGGCGATCACCTCGCGCAGGATGGTGCCCGACCCCATCAGCTGCACCCGCTTCTTCTTGCGCGACCCCTGCCGGTAACGGTATATGCCGCGGATGATGTCCTCTTCCACGCCCTCGGGCATGGCCGGCTGCGGGTAGTTCTCGTTCATCACGGTGATGTAGTAGAAGATGTTCTGCTGCTCCTCGTACATCACCTTCATGCCGTGACGCAGGATCACCGCCAGCTCGTAGGCGAAGGTCGGGTCGTAGCTGCGGCAGTTGGGGATGGTCGCTGCCTGCAAATGACTGTGCCCGTCCTGGTGCTGCAGGCCCTCGCCGGCGAGCGTGGTGCGCCCCGCGGTGCCGCCGAGCAGGAAACCGCGTGCCTGCATGTCGCCGGCGGCCCAGGCCAGGTCGCCCACCCGCTGGAAGCCGAACATCGAGTAGTAGATGTAGAAGGGGATCATGGTCACGCCATGGTTGCTGTAGGCCGTCGCGGCGGCGATCCACGACGACATGGCGCCGGCCTCGTTGATGCCCTCCTGCAGGATCTGCCCCTTCTTGTCCTCACGGTAGTACATCACCTGGTCGGAATCCACCGGGGTGTAGAGCTGGCCGACACTCGAATAGATGCCCAGCTGGCGGAACATGCCCTCCATGCCGAAGGTGCGCGCCTCGTCGGGCACGATGGGCACCACGTACTTGCCCACGTTCTTGTCGCGGATCAGGGTGGTGAGGAAGCGCACGAAGGCCATGGTGGTGGACATCTCGCGCTCGCCACTGCCCTCGAGCAGGGCCTTGAAGGTCTCCAGCGGCGGGATCTCGAGCTTGTTGCCCTGGGCACGGCGACTGGGAAGGTAGCCACCAAGCTCGGCGCGGCGCTCGTGCAGGTACCGCATCTCCGGGCTGTCCGCCGGCGGCTTGAAGTACGGTGCCGAGGCGATCTGTTCGTCGGGGATGGGGATGTTGAAGCGGTCACGGAAGTGACGCAGCGCCTCTTCGCCCATCTTCTTCTGCGAGTGGGTGATGTTCTGTCCCTCGCCGGCCTCACCCATGCCGTAACCCTTGACCGTCTTGGCCAGGATCACCGTCGGCTGCCCCTTGTGCTTCATGGCTGCGGCATAGGCAGCGTAGATCTTGAGCGGATCGTGGCCACCGCGGTTGAGCCGCCAGATGTCCTCGTCGGACATGTTGGCCACCATCGCCGCCAGCTCGGGATACTTGCCGAAGAAGTGCTCGCGCACATAGGCGCCGCCCTTGGCCTTGTAGGCCTGGTAGTCGCCGTCGACCGCCTCTTCCATACGTTTGACCAGCAGGCCGTGCTTGTCGCGCGCGAACAGCGGGTCCCAGTAAGCGCCCCAGATCACCTTGATGACGTTCCAGCCGGCGCCGCGGAACACCGCCTCGAGTTCCTGGATGATCTTGCCGTTGCCGCGCACCGGGCCATCGAGACGCTGCAGGTTGCAGTTGACCACGAACACCAGGTTGTCCAGCCGCTCGCGAGCGGCCAGCGAAATGGCGCCCAGCGACTCGGGCTCGTCCATCTCGCCGTCACCCATGAAGGCCCAGACCTTGCGGCCGTCGGTATTGGCGATCTCGCGGTCGTGCAGGTAGCGCATGAAGCGCGCCTGGTAGATGGCCATGATCGGCCCCAGGCCCATGGACACGGTGGGGAACTGCCAGAAGTTGGGCATCAGCCAGGGATGCGGGTAGGACGACAGGCCGTTGCCATCGACCTCCTGGCGGAAGTTGTTCAGCTCCTCCTCGCTGAGTCGCCCCTCGAGGAAGGCGCGTGCATAGATGCCGGGCGCCGAGTGGCCCTGGAAAAATACCAGGTCGCCTTCCTGCTGCTCGTTCCTGGCCCGGAAGAAGTGGTTGAAGCCGACATCGAACAGGGTCGCCGCCGAGGCGAAGCTGGCGATGTGCCCACCCAGCTCCGAGGCCTTGCGGTTGGCCTGCACCACCATCGCCATGGCATTCCAGCGGATATAGGCGCGGATGCGCGCCTCCGCCTGATCGCCCGGATAGGGCGGCTGCCGGGTGAGGGGAATGGTGTTCACATAGGCCGTGTTGGCCGAGAACGGCAGGTTCACACCGGAGCGGCGCGCCTTGTCGATCATGCGTTCGATCAGGAAGTGCGCGCGTTCCGCACCCTCGTGCTCGAGCACCGCCTCGAGGGCCTCGAGCCATTCCTGGGTTTCCTGGGGATCGATATCGGGTTTGGTGGTCATGGGTCGCCCCCATTGCTGAGTGATTTTCGGGTCGGACCAGCCCGCAGCCGGCCCAAGCATGGGGGCAATTCAAGCAAAGCATGCCAAAAAAAGCGAACTTGTTTTTACATTTTCTTGAAAATCAACGAGTTGACATATTCCAGTTCTAAGACATTTGTCTTATATCAAGCCCTTCGGAACATGTTTCATGCACAAAAAAACCCGCCGCACCCATAGGCGCGACGGGTTGATCAGCCAGCGGATCGAGGCTGATCAGTGCAGGTCGTAACCCCGCTCCTCGTGGAGCACCAGGTCGAGGCCTTCCTGCTCTTCGTCGGCAGTGACACGCAGGCCCAGCAGGGCGTCGACCACCTTCAGGATCACCCAGGTGAGCACGGCGGTGAACACGATGGTGACGATCACGCCGATAGCCTGCACCTTGAGCTGGCCGGCCATGCTGTCGATGCCCTCGGCGAAGCCGTAGCCACTGAACACGCCCAGCGAGGTGGCGGAGAAGATACCGGCCATCAGGGTGCCGATGATGCCGCCCACGCCGTGCACCGGGAACACGTCCAGCGAGTCGTCGATCTTGAGCACGCGCTTGACGTACAGGGTGGCATTGAAGCACACGAAACCGGCAATGATGCCGATCAGCAGGCCACCCGCCGGGCCGACGAAGCCCGAGGCCGGGGTGATGGTACCCAGACCGGCCACCATACCGGTAACCGCGCCCAGCACGCTGGGCTTGCCGAAGCGGATCCATTCCATCGCGGACCAGACCAGGACACCGGCCGCCGCCGAGAGGTGCGTGACCAGGATGGCCATGGTCGCGTTGCCGTCAGCCGCCAGGGCCGAACCGCCGTTGAAGCCGAACCAGCCCACCCAGAGCATGCCGGCGCCGGCCACGGTCATGGTCATGTTGTGTGGCGGCATGGCGGTCTCGGGGAAGCCGCGACGCGGCCCCAGCACCAGCGCGGCCACCAGGGCGCCAACCCCGGCGGTGATGTGCACCACGGTACCGCCGGCGAAATCGTACAGGCCCATCTCGCCGAGCCAGCCGCCACCCCACACCCAGTGGGTGACCGGCACATAGACTGCCATCAGCCACAGGGCCGAGAACAGCAGCATGGCCGAGAACTTCATGCGCTCGGCGAAACCACCGATCACCAGCGCCGGGGTGATCACGGCAAAGGTCATCTGAAACATCATGAACAGCGACTCGGGGATGCTGCCCGAGAGCGTCTCGCGACCGATGCCGGCCATCATCACCTTGCTCAGGTCGCCGATCCAGGCATTGCCCTCGCCGAAGGCCAGGCTGTAGCCCGCCACCAGCCAGAGAATGGAAGCCAGCCCGGCGATGGCGAAGCACTGCATCAGTACCGACAACACGTTCTTGCTGCGCACCAGGCCACCGTAGAACAGGGCCAGTCCCGGCAGGGTCATGAACAGCACCAGGGCGGTAGAAGCCATGATCCAGGCGGTATCTGCCCCGTTCATGGTATCTCCGGCCAGTGCCGAGGCCGGCAACAGCAGGGCCGGCAGGATCGATGCTCTCAGGCGCTTGGGTATCGTCATTTCAGGCTCCCCATAGTAGGTCAATGGTGTTGTTCGATCGCGCACTACAAGCAATTTTAATGCCCGCTTTTGGGGCATTGTTAATTCAATGACTTAGATACTATTTGATGTCATGCGCCCAATAGTTGGGCGCAGCAGGTCGCCCTGTTGTGGTGCATCGCGCTCAAAATTGCACCATTATCGTGCGCATAAAAAGCCGGCGTCCCGATAGGGAACGCCGGCGAAATCACCAAGGGGAGTCTATCAATGAACCGTCAAGTTCATTCAGGCAGTCGCCTGTACCCCATGAGACCAGCCGGAATGCGACGGGTTCCCCAAAAGGCGGATTCTTTTCATCTATCCTCGCCCCAGCGCGCAGTCAGTTCGTGCGGCACCCCCAGGTGGTCGAGCACCCGGGCGACCACGAAATCCACCAGTTCCTGCACCGTCTGCGGCCGAAAATAGAACCCGGGATTCGCCGGCAGGATGGTCGTTCCCGCTTCGGTCAGGCGCAGCATGTTGCGCAGGTGAATGGCCGAATAGGGCGTCTCGCGCAGCACCAGGATCAACGGCCGGCGCTCCTTGAGGGCCACGTCGGCGGCGCGGTCGATGAGGTCGTCACAGATCCCGTTGGCGATCGACGCCAGGGTGCCGGTGGTACAGGGGCAGACCACCATGGCCGCCGGCGGATTGGTTCCCGAGGCCACTGGCGCAAGCCATTGCTGGCGGCCGAACACCCGCAGGCGTTCCGGCGCGCAGCCGAAATGGCTCACCAGCGCCTGCTGCTGGCCGGCAGTGTCCGACGGCAGGCGCAGGTCGGTCTCCATGTTGACCACCACCTGTCCGGCCTGGGACAGCATCAACTGCACCTCGCGCCCGGCGGCGAGCAATTGTTCGACCAGGCGCAAGGCATAGGCCGCCCCCGAAGCACCGGTGATGGCCACCGCGATGGCATCGCTCATGCCGCCGCCCCCCGCTGCGCCAGGGCATCGAGGATGCGCTGGTGGATGTTTTCGAAGCCGCCGTTGCTCATCACCAGGATCACCTCGCCAGGCCGAACCTCGGCGGCCAGGCGCTCGACAATGGCCTCGGTACTGTCACTCACCACCAGTGCCGCCCCCAGCGCACCGAGGGTGGCACCGGCATCCCAGGCCAGACCGGGTGGCTGGTAGAGATAAACCCGATCGGCGACGCGCAGGGCGTCGACCAGGCGGTCGGCCATCACCCCCAGGCGCATGGTGTTGGAACGCGGCTCGAGCACCGCATGGATACGCCGCTCGCCCACACGCGCACGCAATCCATCCAGGGTCGTGGCGATGGCGGTCGGGTGATGGGCGAAATCGTCGTACACCGCCACCCCGCCCACCTCGCCGCGCAGCTCCATGCGTCGCTTGACGTTCTCGAAACGGCACAGCGCCTGGACACCCTGCGCTGGCGGCACCCCGGCATGACGCGCCGCGGCCAGTGCGGCCAGTGCGTTGGCGATGTTGTGCCGACCGCCGAGCGACCACTCGACCCGGCCGACCCGTTCGGTCTCGCACACCACGTCGAAGACGGAACCATCCGCAGCGACCGCCTGGGCATGCCAGGTCGCCTCGAACACCGGGTCGAAGTGCTCGACCGGGGTCCAGCACCCCATGTCCAGTACCTCGTGCAGGTTGCCGTCGTTCAGCGGGCTGAGGATGAGCCCGTTGCCGGGCACGGTGCGCACCAGGTGGTGAAACTGGCGCTGGATGGCCTCGAGGTCGTCGAAGATATCGGCATGATCGAACTCCAGGTTGTTCATCACCAGGGTGCGCGGCCGGTAATGCACGAACTTGGAACGCTTGTCGAAGAAGGCGGTATCGTACTCGTCGGCCTCGACCACGAAGAAGGGACTCTCCCCCGCACGCGCCGAGACACCAAAATTGCGCGGCACCCCGCCGATGAGGAAGCCGGGCGCCAGACCAGCCTGCTCCAGTATCCAGGCCAGCATGCTGCTGGTGGTGGTCTTGCCGTGGGTGCCGGCCACCGCCAGCACCCAGCGATCGCGCAACACCTGCTCGGCCAGCCACTGCGGCCCCGAGGTATAGGGCAGACCCTGTTCCAGCACGTATTCCACCGCCGGGTTGCCGCGCGAGAGCGCATTGCCGATCACCACCACGTCCGGCGCCGGTTGCAGGTGAGCCGGGTCCCAGCCTTCCATCAGGCCGATACCGGCCTGCTCGAGCTGGGTGCTCATGGGCGGATAGACATTGGCGTCCGAACCGCTCACGGTGTGGCCCAGCTCGCGCGCGATCAACGCAATGCCACCCATGAAGGTGCCGCAGATGCCCAGGATGTGGATATGCATGAAGATCCTACTCCCGACTCACTCGAAGACCGGCTGCCCGGCCGCCTCGGGCAACAACAGCTGGGCCAGCAGGCCCAGCAGGAACATTGTATAGGCGACCGCGATGAGGATCGCGAGCAGCAACGGGATCTCCAGCGCCTGGCGCAGGATGTGCCCCATGACCAGCAGGCTCCAGAAGAGCAAGAGCAGATCGAGCAGGGCCGCCAGCGGCTCCAGGCCCAGCGCCAGAGCGAGCAATCGATAGACGAGCGCCACCACGCCGAACAGGGCTCCCATCCCCAGCAGGGCGATATAGGTCTGTCGCCAGCGCCCGGGGTGGCCCCGCACCTGCAGCGCGGCGAACAACAGACCCGCTCCCAGTCCCAGGTCCAGCAACTCGGCGACCAGCGCACGCCAGACCTCGGGGAACACTTCCAGAGTCAACAGGGTATGAAGCGGCAGGTTGACTGCCAGCAGCATGCCCATCAGGACAGCGGAGTCCGGCATGTCCTGCGGACCGAGACGCAAGAGAACCAGCGCGCGGAAATGTCGCAAAAGGGCGTTCATACCGACAATCTACTACGCCGTGCGGTGCTATGCTATGCGCCCCGCAACCCTTGACGCGCCATGCAAGAACACCTGATCGACAATCCCGACGCCCTGCAGGCCCTGTGCAGAGAACTCGCCGGCAGTGAGTGGCTGGCGGTGGACACCGAGTTCATCCGCGAGCGCAGCTACTATCCACGGCTGTGCCTGATCCAGGTAAGCAACGGCGAGACCGCCGCCTGCGTCGATCCGCTGACTCTGGGTGACGAGCTGGCACCCTTCCTCGACCTGCTGTTCGACGGCAGCATCCTCAAGGTCTTCCACGCCGCCCGGCAGGACCTGGAGATCTTCTGGCACGACTGGGGCCGCTTTCCCCTGCCCCTGTTCGACACCCAGCCGGCGGCCGCCCTGCTGGGGCACGGCGACCAGATCGGCTATGCCAACCTGGTCAAGCGGGTGCTCGGCGTCGAACTGCCAAAGGACCAGTCGCGCACCGACTGGTCGGCACGCCCCTTGAACGATGAGCAGATCCGCTACGCCCTCGACGATGTGATCTACCTGGGCCAGCTCTACCTGGAGATCCGTGGCAGCCTGTCGGATCGCGAGCGCCTGCAATGGCTGGCCGCCGATTTCGCCACCCTCACCGCCCCGGCCACCTACGAGCCCGATCCGCGCGAGGCCTGGAAACGGGTCAAGGGCCGCCAGCACCTGCGCGGCCGCCAGCTCGCGGTACTCGCCGCGCTGGCCGAGTGGCGCGAGACCGAGGCGCGCGCACGCGACCTGCCACGCAAGTGGCTGCTCAAGGACGACGTGATGGTAGAGATCTGCCGGCGCCTGCCACGCAATATCGAGGCCCTGGCGAAGATACGTGGTGTCGAGGCCGGCCTGGTGCGCAAGGAGGGAAAGCACCTGCTGGCGCTGCTCCAGAAGGCCGCAACACTGCCGCGGGAGGCCTGGCCAAGCGAAAAGCGCCGGCCCAGCCCGCTGGCCCCCGAACAGGAGGCCATGGTCGACTACCTGACCGCCGCCTTGCGCCTGCTCGCCGCCGAGCACCAGCTCTCGCCCCAGGCCATCGCCACCCACAAGGACCTGCAGAAACTGGTACGTGGCGAAGAGGACTGCCCCCTGCTCGAGGGCTGGCGCCGCGCGGTGGCCGGCGAGCCCCTGCAGGCGCTGCTGCGCGGCGAACAACAACTGGTCAACAAAGGTGGCCGGCTGTCGCTGCAAACGGCAAACCGGGGATAGGGCTGCCACTCACTCCGGGAACCGCCCGGCAACACCCAACGCCCGATCAGACCTCGTCGAAGCCTGCCTTGCGGAACCACTCGCGCGCCTTCTCCTCGTCGCGCGCCACACCGTTGCCCTCGCGATACATCATGCCGATCGTGGTCATGGCACCCTGCAGACCCTGCTCGGCGGCCTTCTCGAACCATGCGATCGCCTTCTTCGGGTCCTGATCCACGCACTCGCCCTGCATGTACATGAAACCCAGGCCGTGCTGCGCCAGACCGAGGCCGGCCTCGGCGGCGGCCTTCATGTACCTGAACGCCTGCAATTCGTTCCTGACCGCGCCCAGGCCGTTCTGCATCATGATGGCCATGCGGTACTGGGCCTCGGGGTTGCCGGCATCGGCCAGCGGCCCCAGCATGCGCACCGCGGTAGTGAAATCCCTGGCTTCGAAGGCCGCTATGCCCGAGGCCAGCTCCATGTCCAGCCCGCCCTTGTCGTCTTCGCTCATCTCTGTTCTTTCCTGTGTCGTGGCCGGTAGCCGGCCGGTCTTATCGCCACGGTGTTGACGACGTGCGCGCAACACCGCCCGTGTTGGTCATGAAACCCGTATTCGAAGGTTGGTGTCGCCCGCCCCCGCGCCGCCAGTTCGGCGCCAATCGCCTCGACCTGCGCATCGGTGAACACGAAACGCAGCTCCAGGTCGGTGCGCCCCTCGTGCCGGAAATCGATGTGCATCGCGCGCGTCCACACCTGGTGACCGGGAAACACCCGGTTGCAGGCCAGCGCCGCGATCGGATCGGCCAGCGCGGCGATGGCGCCGCCGAACATGCCGCCACCCGGGTTGCGGTTGAAGGCATTGAGGGGCAACAGGATGCGCACCCGTCGCCAGTCGTCGGCCAGCTCCAGGACCCGCACCGACATGGCACGAAAGGGCGGATACCATTCCAGGCGCCGCGCGGGCGAGAGTCCGGGCCATCGTCTGATCCATCGGTACATGCTTGGTTGGTCCGGCAACCCAATGTTTGCATATTCAGCCCGCCTGAGCCCACCTGCGGCAAGACATCGAAACGCCGCCGCAGTCATTCTGCGGGAAGTTTCGATAACACCGGCGCGGGCGGGCTCAGGCGGGCCGCTCGTTCAGGATATACTGGTTCGGAGCTTCAGGCAGACGCCAGCTCTTTGTTGCGGCGCTTGCCAAGGGAACAACCCTTGCCAGTGTGCCACGCCTCGCTCTGTCGCCTGCCTGAAGCTCTGAATGTACAAACATTGGGTGGCCGGGCCAACATATCACCTGCGATCGGGACACCGACCGCGATATTTTCGGGGTTGTCGAACCCCCATTCGGCGGCCCGGGACCGTGCGTCCGCCTGTCCCCCCTGCTATTCTGCGCGCTCCGAAGTCCCTTGCGCCAATCCCGCATGCAGACCGCGCTCACCGACCTCATCCGCGACACCCCGCAAGGCCGCGAGGCCGACCGCATCCTGCGCGCCTGCGTGCATTGCGGCTTCTGCACCGCCACCTGTCCCACCTACCAGTTGCTGGGTGACGAGCTGGACGGCCCCCGCGGCCGCATCTACCAGATCAAACAACTGCTCGAAGGCGAGCCGCCAACAGCGGTGATGCGCGAACACCTGGACCGCTGTCTGGTGTGCCGCTCCTGCGAGACCACCTGTCCCTCGGGCGTGAACTATCACCGCCTGCTCGACATCGGCCGCGAGGTACTCGAGGAACAACTGCCCCGCCCACTGGCCCAGCGCGTACAGCGAAGCCTGATGCGCTGGCTGTTCGGTCACGCCCGCCGCTTCGCGCCCGTGCTGGGGCTGGGGCTGGGGCTGGCACGAAGGCTGCGCCCCCTGCTGCCGGCATCGCTGCGGCGCAAGATCCTGCCCCGCCCGGCCCCGCTGCCGGCTGCACCGGCAAGCACTGGACGCCGCATGCTGCGCCTCGAGGGCTGTGTGCAACCGGCACTCTCGCCCGACATCGACCAGGCCCTGCAGCCTGCTCGGCCACCTCGGCATCGCCGTCGAGACCGCTCCCCAGGCCGGCTGCTGCGGCGCCCTGCCGCAACACCTGGACGCACCGGAACAGGCCCGCGCCCTGGCCCGTCGCAACATCGACGCCTGGCTGCCGCTGCTCGAGGACGGCGTCGAGGCCCTGCTGGCGACCGCCAGCGGCTGCGGCGCCCACCTGCACGACTACCCGGCACTGCTGGCCGAAGACCCGGTGTATGCCGAACGCGCCCGGCAGCTGGTGGAAAAGCTGCGCGACCCGGTGCAGGTACTCGCGCAGGAAGACCTCTCGCGCCTGCCCCTGCGGCCACGCCCGCAACGCATCGCGGTGCACACCCCCTGCACCCTGCAACACGGCCTGCACCTGAACGGCCGGATCGAGACCCTGCTCGAATCGCTGGGCTATCAGCTGGTACCGGTGGCCGAGGGCCACCTGTGCTGTGGCTCGGCCGGCACCTACGCGCTCACCCAGCCGACACTCTCGCAGCGCCTGCGCGAACGCAAGCGCGCGGCACTGACCGTGGAACACCCGGAGCTGATCGTCACCGCCAACATCGGTTGCCTGAGCCACCTGCACGACGAGGAAGGCCCGCCGGTACTGCACTGGCTGGTGCTGCTCGCCCGCGACCTGGAGACGGCCTGATCAGCTCCCCAGCCAGGCTCGCCAGGCCTCGAACAGCTCGGCGGTGGTGGCCGCCATGGCGATGCGCGGACGCAGGCTGAGGCGACTCATGGGGTGTTCGTCGAAGTCCTCGTACAGGCCGCCGATCCCGCCTGCCTCGTGCAGCACCAGGCTGCCTGCGGCATAGTCCCAGAGCTTCTGCCCGCCGTGCAGGTAGACCTGCACGCGACCGGCGGCCAGCCAGCACCAGTCCAGCGCCACCGAGCCGAAACTGCGTTGCGAACGGTAGGGTGCAGCGCGCGCCAGGCGTTCGATCAGCGGCGCGGGCAGGCGCTTGAAGTCCACCATGGCCATCGCCTGTGCCAGCCCCGGCCCCTCACCGGACAGGCGCAGGGGTTCGCCGTTGAGCCAGGCCCCCTGGCCACGCAAGGCACTGAAAGACTCGCCGCGCAGCGGATCGAGCACCACCCCGGCCTGGATCACGCCGTCGCTCAGCAGCGCCAGCGAGACACCGAAGAAGGGGATGCCGGAAGCGAAATTGGAGGTCCCGTCGAGCGGATCAAGCACCCAGAGGCCGCGATGGCACTCGTCCATCAGGCAGAGCTGGCGATCGTCGCTCATCTCCTCGCCGAGCAGCGCGATCTCCGGCCAGCGTGCCGCCAGCTCGTCGAACAGCCGGGCCTGCATGCCCAGGTCGGCGTCGGTGATCAGGCTGCCGTCGGCCTTGGTACGCGCCCGCACATGCTCGAAGCGCGGCAACAGCTCACGCTCGGCGACCCGCGCCAGCAAGCGTTCGAGCTCCCGCAATGTGGCGATATCCAGCATTTCTCCCGCCCTCCTGCGGTCGGCCTGCCTCGTTTCCTGTCGAAGGTGGCGAAACATATTAACCCGGCACCCATCCATGTCACCCTCGGCCACCACGAGCGCGGCCGTGGCGAGGCGCCGCACCGAAGGCAGGGTCATTCCCTGTCGAGGTGCGGCAACGACGTCCACGGGCACGCTCGTGGTGGCCGAGGGTGACATGGATGGGTGCCGGGTTAATAGCACGCGCAATCCTGCGACGCAGGTCATGGACGATCGGGGATTGCCGCGGCCCGCGTCTTGGCCTAGTCTGGGGCACGAAGGCAGGGACCCGCGAGAACAAGGAACAACCGTGACCAGGGACGCCAAAGACCCCCCGCACAGCGTACCGGGGAGCTGGCTGATCGCCATCCTCCTGGGGCTGCTGCTGGCCCAGGCGACCGGCGACACGGCAACGACACAGCGCGCGCTCTTCCTGCAGGCTGAAGCAGGCAATCGAGCAAGGCGATTCCGCGCGTTACCAGTGGCTGTTACGCCAGCTCCGCAACTATCCCCTCGTCCCCTATCTGGAACTGGCCCGCCTGCGTCACGACCTGGCGCATGCACGCCCCGGCGAGGTCCAGCGGTTCCTGCAACACCACGCCGGCACCCCGGTGGCCGACATGCTGCGCCGCAACTGGCTGGACCTGCTCGCGCGCAAGCGGCGCTGGCGGCTTTACCTCGCAGACTACGTGCCACAGCGCAGCGTCCAGCGCCAGAGTCATCATCTCCAGGCCTTGATCGAGACCGGCCGGGCACGCGAAGCCTGGCCCAGAGTGGAGAAGATCTGGCTGCACGGCCGTTCACGCCCCAGGGCCTGCGACCCAGTGTTCGCCGCCTGGGAGCGTGCCGGCCGACGCACCCCCGAGCTGACCTGGCAAAGGATTGCCCTGGCAATGAAGGCAGGCCAGACCAGGCTGGCCCGCTACCTGGGCAAGAAGCTTGACAGCAGCGAGCGCGACTGGGTGGAGCGCTGGATCCGCGTGCACCGGCACCCCAGGGCCATCCTCGACGACCCGGGCTTTCGCGCCGATCACCTCTGGCGCGAGACCATCCTGCTGCATGCCGTCACGCGCCAGGCACGCAACGACGGCCTGGCGGCGCTGCGCCTGTGGCGCGCGGTGCGCAACCGTTACCCCTTTACCCGAGAGCAGCGACACGCCATCGCACGGCGCATCGCCCTGGCCCTGGACCACGACGACAGCGAGCAGGCCTATGCCTGGATCCTGTCGGTAACACCGGCCGCGGGCGACACCCGCCTGTACACCGCCCGGCTGAACGCGGCACTGCTGCGCCATGACTGGCAACAACTGCTCGCGGACCTGCCGAACTGGCCGACCAGCGAACACGACAGCGAACGCAGGCAATACTGGATGGCGCGCGCCCTGGAAGGCGCCGGCCGCCACGAGGCCGCCCGTGCCTTCTACCGACGGTTGGCGAAGAAGCGCTCCTACTACGGTTTTCTCGCTGCCGACCGCATCGGCGCGCCCTATCATCTGCTCGACCGCCAGACCCCTGCCGACCTGGCCGCGATCGCCCAGGTCCGGCACCTGCCCGGAGTACGCCGCGCCCTGGAACTGCATGCGCTCTCACGCAACGAGGCGGCACGCCGCGAATGGCACTACGCCACCCGCCGGCTGGACCAGCAGGCATTGCAGGCAGCCGCCCTGATCGCCGAATCGGCGAACTGGCACGACCAGGCTATCTTCACCCTGGCACGCACCGGCTACTGGGACGACCTGCAACTGCGTTTCCCGCTGGAACACCAGGAGATCGTCATCGACCAGTCCCGACAGAACGCGCTGGACACGGCCTGGATCTACGCGGTCATCCGCCAGGAGAGCGCCTTCATGGCAGACGCCCACTCGCAGGCCGGCGCACTGGGCCTGATGCAACTGATGCCCGCCACCGCGCGCACCCTGGCCCGGCGTGAAATGGGACTCGGGCACCTGCCCGGTGGCCGCCTGCTCGACCCGGCTTTCAACATCCGGCTCGGCAGCGCCTACCTGAAGGAACTCAAGGAAAAACTGGCCGACAACCCGGTGTTGGCCACCGCCGCCTACAACGCCGGTCCGCACCGCGTCGATCGCTGGCTGCCACCCTACCCGCTGGAGGCCGACATCTGGGTGGAACTGATTCCCTTCGGAGAGACCCGACGCTACCTTCGCCGGGTGATGAGCTATACCGTGATCTACGACAAGCGCCTGGGCCGCAAACCCCGGCGCCTGAGGCCACCGGTTCGTTCGCTCAGTCCGCTTTTCCGCCGGCCGCAGTGTCCAACATGGCCGCTCGCGCCTGCTGCAACTGGGCCGGGGTCATGCGCGCCACCAGGTGACGGATGTACTCCTCCGCACGCTTGTTGCCCCCCGCCTGCGCCAGGGTGAGCCACTGCAGGGCCACCACGTCGTCGCGCGCCACATGCCGCCCTTCCATCAGCAGCTTGCCCAGGGCGAACTGCGCCGCAGGCTGCCCACGCTGCGCCGCCAACTGGTAGTAATGGATAGCGCGCGCCATGTCGCGTTCGACACCGTACTGGCCGAAACGGTACATGGTGGCGACCACGTACTGCGCCTTGCCCGACCCCTTGTCAGCCGCCAGCAGGTAGAGCTCGCGGGCGCGGGCCTCGTCCATTTCCACTCCGCCGCCAGAGGCATACATCCAGGCCAGGGTGAGCAGTGCGTCCTCGTGGCCCTGGCGCGCCGCCCGGGTGAACCACCGCTCGGCCTCGGCGTGGTCCAGGGACACACCTTCGCCGTTGCCGTACAACATGCCCAGGCGGTACTGCGCCTCGGCATCGCCGGCCTCGGCCTGCTCGCGCAGGGCTGCCAGCGCTGCTGCCTGGCGAGGAGAGAGTCGGTCTTCGGGTGACGTGTCGTTGCTCATCGAGGGACTCGGCAGTTCGAGGAAAGGCGGCCATTATCGCAGTTGCGGGCCCCAGCCCCAATATTGCAGTCGCTCGCCGGAATCGAGGCATGGCACAACGAACTTATTGAGGCATCACCCGATATCCGGCCGGTCACTCAGTGTCACTTCGAGCGGGCGACCCCACGCAATTGGCGCTTGGCGCGTTCGATCACCCCATTGTCGGTGACCACCTCGTAGTACACGCGGCCCGAGCGATCACCCTCGACCAGTCGGTCACCCATCCATAGTGGCAAGGGCGTCTCGCGGATCACCAGCCAGTGACTGTTGCCCTGCAGATCGAGATAACGGCCAACGTGGAAACAGTCCGTGATATTGCCTTCCTTGCGCGCCAGGCGAATGCGGCGCAAGCGCAACTCAGCCCCCAGCTGGTAAAACGCCGCCGCTTCGAGCTCGATGCCGTTGACATTGTAGCGAAGCACCCCGTCGGAATCCTGCTTTCCGTCTTCGTTCTCGCTCAACGGGATGGCCACCACCACGCGCTGGCCCGCATCCAGCTTGCCTTCCAGTTGACGGCGCATCCGCGAATGGCAGGACGAAAGACGATCGGCGCGGTTGATCGCCGGCGAGATCATGATCCGGTGGCCCTCGTCGTAGAGGTAGGTCGGTGCCTCGTTGGAATAGGCGATACCGATGCCCAGCCCCAGCTCGGGCAGGCCCAGCTGGCGGCTCTCCGCATTCTTGGACTCGACCACCTGCAACACCCGCTGCGCCAGGCCACAGGCCCGGGCCACCGCCAGGTGGTCACGCGGCTGGCCTTCGTACTCCATCAACGAGAGGATCACCGCGTCGCCTTCGACGAAAACCTTCTCGGCACCGAAGGCCCGCAGCTCGCGGTTGATGGGATCGTAGAGATTGCGACTGAAATAGGTCGCCGGATTGAGGTTGCGTGCACGCATCTGCGCCGTGATCTCGGTAGAACCCCGCACATCCGCCTTGAGCACCACGTGGCCGATGACCTTGCGCTCTCCCTTGTCGTCCCGTCGCCGGAAATCCTGCAACAGGTTATTGGCCTCGGACATGGAGATCTTCTCGACATCCGACAACAGGCGCAGGCTGTCCAGGCCGGCATACAGCCAGGCGGCGAGCTTCAAGTGGTAGCGATATTCGACCAGTTCGCCGAAAAATCCCGTCAGCATACGCTGCTCGGCATGCCGCCCCGCCAGCTCGACCGCCTTCACACGCTCGTCGATGAGCCGCACGATGGGGCGCGCATCGGAGATGCCGGGCAGGGTCTGCAAGCGCCGAACGAGCTCGCGCGCCCGGATTTCATGTGCCAGGTAGTCATGGACCCAGTCCACCCCACCGCGCACCCCCAGGTTGGGATACACCGACTTGAGCAAAAAGGAAGCCCGGATGTGCGGCATCAGTCCGGCACGCTTCACCCTGGACATCAGCTCGCGCATGCGAGCTCTCTGCACGCCGCTGAACCGCACCCCCTCCCAGGGCCCCGGTTGCGGCCAGGGCTCGACGTCACCACCAAGCAGCTGCACGACACCCCGAGCATTGTCGAACTCGTGGGGCACCAGCAGGGCCAGTTCACCCTGATCGATCAGCAGGAGACAGCGTTTCTGAATCTCGGCATGACCCCGCAGATCGGAATAGCCCAGACAGCCTCCTCCCTCGTCTCCCGACGACTCGCCCGGCAACCCCACCTCGTCGTCGGGCAGCCACTCGGAAAAGGTCTCGAACAGCAGGCGATTGAGCGCCGAGGCAGCAGCATCGTCGCGCAGGATATGCGGGTAGTAGTTGAAAAAGTCTTCCGAGGCGCCCATGCCACACAGCTGGATGAGCGGATTGGCCAGCATGTCGCGCGATACCGGCCAGGACATGCCCATCACGGTCTTGCGCATCTTGCGCAGGCTGGAATCTTCGAGACGCATGAACACGCGCAGCACATCGTGCAGGGTCCGGTAACGGATGGACTGCTCGTTGCGCGCCAGGATCACGACCTTGTCGTGCAGCTTCAGGCTCTGGCCACTGTGCTGCCGAGCCGGCTGGGCACGTGCATCTTCCAGCTCCTGACGCAGGCGAACCAGCTGACCATCCACCTGGGAGATCAGCAGGCGCAGCACCGCCAGCTGGAACAGCTGGATCTCTTCGGGCCGGGCGCGGGCCCGGCATTCTCGCAATACCAGACGGGTATTTTCGGAATAGCAACGCCGAAAGACCTCGATCGCATCCTGGTCTGGCGCCTTGGGTGGCTGTTGCCAGAAATAGCGCTGCACGTCCTCGTTGAGGATGGTGTGCACCATCGCCATGGCGGCATCCACCAGGGCAGAATCCAGCGCCACATCGATATGGGCACTGTCGATGCCGCGCGGGAATCGCTCGAGGCGCAGCCGATGAAATGCCGGCCGGGAAAGGCGCGAGAGAACCGCTCGAACCTTGCCGCCCGGTAACCGGCAAGCAGATCCTTCACGCGACCCGCTCCCGTGGCACAGGCATCCAGGGTGCGCCGAACTCCTCAGCGCCCCAGCAAGGCGGCAATGATGCGGTCTTCCATTTCGGCACGAACGGCGAGCTCCTCCCCCAGCTTGTTCAGATCCTTGTCCAGGGCGTGCAGGTCCAGCGTGTGATCGCTGGCGTCGTACTTGTCGTTGAACTCCACGGCCACCTCGCTGGCCTCGGCGATGCGCGGATACACTTCACGCGCCACTTCAACCACGCGGCTGCGCCGCTCCTTGCCGTTGATGATGCGTTCGTAAATCTCGAAATGGGCGAACGCCGAGTAATCGACCAGGATCTCGCAGAACCGCTGCAGCAGCTGCTCCCGATCATCCTCCTCGCCATCCGCCAGTGGCTGCATGCCTGCCACCTTAGCAGCAACTGCTGGCGTTCCTCGAGCAACTTCTCGACCGTCTCGCGGGTTCCACTGCGGCGTTCGGTAGTCATGGTGTTCACTGTAAATTCTTCCATCCTAGTCTGTTTTCGCGACAGGCCGCCGGCAGCCGCAGGCGAAGGGGGCTTTGTTGGAATGACACTGGGACTAGTTTAACCTCATGGTGGTTCCGAACAAGTCGGGAACAACCCGCACCCCGTTCCCGCCTGAAGTCGAGCGGAAAACCCACGGCAGGCATCGCATGCGGTCACATCCGAAACTACTGATAGTCTGTTTGTCGATCCTCCTCCAGGCCGCTGTGCCCCAGACCCTGGCAGCACGCGGAGGCGGCCTGACCTTCGCCGACATGCTGCGTGGCATGGCGACCGGCCTGGCCCTGCTGGGCCAGGCCGGCTCGGTCGGCACCCCAGCCCTGACCTATCCCCAGGTGCCGGTCTACCCGGTGCCCGTCTATCCGCCGGCCTATCCCTGGCCAGCAACGCCTCCCTATGCAGCTCCCTATGGCAGGGCCTATGGCGCCCCCTGGGGCGCCCCCGCCTGGCCAGCGGCGGATGGCCGGGGGGTTCTCGAGCGCCTGCAAGGCGCCTGGCAGAGCGACAACGGCGGCCTGCTGCTGGTCAAGGACAACCTGGCCCGCCTGTACCTGTCACGCGACCGCTACCAGGACCTCTACCTGCACGCCGATACCCGCTACCTCTGGCTGCGACCCGTCGACACATCGGGCCGCACCGTACGCTATGCCTATCGCGTCCATGGCGACCGCATCGAACTGTACGATCGACGGGGCAACAGCCTGATCCTTCGCCGCTACCGGCCGAAGTCCAGCACGCAACGCAGCGAGCCCTGACCACGATCTGTTGAGCAGATCTGACGCCAGCCGCTACATTCAGTCCATCAGCTGCCTCGGAGTCTGGAAAGGATGAAGTACGCAAAGGTTGCCCTGCTCGGCGGCTCCGGATTCGTTGGACGCCATCTCACCTTCCGCCTGCACAACACCGGCTACCAATGCCGGGTGCTCACTCGCCACGCCTTCCGCCACCCCGAGTTGCGCCTCGGTGGCGAGGTCCGCGAGGTGAACGACTATGCGCTGGAGCAGTTGGTGCCGGCCCTCGAAGGCTGCGACGCCGTGATCAACCTGATCGGCATTCTCAATCCCGACAGGGGGAGCGAGAGCTTCCGCACCGTGCATGTCGAGCTGACCGAGCGCGTGGTCGAGGCCTGCCGACAGGCCGGCGTACACCGTCTGCTGCACATGAGCGCACTGAACGCCGACCAGGCCGCCGGCGGCAGCGAATACCTGCGCACCAAGGGCGAAGGCGAGAACCTCGCCCACACCCTGGGCAAGCCGGACATCGCGGTCACCAGCTTCCAGCCTTCGGTGATCTTCGGGCCCGACGACAACTTCCTCAACCGCTTCGCCCGCCTGCTGAAGATCCCCGGCCCCCTGCCACTGGCCTGCGCCCAGGCACGGTTCGTCCCCGTCTATGTGCTGGATGTGGCCGAGGCCTTTGCACGTGCCCTGCCCGACCGCCACACCTTCGGCCGACGCTACCCCCTGTGCGGTCCCGACATCTACACCCTGGAAGAGATCATACGCCTGATCGCCTACCACACCCACCGCCACAAGGAGATCATCCGCCTGCCCGACGCCCTCGGCCGCCTGCAGGCGGCGATCCTGCAATACGCCCCTGGCAAGCCCTTCACCCCGGACAACTTCCTGTCCCTGCAGACCGACAGCGTCTGCGAGCACAACGGACTGCACGAGCTGGGCATCACCCCCACCCCACTGGCGCCGCTGGCCGAAGAGATCCTGCAACAGCACACCCGCGCCAACTGGTTCAACTGCATGCGCCGCTGGGCGCGCCGCGACCCTCTCACAAGGGAAAGAAGACGGCAGATGCCACACCCTGGATGACGTTCTTGATGCGCCGGTGGGTGCTGTCGGCCACCACCTGGGCAAAGTGATCGTGCAGCGCGATCAGCTTGCCGAACAGGCGCTCGTAGCTGGCGTTGACCTCGCCCCCGGCATCGATGCCGACGCTCAGCAGCAATGCACGCCCGGAGGCGTCCCGCGCCGCACGCAATCGCCAGGCGGCGATCTCGAGATTGCGCGCCAGATGATAGATCTTCTGCGGATCGTACTCGTCGCTCAGAAAGAATTCGTCTTCGCTCCCGTAGGCGGCCACTGCCATGCTGCGCAGCCCGTAGACGAAGGCAGCCACCCTGTCCCCCTCGAAACCCGTGCTCAATGCCAGTTCGACCAGGCGCGCACCACGGCGCTCGTGCCATTGCGCAAGCAATCCTCGCCCCGGCCGTCCCAGGATCTGACGCAAGGCCTCTTCGCGATCCCCCACCCCGCGCCGCAACTGCGCCGGATTGCGCCGGTACAGCTTGTCGGCCAGTTCGCGCAGGTAAGTGCGATGCTGGCGCAGGGTGAC
Source organism: endosymbiont of unidentified scaly snail isolate Monju (assembly GCF_000801295.1). Lineage (NCBI taxonomy): Bacteria > Pseudomonadati > Pseudomonadota > Gammaproteobacteria > endosymbiont of unidentified scaly snail isolate Monju. Next base: position 588,094 of record NZ_AP012978.1, on the reverse strand, counting down.
CTCGGCGACCAGATCGATGTCGCTCTTGGCAAGGTCCCGCCAACGGAACTCGCGCGCGGCTGGCCCGCCCTCGCGCGGCATGCCCTGGCAGCCGACAAGCGCCAGCAACAGCACCGCCAGTGCCAGGCCGCTGATTATCCTTCCCACAGATTGATGACAAACGGTGCTCATCGCGGCAATCCTGGACCTGCACGCGGTGCCTGATCGAAGCTGGCACTAGAGCATTGCACGCAGATCTCCCATGGCGAAGCCCGACAGTGGCGTCAGTTCGCCGGCGGCAAGACCGATCACCCGGAAACGCTCACCCATGGCCGTCGGCAGAATGAGCTGCTTGGCACCCTGCAACTCACCGATGCGCGCAGGGTCGGCGGCCAGCGCCGCCAGTTCGTGCTCGATCCCGCATCCCAGCAGGAACTGCGCCTGGGTGGTGTAACCCACCAGTTCCATCCCGGCCTCGACACCCGCTTCGGCCACCGCCGAGAAATCCACGCTGGCGGTGATGTCAGCCAGTCCCGGCAGGGCGAAAGGGTCATCGAAGGCACGCTGCCGGAAATGGCAGATCAGGGTGCCCTCGCGGCGTGCCGGGTGGTAGTACTCGCGCTCGCTGTAGCCATAGTCGATCAGCAACAGCGCCCCCTGCGCGAGAAAGCCTGCCACCGCGCGCATCCAGGCCGGCAGGCGCAGGCAGATCTCCGAGGCATAGCCCTCGGGAAAAGGCCCGAGTCGTGCCTCGATACGCGCCAGGGCATCGACCAGACCAGGGGTCTCGGGCGCATCCCACAACGGGCGCAAGGCCCCGTCCTCGATCGTCACGAACTGCTCGGCCCAGCCGTCGGCAGTGCGGCAGAAGCGGCTCACCGGCAGGGCATCGAGCAGTTCGTTGGCGACCACCACGCCGCACCAGCCGGGCTCGGTAAGACGCTCCAGCCAGTGCACCCGCTCGACCAGCCCGGGCACGCGATCGCGCAAGGTCTCGGCCTGGCGCGCGCGCAGCTCGGCGCTCAGCTCCATGATGAGGTAACGCTCGGGCAGGGCATCGCGCGCCGCCAGGGCGGCCAGTATCTCGGCGGCCATCACCCCCGAGCCGGCGCCGAACTCCAGCACCTCGCCACCGGTCATCGCCAGCACCTCGGCGATTTGCGCGGCCAGGGCACGGGAAAACAGTGGCGAGATCTCGGGAGCGGTGACGAAGTCACCCGCTGCGCCGAACTTGCGCGCACCATTGACGTAGTAGCCCGCACCCGGCGCATACAGCGCCAGCTCCATGTAGCGATCAAAGGGGATGCGCCCGCCCGCCCCGGTGATCGCCTCGCCGATGCAGGCACGGGTCTGTTCGAGCTGCGCCTGCTCGGCGCTGTTCAGTTCGGGAATTGCCACGTATGCTCCGCCGGATGGCCGTGATTCACGGGACGCATTATCACCGAATCGGGCGGAGGCACGAGACCATGTTCGACAACCCGTATCGACTCGACGGCAAGGTGGCACTGATCACCGGCGCGGCAGCGCGCATCGGCGCCGAGATCGCGCGCCAGCTGCACGGCCTGGGCTGCGAGGTGATTTTGCACTACCGCCGCTCGGCAGACCGTGCCCGGCAGCTCGCCGACACCCTGAATGCGGAACGCGCCGACTCCGCACACCTGGTACAGGCCGACCTCGCCGACATGGAGGCCATTGCGCCACTGGCCGAGCATGCGCTCTCGATCCGCGACCGACTCGACATCCTGGTCAACAACGCCTCCAGCTACTACCCCACCCCCATCGGCAGCGTCACCCAGGCCCAGTGGGAAGACCTTTTCGCCAGCAACGCCCGCGCACCCTTCTTCCTGGCCCAGGCACTGGCCCCGGCGCTGCGTGAGCGCCACGGCTGTATCGTCAACCTGGTGGACATCCATGCCGAACGACCGAATGCCGACCATCCGGTGTACTCCATGGCCAAGGCGGCCAACGCCATGATGGTCAAGGCGCTGGCCCGCGACCTGGCCCCCGAGGTACGTGTCAACGGCGTGGCCCCCGGCGCAGCGCTCTGGCCCGAGCACTACTTCGACGACGCCGACCGCCTGACCATCCTCGAACGCATCCCCCTCGGCCGCCCGGCCGGGGCCGAAGAGATCGCACGCGCGGTGCTGTTCATGATCGCCGGCACCGACTACGTCACCGGACAGATCCTCGCCGTGGACGGCGGTCGCAGCGTGCAGCAATAGCCCGCAGGAGCGGCGTCCCCGCCGCGAAGGATTCGGCCCGGGGACGGGCCTCCTGCCGGGCGGCGCTGCCCGCCCTGGATACGCTGCGGCTGGAGCTTGCCCTCACAAACCCAGCGGCACCACCCGCAGGGCATCGCGCCCGGGACCTTCGAAGTCGGCCCACAGCTCGGCATAGGTACGGCCCAGCACCGGGTGGCGCTCATCGCCGGCCACGTCGACCAGGGGCTTGAGCACGAAGGCATAGCGGGTGATCTCGTCGCGCGGCAGCGGCTTGCCGCCGGTGGCGTCGCGCTGATCGCCGTAGGTGAGCGCGTCGATATCCAGGGTGCGCGCAGAGAACTTGCCGGCATCACGACGGCGGCCGTTGGCGTCCTCGATGGCGCGCAGCTCGGCATGCAGTGCTTCGGGCGGGAGATCGGTATCGAAGCCGGCCACCAGGTTGTAGAAGGGATCACCGTCGAAGCCTTCGGCCGGGGTCTCGTACACCGGCGAAAGGGTCAGGTCGCCGAAGCGCGCGCGCAGGGCCTCGACCGCGGCACGCACGTGGCGCTCGCGCTCGATGTTGCTGCCGATGCTGACCCAGACCCGCGGCATCAGTCGCGGTGCCCGCGCTCGATGATCACACCCACGTCGGTGGCCCCGCGCACCGCGCCCTTCTTGTTCAGGCTCAGGCGCAGCCAGGGCACACCGAATTCCTGCATGACGATGGCGGCACAGCGCTCGGCCAGGGTCTCGACCAGCTGGAACTCGCTCTCGCTCACGAACTGGATCAGGCGCTTGGCCACCGCCTTGTAGTTGAGGGTATCCTCGATGCGCTCGCTGGCCGCGGCGCGGGAGATATCGGTGCCCATCTCCAGACCGAGGATCACGGTCTGGCGGGTACGCCGTTCCCAGTCGTAGATGCCGATGATGGTGTCGATGCGCAAGCCGCGCAGGTAGACGATATCCATGGATGCTTCCGCTCGCTGCTCGGGGCCGCAAGATTACCACCATTGTGTCGCCGCCTCGTCCCCGTTCGTGGTAAAAATCCGCCCCGTGACCCCCTGTTCCGGAGCACCGCATGCCCGAATACCTGATCGTCCTCGCCGCCTACCTGCTGGGTTCGGTCTCCAGCGCCATCCTGGTCTGCCGCCTGATGGGCCTGCCCGATCCGCGTGGCCAGGGCTCGGGCAACCCGGGAGCGACCAACGTGTTGCGTATCGGCGGCAAGAAGGCCGCGGCCATCACCTTGCTGGGCGACTCGCTCAAGGGCCTGCTGCCGATGCTGGTGGTGCACTGGCTGGTGGTCTCGCCCCTGGCGCTGGCACTGACCGGGCTGGCCGCCTTTCTCGGCCACCTCTACCCGGTGTTCTTCGGCTTTCGCGGCGGCAAGGGCGTGGCCACCGCGCTGGGCGTGCAGTTCGGCCTGTACTGGCCAATCGGCCTGAGCATCGCGGCAACCTGGCTGTTCGTGGCCAAGGTGCTGCGCATCTCCTCGCTGGCCGCACTGATCTCGCAGGGACTGGCTCCCGTGATCGTCTGGTGGTTCTGGCCTGCGCCGGAGCTGATCGTCATGCAGACCTTCATCACCCTGCTGCTGTTCTGGCGCCACCGCAGCAACATCCGCAAACTGCTCTCGGGCGAAGAGGCCCGCATCGGCAGCTGAATACGGATATTCACCACGCACGGCCTCGAGGTGTCACACCGCGTCGAGTTCGGTCATGGACCAGCGCGGACGGATGTCGAAGCCCGGCCCTTCGTGCTGGCCAGCGCGCAGGCGCTCCCAGCCGGCATAGGCGATCATGGCGCCGTTGTCGGTGCACAGCTCCGGACGCGGATACCAGGCGCGGGCACCGCGCGCCGCCGTCATGGCATCCATGGCCGCGCGCAGGCGCCGGTTGGCGCTGACACCGCCGGCGAGCACCAGGTCGTTTACTTCGGCCAGCTCGAGCGCGCGCCGGCACTTGATGAGCAGGGTGTCGACCACCGCGTCCTCGAAGGCGCGCGCGATGTCGGCGCGCAGGCACTCGCGGGCGGCGGCATCGAGCCCGGCGCCTTCCTGTTGCCAGGTGGTCAGCGCAAAGGTCTTGAGCCCGGAGAAGCTGAAGTCCAGCCCCGGCCGGTCGGTCATGGGCCGCGGAAAACGAAAGCGATCGGGATCGCCCTGCTCGGCCAGGGCCGCCAGCGCGGGGCCACCCGGATAGCCCAACCCCAGCAGTTTGGCGGTCTTGTCGAAGGCCTCCCCGGCGGCATCGTCCACGGACTCGCCGAGCAGGTGGTAGCGTCCGATGCCTTCGACTCGCACCAGCTGGGTATGCCCCCCCGAGACCAGCAGGGCGACGAAAGGAAAATCCGGGTGTTCGGCCTCGAAAAGCGGGGCGAGCAGGTGACCTTCCATGTGGTGCACGCCGATCGCCGGCACGCCCCAGGCGGTCGCCAGGCTGCGCCCGAAGGCCGCGCCCACCAGCAGGGCGCCGGCCAGACCCGGCCCGGCGGTATAGGCCACCCCGTCGATGTCACTGCCGGACAGGCCGGCCTGCTCGAGCAACTGGCGCACCATGGGGGCCAGCTTGCGTACATGATCGCGCGAGGCCAGCTCCGGCACCACGCCGCCGTAGTCGGCGTGCAGCGCGACCTGGCTGTAGACAGCGTGCGCCAGCAGGCCCTGTTCACCGTCGTAGAGGGCCACGCCGGTCTCGTCGCAGGAGGTCTCGATACCCAGTACCCGCATGCGGATTTCCTTTTGCAATTCTCGTGGTCGCGCAGTAGAATCCTGCGCCTTTCCGCCCGCCCGCAATGCTGCGCGGTGGCGGTCAGGTGTTCAGTCTAACGGGTCTGGAGCCCAGAGGAAGCCATGCCACACGTCCGTGTAAAAGAGAACGAACCCTTCGAAGTCGCCCTGCGCCGCTTCAAGCGCTCCTGCGAGAAGGCCGGTATCCTGGCCGAAGTACGTCGCCGCGAGTACTACGAAAAGCCCACCTGGGAGCGCAAGCGCAAGGCCGCTGCCGCCGTCAAGCGCTGGCAGAAGAAGCTGGCGCGCGAGGCACGTCGCTTCGAGCGCCCGTACTGATCGCCCGCGCCATGTCGCTGAAGGCCCGCATCCAGGACGACATGAAGTCCGCCATGAAGGCGGGCGACAAGGCGCGTCTGGGCGTCATCCGTCTGATCCTCGCCGCGATCAAGCAGCGCGAGGTGGACGAGCGCATCGAGCTCGACGACGAGCAGGTGCTGGCGGTACTGGACAAGATGGTCAAGCAGCGCCGCGATTCCATCCGCCAGTACACCGATGCCGGCCGCGACGAACTGGCCGCCGCCGAGCAGGCCGAGGTGGCGATCATCCAGGACTACCTGCCCGCCGCCCTCTCGGAAGAGGAGATCGCGGCCATCGTCGAACAGGCCATCGCCGAAACCGGCGCCAGCTCGATGAAGGACATGGGCAAGGTCATGGGCAAGGTCAAGCCACAAGTGCAGGGCCGCGCCGACATGGGCCAGGTGAGTGCCCTGGTCAAGCAGAAACTGGGCTGAGGACATCTCGCCACCCTCGGCCTCTGGCTGCTAGTCTTCGCCCATGGCCGGCAAGATCCCGCAGCAGTTCATCGACGAGCTCCTCAGCCGCACCGACATCGTCGAGCTGATCAACCAGCGCGTGCCGCTGAAGAAGGCCGGGCGCGAGTACCAGGCCTGCTGCCCCTTCCACACCGAGAAGACCCCCTCTTTCACCGTCAGCCCCGCCAAGCAGTTCTACCATTGCTTCGGTTGCGGCGCGCACGGCACCGCCATTGGCTTCCTGATGGAATACGAGCGCCTCAGCTTCCCCGAGGCGGTCGAGGAACTGGCCGCCAGGCAGGGCCTGGAGATCCCGCGCGAGATCACCTTCGAGCAGGGTCCGGATCACCGTCCGCTGTACGCACTGCTCGAGCAGGTCGACGCCTTCTACCGCGAGCAACTGCACGCCCATCCCGACTCCAGGCGCGCCCGCGACTACCTGGCCGGTCGCGGCCTCAGCGAACAGGTGATCGAGACCTTCGACATCGGCTTCGCACCTCCAGGCTGGGACAATGTGCTGGCGCGCTTCGGCAAGAACGACCAGTCCCGCCGCCAGCTGGCCGAGGCCGGGCTGACCACCACCAACGAGAAAGGCCGGACCTACGACCGCCTGCGCGAGCGCATCATCTTCCCCATACACGACGGGCGCGGACGGGTGATCGGCTTCGGTGGCCGCCTGCTGGGCGATGGCAAGCCCAAGTATCTCAACTCGCCCGAAACCCCGATCTTCCACAAGGGTCGCGAGCTCTACGGCCTGTACCAGGCACGCCAGGCACACCGCCAGCTCGAGCGCATCCTGGTCGTCGAGGGCTACATGGACGTGGTGGCGCTGGCGCAGTACGAAATCCGCAACGCGGTGGCCACCCTGGGCACCGCCACCACCGCCGAGCACCTGAACAAGCTCTACCGCGCCTGCAACGAGGTGGTGTTCTGCTTCGACGGCGACCGCGCCGGGCGCGCCGCCGCCTGGAAAGCACTGGAGACCGCCCTGCCACTGATGAAGGACGGCCGCCAGGCACGCTTCCTGTTCCTGCCCGAGGGCGAGGACCCGGACACCCTGGTGCGCAAGATCGGCCGCCAGGCCTTCCTCGACGAGGTCGCACGCGCCCAGCCGCTGTCGGAGTTCCTGTTCGCACGGCTCGAGACGCAGACCGACATGGGCAGCATCGACGGCCGTGCGCGCCTGGCCGAGCTGGCGCGCCCGCTGCTGGCGAAACTGCCGACCGGCACCTTCCGCGCCATGATGGAGCAGGCGCTGACCGAACGGGTGGGCGTGCACGTCGCCGTGCCGGTCAGCGAGGCCACCCCACCGCCGCCACGCCCACGCCCCACGCGTGGCCACAAACCGGGCGGCATGCCGCCCATGCGTCGCGCCATCGCCCTGCTGTTGCAGCACCCCGAAGCGGCCCGGGCCGAGTTGCCCGAGGGCTGGGAAACCCTGCAGACGCCCGGCATCGAGGTCCTGCGCGAACTGCTCGAGCGCATCCGCGCCCACCCCGACACCCACAGCGCCGCGCTGGTCGAGGCCACCGCCGACGAGCGTCTGCGTGGCATCCTCGCGCAACTCGCCGTGGCCGAACTGGCAGTGCAGGACGACGCCGCCGAACAACTGGCCGGGATCCTGCGCCGGCTGATCGAAAAACAACGCGCGGAACAACGCGAGGCACTCTTGAAATCGGCCAGCCTTTCCACCATGTCGGAAGAGGAAAAACAACGACTTAGGGAACTCTACCGGCGCCCCTGAGTCTCACCACCAGGGCCCATCGATATAGCGAAAATAACGCGTATGTGCTATAGTCCGGCGCATTAGCCGTCACACACAGGTTGAATCAACCTCCTGAGGACTTCCATGAACCAGGAACAGCAGGAACAGAGCAGCATTCGAGACCTGATTGCCAAGGGCAAGGAACAGGGCTACCTGACCTATGCCGAGGTCAACGACCACCTGCCCGATTCGATCGTCGACCCCGAGCAGATCGAGGACATCGTTCGCATCATCAATGACATGGGCATCTCGGTGTACGAGACCCCGCCGGAGGCCGACGAGGCAACGTTGAGCGACGCCGCCGTATCCACCGACGACGACGCCGCCGAGGCCGCTGCTGCCGCGCTCGCCTCGGTGGACAGCGAGTTCGGCCGCACCACTGACCCGGTGCGCATGTACATGCGCGAGATGGGCACCGTCGAGCTGCTCACCCGCGAGGGCGAGCTGCGCATCGCCAAGCGCATCGAGGACGGCCTCAACCAGGTCGGCTACGCCATTGACACCTTCCCGTCGGCGGTCGCCCATCTGCTCCAGCGTTTCGAGGACGTGAAGAACGAAGAGGCCCGTCTGGCCGACGTGGTGGCCGGCTTCAAGCTGCCCGACGTGGGCGACGAGCCGCCCGTGCCGCAGGAAAAGAGCGACGACGACGTCGAGGACACCGGCATCGACCTCAACGAGGTCGAGGACAAGCGCAAGGCACTGGAAAAGGCCTACAAGGCCTGGACTCGCGTGCTCGCCAAGGAAGGCAACAGCGACAAGGCACGCAAGGGCGCAGAGAAGTGCGCTGAATGCGTCATGGAATTTCGCCTGGCGCCCCCGCTGTTCAACGAGCTGACCGGCATGCTGCGTGACATCGTCAACCAGATCCGCGAGCACGAACGTGCCGTGCTGGGGCTGTGCGTGAACGAGGCAGGCATGCCGCGCAAGCACTTCATCACCAGCTTCCCCAAGAACGAAACCAACCTCGACTGGCTGGCCGAGCAGCGCAAGCTCAAGGAGCCCTGGGCGGCCAAGCTCGAACCCCTGGCCGAGGAGATCGAACGCGCCCAGCGCAAGCTGGCCGAGATCGAGCAGCACTGCCAGCTGAGCATCTCCGATATCAAGGAGACCAACCGCCGCATGTCCATCGGCGAGGCCAAGGCACGGCGCGCCAAGAAGGAGATGGTGGAGGCCAACCTGCGCCTGGTGATCTCCATCGCCAAGAAGTACACCAACCGCGGACTGCAGTTCCTCGACCTCATCCAGGAAGGCAATATCGGCCTGATGAAGGCGGTGGACAAGTTCGAATACCGTCGCGGCTACAAGTTCTCGACCTATGCCACCTGGTGGATCCGCCAGGCCATCACCCGCTCCATTGCGGACCAGGCGCGCACCATCCGCATCCCGGTGCACATGATCGAGACCATCAACAAGCTCAATCGCATCTCGCGGCAGATGATCCAGGAGATGGGACGGGAGCCTACCCCCGAGGAGCTGGCCGAACGCATGGACATGCCCGAAGACAAGGTGCGCAAGGTGCTCAAGATCGCCAAGGAGCCGATCTCCATGGAGACGCCCATCGGCGACGACGAGGATTCACACCTGGGCGACTTCATCGAGGACCAGCAGGCCGTCTCGCCGGTCGAGGCCGCCACCATGGAAAACCTGCGCGAGGCCACCCAGAACATGCTCGCCGGGCTCACCGCGCGCGAGGCGAAGGTACTGCGCATGCGCTTCGGCATCGACATGAACACCGACCATACCCTCGAGGAGGTCGGCAAGCAGTTCGACGTGACCCGGGAGCGCATCCGCCAGATCGAGGCCAAGGCCCTGCGCAAGCTGCGTCACCCGACCCGCTCGGAAAAGCTGCGCTCCTTCCTCGACCTCGACGGCGAGTGAGGATCGAGCAACCGACGGGGACGTCGGGCCGGGGCCCGACCGGGGCCACCTCGGCCACGATCTGCCCCGTGCTTCTGCTATCATCCCGCAACCGACAACCGGGCCTATAGCTCAGCGGTTAGAGCAGGAGACTCATAATCTCTTGGTCCCAGGTTCGAATCCTGGTGGGCCCACCACCTTGACCTCACTCCCAAGCCCGTGATTCAGCGGGCTTTTTCGTGCCAGTTCATGCCACCACCCTGCACGAACGGCTCAGCGGGAGAAAATGGCAGTGAATGCCACGCCACCCCAAGCCCTGCAGCTCAGCAAAAAGCATCACGCCATGGTTCATGCGCTGCTGGCGCGCCATCTTCCCGGCATCGAAGTCTGGGCCTATGGCTCCCGCGCCAAGGGCACCGCCAAGCCCTGGTCGGATCTGGATCTGGTGGTCTTTGCCGACCCCACGCAGAAAAATGCGTCAGCCGAGCTTCGGGAAGCCTTCGAAGAGAGCGACCTGCCATTTCGGGTCGATCTCTTCGTCTAGGACGAAATACCGGAAACATTCATGGCGTCCCCGGCAATCGCAGCAACCGTTCACTGCGCCAGATGCACACAATGCGAACCTGGCCCGGATCGTGCCGATAGACGATACGAAAAGGAGGCTGGATCAACTCCCTCAGAAAAGGCTGGTCGAACTCAGGCACGATTCGACCCAACTCAGGATGCGCTCCGAGCGCCTCGATCCGCTGGAAGATCTCGACGATCAACCTTTCACCGACCTCGGGAACACCTTGTTCGGCATACCAGAACCGGATCTCCTCCAGATCGGCAACCGCTGACCCCGCAAGGCGGATAGTGGCTTCACCCAATGGCGTCACTCCGAAGCCGACAGCCCGAGCCGGCGCTTTGCCTCTTCCAGGGACAGCTCCCGCCCAGCATCGAGATCAGCAAGGCCGGCTACCACCGCCCGCATGAACTCTCGCTCTTCCTCTGCGGCCTCATAATCTGCAACCGATTGTACTACAGCCACCCCGCGCCCACGGCTTGTCAGGAGTACTGGCCGGTGCGTCTCAACGGCATGCCGAACCACCTTACCCGGATTGACCTTCAAATCGGTCATCGGCACGACGTCTTCGGAAAATTTGATACTCATTGACCACCTCTATCAGCTCGCCAATATGGTGCTGATTATAGTACCGGATAACAGCACCTGATAAAGGAACCGGGTATTCCCGAGGCGCCCAACAGCTCCAAACCGATCTTTCGCCTGGCCCATGAAAACCGCACCCTGGTCGGATCTGGATCTGGTGGTCTTTGCCGGCCCCGCGCAGAAAAATGTGGTGGCCGAGCTTCGGGAAGCCTTCGAAGAGAACGAGCTGCCGTTTCGGGTCGATCTCTTCACCGGAAACCTTCAGGGAAAACATCCGCAAGGGACGCATTGTCCTGACCAGAGGAACCGTGGAGCATGAGCAGCGGTGACAAGATTCGCCGGTGGCAGCGGCCAAAAACCGCCGCCTCGCCCCGACCAAAAGGACCCTGCAACCTGCCCGCAATGGCTGGAGCCCGCCGTTTGTTGATTCACGCCGGTGGGCAAGCGGTTCTTGCTGATTGACAGGCTGTTGAAACCCTCCCGGATTTCTGCAAAATGGACTTGGTTTAAGAAGCACGGATTGGATTGCCGACGCGAAGCCCCGGCATACAAGCCAGAGGCGCTGTTCAGCACGGCAAGCCCGCAGCGGCGGGGGCATTGGCGTAGAAATCCAGGCTATTTCAACAGCCTGTCGGAAACTATTGGTGGACTGCAGATGTTTGGTTTTGGAAAGGGAAAAAAGACGGGCCTTTATCCGGCGAAAGTCCGTTTGGATGAACGTTTCATTGAAACGCCAAATGACATCAAGCAGGACGATTCTGATCTGACCGAAGCCGAGGCTTTGAGAGTTGCTTGTAAAGAATCTGAAAAACCGCCTCAAGACCCTTCAAGAAGAGATATTATGAAAAAAGCGGCAGGTATTGCTGCTGCAGCCATGATACCTGGGCTTTATGGCAAAGATGCCAAAGCTATGAATCGTGAAGATATGCCACCAGGTATTGCTAATGCAAGAGAATGGAAGGGAAACTTTGGAGTAAGAGATGCATATTATAATATTAAAAATGAATATACCACTTGCGGATGGAGGAGTAGAGAAAATACTATTTTTGATATGCTTAATTTTAAAGGCTGCATCGCAGTTGATAAATCCGTGGCAATGGTAGAGCCGGCATTTTGGTATTTGGTGGCGGAAACCAATATGATGGGCAAAAATATGAGGTTTCTAAATAGTGAAGTTAAAAAGAAATCGCCACGTAATTTTTATTTTGGTATCGGTATTAGAGATTTTTTTGGATATTGGAAACATCATAATAGACTTACTTCTTTTTCAAGTGTTGAAGAAGAATTTCTAAACTCGATTTTTTCTGCTGCCGGCTATGAAAATTATCAAGACCTGACCGATCGATATCAAAAGTACGGGACGAGTCTAGAGACCAAAAAAGAACTAATCAAGGAGGCGTATAAAAAACTGGCCAGCCTGAAGCACCCTGAAAAAATGTCCAAGGACCCGGATAATACTTATAATCGATGGGTGGCTGCGCTTTGGAGTGCCACTTGGCTTGTGAATCATTACTTTTTCAAAAAGAGAAAGGATGAAGGATATATGGTTCATAATGACTTAGAGATGCCTATTATAATAAATTTAACTAGATTTAAAGTTAGAGGCCCTCCTAAATATGGCTCAATAGGAAATGCTTAATGAAATTTAATAAATTGTGGTATTGTCCAAAGCCCCTCTCAGCATCGCGTGCAGGCATGTCAAGGAGGGCGATGTTTGGGCCATTCATTTGGTTCTTCGTCGATCTACAGGGGGGGAGGGCAATCCGCTATCTCGGGTTTCTCACAGGATCTACTGAAGACGGATCGGATTTCGCTCCCGCTGACGGCACTGCCCGGCTTGTTCCAGCCTACTGGCATTTCGCCGGTTCACTACAGGCCTCGCCCTCGCTGTGCCCCACCACCAGGGCCTCCACCCAGCTCGCGTACCAGAAGGGTTCCTCCTGGATACGTGGCAGGGCCTCTTCGGCGGCCTGACGGGCGCGTTGGTCGCCGCTCCGCAGACTCAACCGCAGCACCACCGCGGCGGCGGCCGGCAAGGCCCCATCCTGGATCACCGGTGATTCCCCCATGCCCGGCAGGTCGGGATGCTCGGCCAGGCGCCAGCCACGCGGCGCATGAAAGCGTTGCCAGGCCTGTTCGAGCAGCTCGTCGCGCCAGGCCGCCAGTTGCGAATCGGGCCGCACGGTAAGCAGCCGATCCAGCCCCTCGGCCACATAGGCATAGTCGGACAGGCCGGCCGCGCCCACGGGGCGGTCGCCATCACGGGCACGCCACAACGCCCCCTGCCGCCACAGGCGTTCACGCAGGCGATGCGCCAGCGCCACGGCCGCCTCGACCAGATCCTCGCGCTGCAGTCGTTTGTCCGCCATCGCCAGACTGCCGATCATCAGGCCGTTCCAGCCCGCCACCGCCTTGGTGTCGGCCGGCAGGTCCCGCTGGTCGCGTGCAGCCAGCAGGCGCTGGCGGATTCGCTTCAGGCGCTGTTTCAGCTTCGCGGGTGTCTGCTTCATGTCCTTCGCCAAGGCCTCTACCGTTTCCCCCTTTCTCGGCAGCCACCCCCCATCCATCGAAGGAGCACCGCTCATCGCCCAGTAACGTCGCGCCAATTCCAGGTCCTTGCCCTTGAGCAGATGTTTCAGTTCGTCCTCGTGCCAGAGATAACTGCCGCCCTCCTCGCCGGCCTCGTCGGTCGCCGAGAAGCTGGCGATGAACAGGCCCTGTGGGCCGCGCATGCGCTCGCGCACAAAGTCCAGGGTCTCGGCAGCGATGTCCGCGTAGTCCTGTCGATCGAAGCGCTCGGCCGCCAGCAGGTAGACCCGTGCCAGCAGCGCCTGGGTATAGAGCATCTTCTCGAAATGCGGCACCTGCCAGGACGGATCGACGGTATAGCGGTAGAAGCCGCCGGCGAGGTGATCGCGCAGGCCCTGATCCTTCATCTGGTCGAGGGTAAGCTGCAACCAGGCATCGAGCGGCCTGTGCTTCCTGCCGTGCAACAGGCGCAGGGTGGCCTCGAGCTGCGGCATCATGGGAAACTTGTTCTGCTCACCGAAGCCACCCTCCAGCGGATCGGCCAGGGCCAGCACCTGGTGCAGGAAGCGGGTACGCAAGGTCGCCGGGGACACCGGCTGGGGCAGCTTGCCTACCGGGTCGGCGGTCAGTTCCAGCAGGGCCTGACGCGCCAGTTGACGCAGACGGGATGGATCGTCCCGCCAGGCGCCGGCCAGGCGGGCGATCACCTGCGCGAACTGTTTGGATGGCAGATAGCTCATACCCACCAGGGGGTAGCCCTCGGGCGTCAGAAACACGTTCAGCGGCCAAGCCGGCACGCCCGGTGGTGCGTTCGGTGTAGTCGATCAGATAGGCATCGAGCGCTGGATGCAGTTCACGATCCACCTTGATCGGAATGAAGTGCGCATTGAGAAAGGCGGCGATCTCGGGATTGCGGTAGCTCTCCTTCTGCATCACATGGCACCAGTAGCACGAGAAGTAGCCGCTGGAGATGAACAGCAGCTTCCCCTCCTGCTGCGCCTGCTCGAGCAGCTTCGGATTCCAGTCCTGCCAGGCGACCGGGTCCTGGCCGTGCATGGCGAGATAGGGCGAAGGATGACCGGCCAGCCGGTTCTGCAATGCCGCGGCGGGCAGCGCCAGGATCAGCAGCAGGAGAAAGGGGATGTGCATGGGAGGCTCCGCGTCGAGGATACCGGACAAGGATACAGCCTCCGGATGGCAGCGGGGGTTCAGCCGGCCCCCTCCCGACCTTACCCCTCAAGCGGTCGCCACTCAGCTGTCGAGCTGTTCGAGGATGTTGCGCGCGACGCGGACCTGCAACTCGTTGCCTTCGGCCAGTACCTCGTAGAGCAGGCTGCGGGCCTCGGCGTAGCGCTCTTCCTCGCGCAGGCGCATCATCCGTTCGAGCTTTTCGTCCACCGCATCGGGTACGAAAGGCTCGGGTTCGGAAGAGTCGGTATTCTCCTGCGGCTCCTCGTCGTCTTCGTCATCCTCGTCTTCCATGGCATCCAGCTCGGCCTCCATCTCCTCGTCGGTGAGCGGACGATAGGCATCCTCCTCGTCTGCCGTATCCGCGACGGATGCCGCCATTCCGCCCCCCGCAGCCGCCATGGCCGGCTCGGTCTCTATGCTGTCTTCCTTCTCCTCCTCACGCCCACGCACTACCAGGCGCGAGAGGAACACCCCCAGCTCGAACAGCATCCACATGGGCACCGCCAGCAGGGTCTGGGAGATGACATCGGGCGGGGTAAGCAGCATGCCGATGACGAAGGCACCGACCACTACATAGGGGCGTTTGCCCGCCAGCTGGTCGGGAGTCGTCATGCCGGCGAGTACCAGCAGGATGGTGGCCACCGGCACCTGGAAGGCCAGACCGAAGGCAAAGAACAGGGTGAGTACGAAATCGAGATATTCGCTGATGTCGGTCATCACCAGCACGCCCTCGGGCGCGGTGCTGGTGAGAAAGGCGAATATCAGCGGAAACACCACCACATAGGCGAACACAGCCCCCAGATAGAACAGCGCGATGCTCGAGGCCAGCAGCGGCAGGGCGAGGCGCTTCTCGTGCTGATAGAGGCCCGGTGCAATGAAGGACCAGAGCTGGTAGAGCAGGTAAGGCATGCCCAGGAACACCGCCGCCACCAGCGACAGCTTGAACGGCGTGAGGAAGGGCGAGGCCACCTTGGTGGCGATCATGGAAGTGCCTTCGGGCAACACCCGCATCAGCGGGTCGGCGATGAAGGTATAGATATCGTTGCCGAAGGGGAACAGCGCCAGCAACAGGATCAGCACCGCCAGCAGCGAGCGCATCAGGCGGTCACGCAGCTCCAGCAGGTGCGCCATGAAGGGCTGTTCGGGGAGGGTATCGCTCATCCCTTGGCCTTGTCCTTCTGCGCCACACCGGCATCGGGTGCGACGTCGGCATCCTTGCCGATCCCGTCGAGTTCCTTGCGGGTGTCCTCTATGATCTCGTGCACCGACCCGGCCAGGTTCTGTTCCTCGAGCAGGCGCTTGTATTCCTCGGCCTGGATCTCGCGATCGATGTCGTCCTTGACGCTGCGCACCAGGCGGCGCGCACGCCCCACCCACATACCGGCAGTGCGCGCCACTTTCGGCAGACGCTCGGGACCGACCACCAGCAGCGCCACCACGCCGATCAGCACCAGCTCGAAGAATCCAACATCCTGGAACATGGTCGGGATCGCTTACGACTTGTTCTTGTCTTCTTCCTTGACTGCCTCGCCTTCGATCACCTTTTTCTCGGCTTCCAGCTTCTGCGGCTCCTCGGGCTTGCTCTCGCTGTCACTCACCGCCTTCTTGAAGCCCTTGACCGCGTTGCCCAGATCGCTGCCCAGGTTGCGCAGCCGCTTGGTACCGAACAGCAGCAATACGATCACCAGGATGATCAACAATTGCCAGATACTGATTCCGCCCAGACCCATATGCCTTCTCCTCGTGTTGGGGGTGTCTGAACCTTCAGACGCCTCGATTGCCCAGAAATTTCATTGCTCGTCGCGCGCGGCCTTCTCTTCGAGCCCCGACAGCCCGAAACGACGCTGCAGCTCCTCCAGCACAGCGTCCGGCCCCAGCCCCTGCTGCGCCAGCAGTACTAGGGTATGGAACCACAAGTCAGCCACTTCGTAGACGAGTTTCTCCGGCACCCCGTCCTTGGCCGCCATCACCGTCTCGGTGGCCTCTTCGCCGATCTTCTTGAGAATGGCATCCAACCCCTTGTGGTACAGCCGCGCCACATAGGAGCTGTCGGGATCGGCCTGCTTGCGTACCTTGAGCACCGCGGCCAGTTCGTAGAGAATATCGCTCACAAACGCACCTCCACACCGTGCTCGGCCATGTAGCGCTTGGCCTCGCCGATGCTGAATTCGCCGAAATGGAAGATCGAAGCGGCCAGCACCGCATCCGCGCCGCCCATCTCGATGCCATCGACCAGGTGCTGCAATTCGCCCACCCCACCGGAAGCGATCACCGGGATGGGCACCGCCTCGGCCACCGCACGGGTCAGCTCGTTGTCGAAACCGATCCGGGTGCCGTCACGATCCATGCTGGTGAGCAGGATCTCACCGGCGCCGTAGTCGGCCATGCGGCGCGCCCATTCCACCGCGTCGATCCCCGTGGGCTTGCGCCCGCCGTGCGTGAAGATCTCCCAGTGATCGCCCGCCCGCTTGGCATCGATGGCCACTACGACACACTGGGAGCCGAAACGTTCTGTGACCTCGCGCACAAATTCGGGATTTTTAACCGCCGCGGAGTTGATCGCCACCTTGTCGGCGCCGGCGTGCAGCATGGTGAGCACATCCTCGGGCTTGCGGATGCCACCGCCCACGGTGAGCGGGATGAACACCTCCGAGGCCACCTGCTCGACCACGTGCACCAGGGTCTCCCGGTTGTCCGAGGTGGCGGTGATGTCGAGGAAGGTGATCTCGTCGGCGCCTTCCTCGTTGTAGCGACGGGCGACTTCCACCGGATCGCCGGCGTCGCGAATGTCCACGAACTGCACGCCCTTGACCACGCGACCGGCGTCCACGTCAAGGCAGGGAATGATGCGCTTGGCCAGTCCCATCTCAGACCCCGCTCAGCTCGTCGGCCAGACGCTGCCCCTCGGCGAGGTCCAGCGTACCCTCATAGATGGCTCGCCCGGTGATGGCTCCCAGGATGTTGTCGGTGGGCGCCGCGCACAGGGCGCGTATGTCATCCAGGTCGGTGATGCCACCGGAAGCGACCACCGGGATGCCGATGGCCTCGGCCAGGGCCGTGGTGGCCTCGACGTTGACCCCCTGCATCATGCCGTCGCGGCCGATATCGGTATAGACGATGGCCGAAACGCCGGCATCCTCGAAACGCCGCGCCAGGTCGATCACCCGGTATTCGGTCAGCTCGGCCCAGCCATTGATCGCCACCTGGCCGTCCCTTGCATCCAGCCCGACGATGACATGCCCCGGAAAGGCCCGACAGGCGCGACCCACGAAATCGGGGCCCTTCACCGCCTGGGTGCCGATGATGCAGAAATCCACACCGATCTCCAGGTAGGCCTCGATGGTGGCCTCGTCGCGGATGCCGCCGCCGACCTGGATGGGCGTGTCGGGATGGGCACGACAGATCGCAGCGATGGCCTCGCCGTTGACCGGCTCGCCGGCGAAGGCGCCGTTGAGATCGACCAGGTGCAAGCGGCGCCCGCCGGCGGCCACCCAGCGATCGGCCATGGCCACCGGATTGTCGGAGAACACGGTGTCGTCTTCCATGCGTCCCTGGCGCAGGCGCACGCACTTTCCGTCCTTCAGGTCGATGGCGGGGATCAGCAGCATCAGGGCCTCCACTCGACGAAATTCTTGAGCAGGCGCAGCCCCATCTCCGCACTCTTCTCGGGATGGAACTGGCAGGCAAACAGGTTGTCGCGCGCGATCGCCGAGGTGAAGCGCACCCCGTAGTCGGTGGTCGCCGCTACCAGACTCGGGTCCTCGGGTACCACGCGGTAGCTGTGCACGAAGTAGAAGCGCGCATGATCGGGAATACCCGCCCACAAGGGGTGCTCACGGCGCTGCTCCACCGGACTCCAGCCCATGTGCGGGATCTTCAGCGGCAGGCCACGATCGTCGCGCGCCAGACCGTCGAAACGCTTCACCCGTCCCATGAACAGGCCCAGCAGCTCGGTCCCGCCATTCTCTTCGGACCACTCCATCAACACCTGCAGGCCCATGCAGATACCGAGAAAGGGTTTGCGCTGTGCGGCGTCCAGCACTGCCTCGTTGAGGTGGCGCCCGCCGATGGCGGCCATGCAGTCACGCGCCGCGCCCTGCCCCGGAAATACCACCCGGTCGGCACGCGCAATCCAGTCCGCATCGTTGGTGACCCGCACCTCGGCATCGTCGGCAACGTGCTCGATGGCCTTGGACACCGAGCGCAGATTGCCCATACCGTAGTCGATGACCGCGATCTTCTGGCTCATGCGGGGCTCCGGGATTACAGGCTGCCCTTGGTGGACGGCACTGCATCCCCCATGCGCGGGTCGATCTCCAGGGCCATGCGCAACGCGCGGCCAAAGGCCTTGAACACCGTCTCGGCCTGGTGGTGCGCATTCACCCCGCGCAGGTTGTCGATATGCAGGGTCACCAGGGCATGGTTGACGAAGCCCTGGAAGAACTCGTGGAACAGATCGACATCGAAACTGCCGATCATCGCGCGGGTGAAATCGACGTGGAAGTCCAGCCCCGGGCGACCGGACAGGTCGAGCACCACGCGCGAGAGCGCCTCGTCCAGCGGCACGTAGGCATGTCCGTAGCGGCGAATGCCCTTCTTGTCGCCGAGCGCCTGCGCGAAAGCCTGACCCAGGGTGATGCCGATGTCCTCGACGGTGTGGTGGGCGTCGATGTGCAGGTCGCCGTCGGCGACGATCTCCAGGTCGATCAGCCCGTGACGGGCGATCTGCTCGAGCATGTGCTCGAGAAAGGGCACGCCGGTCTCCAGGCGCGCCTGCCCGGTGCCGTCGAGGTTCAGACCGACGGTGATGCGGGTCTCGAGGGTGTTGCGCTCTACGCGGGCAGTGCGTGCCATCCGGCGAGTTCTCCGGGCTGTGTGAACGAAAAGGCCATTCTAACAGAAACCGTCAAGTCTCCAGCCAGAAGGTCACCGGCCCCTCGTTGACCAGCGCCACCTGCATGTCCGCACCGAACACGCCGGTAGCGACCTGCGGGTGGGCAGCTTGCGCGCGTGCCACCAGGTGGTCGAACAGCCGCCGTCCCAGATCCGGTGGCGCGGCACTGGAGAAGCTGGGACGCGCGCCCTTGCGGGTATCGGCGGCGAGGGTGAACTGCGGCACCAGCAAGAGGGCACCGCCGACCTCGCGCAGGGAGCGGTTCATGCGCCCGGTATCGTCGGCGAACACCCGGTAGCCAAGCAAACGCTCGAGCAGGCGTTCGGCACGCGCCTCGGTATCGTCGCGCTGCACCCCGACCAGCACCAGCAGGCCCGGGCCGATCTCGCCGACCACCTCGCCGACCACCTCGCCGGCGACTCGCACCCGGGCCTCGGAAACGCGTTGCAGTAATCCGATCATCTATCTATCCAACCCTTCGGACAAACCAGGGGATTTTCGACCAGATCCCCCGCTTGCGGGAGCACTCGGGAGGGAGGAGAAACACTTGCCGGTACTCCCCCTCCCGGCCTCCCCCTCGTATGGGAGGAGGGGAATAAAGCACTTGTTCAGAACTTCCAGAACCCGCGCGGACCCGCAACTTGACCACAAGGGGGTCTGCAACGCCAGTGCTGAACCGCCCCGGATATTCCGGAGACTGTTTTGTTTGAGTCAGGCCGCCTTGGCAGACTCTTTCTGTTGGCGATAATACGCCGCTTCCAACTCCGCCGGTGGCACGTTGCCAATAGGCTCCAGCAGCCGCCGGTGGTTGAACCAGTCCACCCACTCCAAAGTGGCATATTCGACCGCCTCCCTATGCTTCCAGGGGCCTCGCCGGTAGATAACCTCGGCCTTGTACAGACCGTTGATCGTCTCTGCCAGAGCGTTGTCATAGGAGTCCCCTCGGCTACCGACCGAGGCATCAATGCCGGCCCCGGCCAGGCGCTCCGTGTAGCGCACCGACAGGTACTGACAGCCTCGGTCACTGTGGTGCACCAGGCCCTCTGTGTCCTGGCGCGACCATAGCGCCTGCTCCAGCGCATCCAGCACCAGGTCGGTCTTCAGCGACCGGGAGACACGCCAGCCCACGATCCGTCGGGCATAGACGTCCACGACAAACGCCACATAGACAAACCCTGTCCAAGTCGCCACGTAGGTAATGTCCGCCACCCACAACTGATTCGGGCGGGTGGCAGTAAACTGCCGCTTCACCCGGTCCAGTGGTCGTTCCGCCGTCGTGTCGCCGATCGTTGTCCGGCAACGGCGGCCTCACACCACACCCCGCAACCCCATGACACGCATCAGGCGTTCCACCGTGCAGCGGGCTACCTCGATGCCTTCCCGGTTGAGCTGCCGCCATACCTTCCTGGCACCGTACACCTGGAAGTTCTCTTCCCAGATCCGTCGAATCTCGTCTGACAGGGCGCGATCCCGCTGCAATCGCCGCGGCAGTCGCTGTGGATCGGCCTCACGGGCCTTGTGCTCATAGTAGGTGGACGGGGCGATCGGCAGCACCGCGCAGATCGGCTCGACCCCGTAACGATCCCTGTGATCGTCGATGTACGCGATCATCTCTTCAGTTTGCGGTCGAGCTCCGCCTGGGCAAAAAAAGCCGACGCCGTCTTCAGAATCTCGTTGGCCCGCCTCAGCTCCCGGTTCTCCCGTTCCAAGGCCTTGAGCCGCTCGCGCTCCGACGTCGTCAGACCCTCACGCAGTCCTTGATCACGCTCGGCCTGTCTCACCCATTTGCGCAGTACAGCCGATCTTGGCCGCGATGGAGGTCATCGCCGCCCATTGGGAATCATGCTCGCCCTGATGATCAAACACCATGCGAACCGCCCGTTCCCGGACCTCAGGGGAATATCTCTTGCTCGTATCCATAGACTCTATCCTCTCAAGAAATGGAGTCTCCGGGAAACCCGGGGCGGTTCAGTGCCGGGTCCGTGAAGTCGAGATCGCGTGCTGGCTTTTCATCGACAAGACTGCCCATCATTGACTTGACACCCTGCTCTGCCAAATATACTGAATACTTTACGGATGGTATTCCGCGACTCTCGCGGCTATATTGGATCCGAAACGGCATCGCTATGGAAAGTGAATGAATCCGACCCCCCAGACCACGCTCGACACCTGGCGTAACCAGACGATTCAGCGCTTGTGTGATGGCCTCAACCTGCTGCTCGACAATGTCGGCGAGACCTTGGTGGACTTTGCCGCAAAATCCGAGAGCGTGGACCTGCAAACTTCTTTCTTCGATGCCCAACACCTGCTGGCCATGCGGGGAGATACCCTTCTCGCCAGTTTCCGGGATGAATTGATACGCCAGGAGGAAGACTCCAACATCCAGCACAAACCCACGCTGGGCGAAGAAACCCTCAGCCTGCTGGAACGTGAAGCCTATGAACGCTCGGTGGCGCTGGAGACCATCGCCAACAACTGCGCATTGCGGAACCAGCAGAACTTTCATGCCTTCAAGCAACGCATGTCAGCCATCCACGGCGGCCGCAAGTTCACGCTGGACGATCTGCCGCTCAATCCCAAGCGCGTCGCCAACGCCTATGAGCACGCCATCGAGGCGCTGGACATTCCCAGCCGGGCCCTGCTGGTACTGTTTACCCTGTTCGACCGCTACGTGATGGCCGAACTCGATGTCGCCGTCTCCGAAATCAACCAGCGTCTCGCCGATGCCGGCGTGTTGCCGACGGTCAAATACACCATAGTCCAGCAGAAACGTGATCCCGTTCAGCAACACGACGACAATCCCGAGGGGGCTGACTCGGTATTCAACGACCCGGCATCCGAGCCCCCTCCTCCGGCGCCCACCGCCGAACAGACCATGACGGAGATCTCACGCCTGCTCTCCGCGCAACGCCGGCGCCGCGCCTACAAGGAATTGAGCGAACCACCCGCCAATTATCCGCCGGTACCGCCACAAGAGAGCCGGCAGCGGGTCAACGAGGCCCTGGATTCTCCCCAACTGGCGCAACAAGCCCCCAACCCGGCATCGCAACTGCTGGTCACGCGCGACGACAAGGTCGTCATCGACAAGGAGCTGCTGCTCAAGGTCCGTCAAACACTGAAGAAGCAGCGCGCCCTGATCCATGCCCTCATGGGGGGATCGCGCAAGGTGGTCGAGCGCGAACAGAATGCCATTGACATCGTCGGCATGCTGTTCGAAGCGATCCTCGACGACGACAAGCTCTCTCCCCAACTCAAGACCCTGCTCAGTCACCTGCACACCCCGTACCTGAAGATCGCCGTCAACGATCCCGGGTTTCTTCAGGATGCCCAGCATCCCGCACGCCTGCTGCTCGACCGCATGCTGCAACTGGGCATCCGCTGGGTCGACCCCACGCTTCAATACTGTGTGCGCAAGATCCTCGATTCCAACGGCAAGCCCGACTACGCACACCTGAACCAGGAGCTGGACCGCAAGGCCATCCAGCTCGAACAATCCAAGAAGGTCGCCGAGAAACGCACGCTGGATGCGGAAAAGGGCCAGACCATGCTCACCCGTGCACGTCAGACTGCCGAATCCGCGACCCAGACCCTGTTGCGTGAACATCGCCTGCCCACCGCGGTGCGCATCTTCTTCCATACCATCTTTACCGACTACCTCAGCCTGCTGCTGCGCAACAACCTGGATGTCGAACACCCGGACTGCCGCGATGCCCTGGATGCCGCGATCCAGCTCATCGACAGCATGGGAACAAGCGACCTGGAAGGAGCCCGTGCCGCAGGTGAACGCCTGCAAGGGCAGATCATCCGGCTCCTGCCACACTACCAGGACAAGATCGGACTGTTCGTAAGGAACCTGGACAGCACCATCGCCGAATCGGCCATCAGCGAACCGGAGCCGCCCCCCATCGCCATGGAAGGGGAGGCGCCTGTCGAAGCAGAACCGTCTCCTCCGGCGGACGAAGAGGCCATTGCACGAGTGCTGCAGATCCCGGTCGGCAGCTGGTTCTTCCTGCAGAAGAACCCGGCAGACCAACCCCTGATGGTCAAGCTATTGTGGTCCAACCCCCACACGCGACATGTATTGTTCGTTGACCAACACGGCCTCAAACGCGCACGAATGACGCTCGAACAGGCAGCTGCCGACCTGGAAAGCGGCGCCTTGCGACCGGCACGGGTGAAAACCGAGGGAATCTTCTCTCAGCTACTGGCCAGCATCAAACAAAAACTCGAAGCCTCCATTGCCACAGGTAACCATTCATGAACGAAGAACGCCGCCGCGAGCCCCGCGTCGACGCACTGGCCTTCAACCTGTTCGTCTATGACAACCTCAACGGCACCCTGCTGGGCACCCTGGTCAACCTTTCGCGCCACGGAATGATGATCCTCGCATCGACCCAGTGCGAAGCCGGCGGCGTCCTGCAGATCGACCTGCGCCAGGCCGAACACCCCGACCAGCCCCTGCTGTCGACCGGCTTCCGGGTCAACTGGATCACCCCGGCCAACACCAGCGGCAGCTACTGGCTGGGCGGCAAGCTCATCGGCCTGTCGGAAGAAAACAGCAAAGTGCTCTCCGAACTGCTCCAACGGGCACGCCGGGCCTCTTCGGCCTGAGGGGCTCAGTCTCCGCCCAGGCGCTCGGCAAAAAAGTCCGTGGCCCCCACCAGGGCCGCTGCGATTTCCGGCTCACCCGCCGAATGACCACTGGCCGGCTGAATGGACAGCTCGCTGTCCGGCCAGGCCCGGTGCAGCTCCCAGGCATTCTCCACCGGGCAGATCATGTCGTAACGCCCATGCACGATGACTCCGGGAATCCCCTTCAGCCGATGCGCATCCTCGAGCAACTGGTTGGGGCGCAGAAAGGCGTCGTGCATGAAATAGTGGCTCTCTATCCGCGCCATGGCGAGCGCCACGTGCGGATCCCGAAAATGCGCCACCACTTCGGGGTTGCTCTGCAGCGTCGCGCAGCGCCCTTCCCATACCGACCAGGCACGCGCCGCAGCCATGCGCCGCAGTTCATCCTCGCCGGTGAGCAGTTCATGATAAGCCGTGAGCAGATCATGGCGCCTCTCTGGCGCCACTGGGTCGACAAAGTCTTCCCAATAATCGGGAAAGATACGGCTGGCACCTTCCTGGTAGAACCAGTGGATCTCCTGCGGACGGCACAGAAAGATCCCCCGCAACACCAACGCTGCAACCCGCTCGGGGTGAGTCTCGGCATAGGCCAGCGCCAGGGTCGAGCCCCAGGAACCACCGAACACCAGCCAACGCTCGATACCGAAATGCCGGCGCAGCCGCTCGATGTCCTCGACCAGATGCCAGGTAGTGTTGTCGACGAGGTCGGCGTGCGGGCGCGAACGCCCGGCACCGCGCTGATCGAACAGGATCACCCGGTAACGCTCGGGATCGAAGAACTGCCGATGCCAGGCCTCGCAGCCACCACCCGGCCCACCATGGAGAAACACCGCCGGGATGCCTCCCGGGTTGCCCACCTCCTCGACGTACAGGACATGACGCCCGTCACCGACCGCCAGTTCGTGACGCGCGTAGGGGCGGATGGGGGGATAGAGCGCCATGGAGCTGCTGGCCGTTCGAGGCGAGCCCCGAGCGCTCAGAAATCCTCTTCTTCCTCGGGCGGAGGATTGCCGTCGTACACCGCGCTGCGACGGCGCTGCAGGTAGGCATCACGCACGAAGGAGTAGGGATCGAGTGCGGCCTGATCGACCACCCGGCTGGCATTCAGCAGGTCGGAACGGGTATCGACCAGATTCAGCCCGCGCAGGCTCCAGCGCACGGTGTCGTCCTGCACATAGGTGAGCGGGTCGGTGAACCAGTCCACCACCACGCCCACGGCATCCCGCCCGGTGCTCGGACCCAGGATCGGCAGCACCAGGTAAGGTCCGGACGCCACCCCCCAGGTACCCAGGGTCTGACCGAAGTCTTCCTCATGGCGTCGCAGGTCGAGGTGCGAGGCCACGTCGAACAGCCCGCCGATCCCGACCGTGGTATTGACCACCACCCGGGTGAGGTCGGTGGCGGCATGACCGACCTTGAACTGCAACAGGCTGTTGATGGCCGAAGTGATGTCTTCCAGGTTGTTGAAGAAATTGGTCACGCCCTTGTCCACCGGCGAGGGCACGATCAGGTTATAGCCCTCGGCCAGGGGATTGATGAGCGCCCGGTCGAGAAAATCGTTGAGGCTGAACATCGCCCGGTTGAACCCCTCCAGGGGATCGCGCGGATCGGCGTAATCCGGATCGGTGGTCGCACAACCGCCGAGGAAGAGCAAACCGACGAGAGCGAGAGTACGCAGCGTGCCGCTGGCGCGAACGGGGCTGTTCATGGTGCTTTGAGCTTCCCTGTGCCGAGTTCTTTTCTGCCGGAACATTCCGACGCCGTTTTCGAATTATAGGCGGAGGCCAAAGGCAAAGTCAGTCGGATTTTACCGAAACCGTCGCCCCCCGGCCTTCCCCTCCCCTGTCGGCCGCAATGGAGTCAACTTGAATGGAATTACCCCTCGCCAGCCGACGCGGCTTTCATTATCCTGCCGCCAGTGAGCGAGACACCCTACAACCCCCTGATGAGCCGCCGCTTTCGCGGTTACCTGCCCGTGGTGGTGGACGTCGAGACCGGCGGCTTCGACTCGGCTGGCGACGCCCTGCTGGAAGTCGCGGCGGTAACTCTGCGCATCGACGACGAGGGTCGGCTACATCCCGCCGAATCCTTCATCGAGCACGTGATCCCCTTCGAGGGCGCCAACCTGGACCCCAAGGCACTGGAGTTCACCGGCATCGATCCCTGGAACCCGCTACGCGGCGCCAAACCCGAGAAACAGGCACTCAGCGACCTGTTCGCGCCTATCCGTGCAGCAGTCAAGGCCAGCGGCTGCAAGCGCGCCATCCTGGTGGGGCACAACGCCTTCTTCGACCTGGGCTTCCTAAATGCCGCGGTGGCACGTTGCAACTACAAGCGCAACCCGTTCCACCCTTTCAGCACCTTCGACACCGTGACCCTGGCCGGGCTGGCTTTCGGTCAGACCGTGCTCGCGCGCGCGGTGATGGCCGCCGGCATCGACTGGGACGCCGCCCAGGCGCACGGCGCGCTCTACGACGCAGAGAAGACGGCAGAACTGTTCTGCCACATCGTCAACCAGTGGCACGCCCTGGACACCCCGCGCCCCTGGCTGGAGGCAGACGAATCGCCGGACTGACGTCGCGCGAAAGGCCGATGATTCAGCCGGCGCCCTCTTCCTCGGCACTCGGCCAGTGCTTCGCCGCCTCCTTGACCATCTTCTGCAGCTCACCGCTGGCATGCAGCTCCAGGGTGATGTCGCAGCCGCCGACCAACTCGCCGTTGATATACACCTGCGGAAAGGTCGGCCAGTCGGCGAAACGCGGCAGGTTCTCGAAGATCTCGGGGTCGGCCAGTACGTTCACATAAGCGAACTTTTCCCCGCAGTCCTGCAGGGCCGCCGCCGCCCGCGAAGAGAAACCACACTGCGGAAACTGCGGCGTGCCCTTCATGTAGATGATGATCGGGTTGGACTCGACCTGCTGCTTGATCCTCTCCAGAACGTCCATAATGCGGCACCTCTTGCCTGTTGCGGACCGCCGGTGCGGCCCTGGATGACTGACAGACACATTCTAGGGGCGGGCGCGCCAGGGATAAACCACGAACTGGCCATGCGATTGGCGCCCCGGTGAGGAAGGCAGCCGTCAGATCCTGTGCCGCTGCAACCAGAACTCGAGCAGGGCCAGGTGCCACAGCTTGCTGCCCATGATGCGGGTGTGATGCATCTCGGGCGCATCGAGCAGGCGGTCGACATAGTCGCGCCGGAACAGGCCTCGCTGACGACAGGCCTGCGAATCGAGGATGTCGCGCATGAAGCCCAGGAACTCGCCGCGCACGTACTTGAGCGCAGGCATGGGGAAGTATCCCTTGGGCCGGTCGATCACCGCATCGGGCACACGCCCGCGCGCGATACGCTTGAGCAGGTACTTGCCACCATCGCGCAGCTTGAGTTCAGTGGGCACGCGCGCGGCGACCTCGACCAGTTCGTGATCGAGGAAAGGCACCCGCGCCTCCAGCCCCCAGGCCATGGTCATGTTGTCCACGCGCTTGACCGGGTCGTCCACGATCAGGGTGGTCACGTCCAACTTGAACACCGCATCCATGAAGTCGTCGGTGAGCGGGTCGTCGAGGCGGCGCGCGATATACTCGCCGGTGACATCCCGAGTGTGCCAGCGCGCCTCGAGCATGCGCAGCATCTCGTCGTGATCGCGGTCGAAATAGTGCTTGCGGAAGCGCTCCAGGCGCGAACCCGCGTGCTCGGCGGCCATGCGCGGATACCAGAAATAGCCGCCGAAGACCTCGTCTGCCCCCTGCCCCGACTGCACCACCTTGATGTGTCTCGAGACCTGTTCGGAGAGCAGATAGAAGGCCACCGCGTCCTGCCCGAACATGGGTTCGGCCATGGCGTCCACCGCCTCGGGCAAACGTTTCAGTACTTCGTCGTTGGGTACCAGGAACTTGTGGTGGATGGGCCGAAAACGCTCGACCACCTGGTCGGAATACTCGAACTCGCTGCCCTTCTCTTCCGGCTGGTCCTCGAAACCGACCGAAAAGGTGTGAAAGCCCTCGATGCCGATCTCGTCGAGCAGCGCCACCAGCAGGCTGGAGTCCAGCCCACCGGAGAACAACACACCCACCGGCACATCGGCCACCTCGTTGCGCCGGCGCACCGCAGCAAACAGGCGGTCGTGAATCAACTCGACCCATTCATCTTCCGAGCGCGCGAGATCCGTGTCGCTGCGCCGTACATCCAGGTCCCAGTAACGCCGCAGGCGGGTCGCACCATCGGCCTCGACAATCAGCACATGCGCAGGTTCCAGCTTGCGAATGCCGCGCAGCAGGGTATACGGCGCCGGCACCACGCCGTGCAGGCTGTACTGGAAGTGCAGGGCCGCCGGGTCGAGCGCGGTATCGACCCCGCCAGCGGCGAGCAGTGCCTGGGTATTCGAGGCGAAGCGCCACCAGCCGTCGCCTTGCGCGTAGTAGAACGGCTTGATACCGAAGCGGTCGCGCGCGCAGAACAGACGGTTGCGCGCACCATCGTGAATAGCGAAGGCGAACATGCCGTGCAGATGCTGCGGACAGTCCTCGCCCCATTCGCGGTAGGCCTTGAGGATGACCTCGGTATCGCCCTCGGAGACGAAGCGATGGCCGCGCGCCTGCAGCTCGCGGCGCAGTTCGCGGTAGTTGTAGATGGCGCCATTGAACACCAGTGCCAACTCGCCATCGACCATCGGCTGGTGCGATCGCTCGGACAGGTCGATGATCGACAAGCGACGGTGCCCCAGCGCCACGCCCTCGTGCAACCAGCGCCCCTCGTCATCAGGCCCGCGCTGCGCCAGCGTCGGCAACATCGCCTCCACGCGTGCCGGACCATCGAACCGCCATTCACCACAGATACCGCACATTCAGTCGTCCTCCCCAGCCATACCCCAGCCACCGCCGCCCGGGGTCTCGACAACCAGCACATCGCCCGCGCGCACCGCGCGCTCGCACTTGCCCGGCAACACCTCGTCGTTCAGGCGATTGATCCCCACCTGCCCCGGCGCGCCCCCGGCCAGCCCCCAGGGCGCATGCCGCCGCCGCTCGGTGAGCAGTGTAAGCTGAGCCGGCGCCAGGAATTCGAAGGCACGGACCAGGCCATCCCCCCCCCGCGATGCCGCCCGACACCGCCGCTACCGCGACGGACGGCATAACGACGCACGCGCAGCGGGTAATGGTTCTCCAGGATCTCCACCGGAGTGTTCAGCGTGTTGGTCATGTGCGTCTGCACCGCATCCAGTCCGTCGCCGGTGGCATGCGCGCCCATGCCGCCACCGACCGTCTCGTAATAGCTCCAGGCGCGCTCGCCACCCGCGCCCATGGCGATGTTGTTCATGCTGCCGTGGCTGGCGGCGGGAATGGCCTCGGGCAGGGCCTGGGCCAGCGCGCCGAGCACCACGTCCACCACGCGAGTGCTGGTCTCGACATTGCCCGCGGCCACCGCAGCGGGACGCCGGGCGTTGAGCAGGCACCCCTCGGGCACGGTGAGCGCAATCGGCCGAAAGGCACCGGCGCAGGCCGGGGTCTGCGGCGGCATCAGACAACGGAACACGTAGAGTACGGCCGCCGCGGTGACCGCCAGCGGGCAGTTGACGTTGCCCTCCACCTGCGCGGCAGTGCCGGTAAAGTCCAGCGCGGCCCGCTCGCCGTCGATGCGCAACCGCAGGCGAATGGGGATCTCGTACTGCCCCTGGCCATCGTCGTCGAGCAGATCTTCAAAGCGGTACTCGCCATCGGGGATGGCGCCGATGGCATGCCGCGCCAGGCGCTCGGCATAGGCATCGAGGGCCGCCAGTCCTGCGCGAAAACGTCCCAGCCCCTCACGCGCGATCAGCACCGACAAGGCCCGACAGCCGGCGCGATTCGCCGCGAGTTGCGCCGAGAAATCGCCCATCGACTCACGTGTATTGCCCGTGGTCGCGGTGATGCGCGCAAGCAGGGACTGGTCCAGGCGTCCCTCGCGTACCAGGTGGGTCGGCGGGATCACCACCCCTTCCTCATCGAGCGAACGCGACACCGGCATGCTGCCGGGGCGTGCGGCGCCGATATCGGCATGATGCGCACGATTGACCACGAAGGCGGCCAACTCGCCGTCGACAAACACCGGTGCCACCAGGGTCACATCCGGCAGGTGCGTGCCTCCCAGGTAGGGGTCGTTGAACACCACTTGGTCGCCCGGCCGCCAGTCGATGCCAGCCACCACGTCGTGCATGGCGAAAGCCATGCTCCCCAGGTGCACCGGGATGTGTGCCGCCTGCGCACACAGCGCGCCATCGGCGTCGAAGATGGCGCAGGAAAAATCGAGCCGGTCGCGGATGTTGGGCGAGAAGGCCGCATTGCGCAGCACCAGGCCCATCTCCTCGCAGATGGCGTCCAGACGGTTGGCGAAGATATTGAGCTCGGCAGGGTTCATCGGTGCATTGTCGCGCAAGCACCCACCGGCTGTCATGAGCGATGATTGATCCCCACCCAGTAACCAAGTAAAATAGTTGGACTAAATAATCCACAATCATCACCTACAATCACTAGAATCATCGTGAGATAACGCATAGGAGAGCATCCATGAACCCACTGAAGAATCCCTGGGCCACCGTACTGGTCGGCGTCATTCTGGCTGTTGGCATTACCCTGGCCATGGGTGCATCCGGTAACGGGCTGAGCCTGACCATCTGGCTGCACGTCATCGTCGGTATCACCTGGATCGGCCTGCTGTACTACTTCAACTTCGTACAGGTGCCGGCCGTGGCCGCCGCGCTGGCCGACAAGGAGCCGGGTCCGGCCGCCATCAACAAGTATGTCGCCCCGCGTGCCCTGCTGTACTTCCGCTGGGCAGCCGTGGCCACCTGGCTGACCGGTGTGTCCGGCCTGGCACAGATCGGTGGCGGCATGGACGGTATCGTCAATGCCTTCATGCTTACCGGCGGCATGGAGCGTATCGGCGTGGGCGCCTGGCTGGGCACCATCATGCTGTTCAACGTCTGGGTGTTCATCTGGCCCAACCAGAAGAAGATCCTCGGCATGGTTTCTGCCGCACCCGAAGAGATTGCCAAGGCCAAGGTGGTAGCACTGTACGCCTCGCGTACCAACACCCTGCTGTCGATTCCCATGCTGATGAGCATGGTGGGTTTCGGTCACGGCGGCTTCCTGCCGATGGGATGACCTGACGGACTCCATTCCACACCAAGGCCCGGCAGGGGTATCCTGCCGGGCCTTTTTCGTTCCCCCTGCGACAATTTGTTACTTTTTTGCGGCGGACATACCCCTCTCTCGCATGCAGACATTCACTGCCCCCGATCCGATACCGAAAGATGTGAGCCTCCGAGGACAAAGAAGAAGAGGCCTCGCATCCGGCAGTGGCCGACTTACCGGAAAGGCGATCAGGATAAAGGCGTGCTGGCCGTCAAGGCGAAATACAGCCCCCTGCCGCATATCTTCACGCCTGCAGGCATGAGGTTCCTGGCGTCTCGGTGTCTCAAATGCATTGAACCAGGACAGGTACTTGATCGGCAGCGCAAATGGCGGTATTTTCCGCCCCTTGTCGCCGGTGGAGCGGCTCACGGAGGTGGTCCTCGCAACCCGAGACCGCCTTTTTTGTTTCGATGGAAAACCGGATCGCCGTCATGACCGACGTACTGATGCACACCTACCAGCGGCTGCCCGTGACCTTCGCCCAGGGGCAGGGGGCCTGGCTAACCGACACCGAAGGCCGACGCTACCTCGACGCGCTGGGCGGGATCGCTGTCTGCGCCCTGGGCCATGCCCATCCCGCGCTCACCGCCGCCCTGTCCGACCAGGCCGGCCGCCTGCTGCACGTCTCCAACCTGTATGGCATTGCCGAGCAGGAGAAACTGGGCGAGGCACTGTGCCAGCTCTCGGGCATGGACCGGGTTTTCTTCGCCAACTCGGGAGCCGAGGCCAACGAGGCCGCCATCAAGCTGGCGCGATTGCATGACCACCGCCGGGGCATCCAGAACCCCGCCATCGTGGTCATGGAGAACAGTTTTCACGGCCGCACCCTGGCCACTCTGAGCGCCACCGGCAACCGCAAGGTGCAGGCCGGTTTCGAGCCCCTGGTACAGGGCTTCGTACGCGTCCCCTACGACGACCTCGACGCCCTGCGCGCGGTCGCCGACAACCAGCCCGACGTGGTCGCGGTGCTGGTCGAGCCCATCCAGGGCGAGGGTGGCGTGCGTATCCCCTCCGAAGGCTACCTCGAGGGCATCCGCGCCCTGTGCGACGAGCAAGGGTGGCTGATGATGCTCGACGAGATCCAGACCGGCATGGGCCGCACCGGCCGCTTCTTCGCCTTCCAGCACACCGATGTGGTGCCCGATGTCATGACCCTGGCCAAGGCCCTGGGCAATGGCGTGCCCATCGGCGCCTGCCTGGCGCGTGGCGAGGCGGCCGAACTCTTCGGCCCTGGCAACCATGGCTCGACCTTTGGCGGCAACCCCCTGGCCTGCCGCGCCGGCCTGGTGGTCTGCGACACCCTGCGTACCGGCGACCTGCCGGCACACGCCGCGCTGCTGGGCGAGAAGCTGCTCGACGACTTCGCCTCCGCGCTCGAGGATGTGAGCGGCGTGCGCGAGATCCGCGGCCGCGGCCTGATGATCGGCATCGAGCTGGACCACCCCTGCGGCGAGCTGGTGGGACGCGCGCTGGAGGCCGGTCTGCTGATCAATGTCACCGCCGAGACCGTGGTCCGCCTGCTGCCACCGCTGATCCTCAGTGACGCGGAAGCCGAGCAGATGGTCGCCACGCTCAGCGGCCTGATCCGCGATTTTCTCGCCCAGTTCTGAACGCGAGGCCCGCCATGAGCCGTATCCGACACTTCCTCACCCTGCTGGACCTGAGCCCCGAAGAACTGCGAGGCATCATCCAGCGTGCCAGCGAACTCAAGCGCCTGCAACGCGCGGGCGAACCCCATGCCACCCTGCAAGGCAAGGTGCTGGCGATGATCTTCGAGAAATCGTCCACACGCACCCGTGTCTCCTTCGAGACCGGCATGAGCCAGCTCGGCGGCTCGGCCATGTTCCTGTCGCCACGCGACACCCAGCTCGGGCGCGGCGAACCCATCGAGGACACTGCCCGTGTCCTCTCGCGCATGGTCGATTGCGTGATGATTCGCACCTTTGCGCACGACAACGTCGAACGCTTTGCCGAACATTCACAGGTACCAGTGATCAACGGCCTGACCGACCTGTATCACCCCTGCCAGCTGCTCGCCGACATGCAGACCTTCTTCGAGCATCGCGGCGATATCCGGGGACGCACCGTGGCCTGGGTGGGTGATGGCAACAACATGTGCCATTCCTATATCAATGCCGCGCGCCAGTTCGACTTCCAACTGCGTGTCGCCTGCCCCGAGGGCTATGAGCCCGACGCCGACATCCTCGCCGCCGCCGGAGAGCGTGCGCAGATCGTGCGCGACCCGACTGCGGCAATCGAAGGCGCCGACCTGGTGGTCACCGATACCTGGGTAAGCATGGGTCAGGAAGAGGAAAAGCAGCACCGGCAGACCGCCTTCGCGCCCTACAAGGTCACCCGCGAATTGATGGCGCTCGCCACACCGGACGCCTTGTTCATGCACTGCCTGCCGGCCTATCGTGGCATGGAGGTCGAGGCCGAGGTGCTCGACGCGCCCGACAGCGTGGTCTGGGACGAGGCGGAGAACCGCCTGCATGCGCAGAAGGCGCTGCTCGAATTCCTGCTCGCCGGTTGAACCATGCCGCTGCTGAAGGTCGATGACATTGCGGTCGCCTATGATGAGCGCCCGGTCGTCGAACACCTGTCCTTTCACGTCAACCGGGGCGAGATCGTCAGCCTGCTGGGAGCCAGCGGCTGCGGCAAGACCACGGCCCTGCGCGCCATCGCCGGATTCGAACCGGTACGCACAGGAAAAATCCTGATCGACCACCAGGTCGTCTCCACCCCCGACCGCCTGGTACCACCGGAACAACGCCACATTGGCATGGTGTTTCAGGACTACGCCCTGTTTCCGCACCTCACCGTAGCCGAGAACATCGCTTTCGGCCTGCAAGGACTGTCGCCTTCCGAGCGCCACCAGCGGGTACGAAAGCTGCTGTCCGCAGTCGGACTGCATGACCTCGGCAAACGCTATCCACACGAACTCTCGGGCGGGCAACAGCAGCGGGTGGCCCTGGCACGCGCACTGGCGCCACGACCGACACTGCTGCTGATGGATGAACCCTTTTCCAATCTCGATGTCGAACTGCGCGAGCGTCTGGGCCTGGAAGTCCGGGACCTGCTTCGCGACCAGGGCACCACGGCCATCCTGGTGACTCACGACCAGCACGAGGCCTTCGCCATGTCGGACCACGTTGGCGTCATGCACCAGGGACACATTCTGCAATGGGACACCCCCTACAACCTGTACCATGAGCCGGCTGACCGCTTCGTCGCCGATTTCATCGGTCAGGGCGTGTTCATCGACGGAAAGATCCTGGCACCTGCCCGTTTTCAGACCGAATTTGGCGTACTGGAGGCCAACCGTTGCTCCTGTCGCGCCCAGGCCGGAGACAAGGTGGACATCCTGTTGCGTCCCGACGACGTGGTACCGGACGATCAGAGCCCGCTCCAGCTCAAGGTGGTCGAACGCGCCTTCCGGGGCACCGAAATACTGTACACGCTGGAATCGGAGGCCGGCACCCGCCTGCTCGCCCTGTTCCCCAGCCATCACGACCATGCGACGGGTGAACGAGTTCGCGTACGCATCGGCGCTCAACACGTAATATGCTTTCCCCACACCGCACCGGATGCCGGTGGTGCCTGATCAAGCTGTAGAGGATCACGACCGTGAGAAGATACCTGTTCATCACCCTGTTACTGCTGGCCAGCCAGGCACTGGCCGAACGCGCCTGGGTCACCGATGAATTCAAGATCACCGTGCGCAGCGGCGAGAGCCCGCGGCACAAGATCATCAGCATGATCAAGTCCGGCACCCCCGTGCAGGTACTTTCACGCAACCGGGCGACCGGCTATTCGCGCGTGCGCCTGCCCAACGGCAAGGAAGGCTTCGTGCTCAGCCGCCAGTTGCTCGATCACCCGGTGGCTCGCGAACAGCTCGCCACACTCGAGGCCGAAGTCGCCGCCCTCAAGACCGCACCCAGCGAACTGCAACGCAAGCTGGCCGACCTGACCGAACGGCACAATCGCCTCAGCCGGGAGCACGAGTCGCTGCAGGCCGAAAAAAAGCGCATCGAACTGGAACTGGCCGCACTCAAGCGCACCTCCGCCAACGCGGTACGCATTGCCAACGAACGCAACGAGCTGCGCAAGCAGGTCGCCGAACTGACTCGCAGCAACGAAGAACTCAAGCAGGAAAAGCGCGAACTGGAAAACAACAGCGCGCAACGCTGGTTCATGATCGGCGGCGGCGTCACCATCGCCGGCATCCTCATCGGCCTGATCCTGCCCCACCTGCGCCTGCGCCGCCGCAAGGACAGCTGGGGGTCGCTCTGACCCCCGTATTCACTTTCCGACAACCACGAAGAACACAAAGGGCTTGAGAGGGCCTGTCCAGGCCGTTTCAGCGGAAAAGCGCCTGCTCCATGGCGGACCACTCCTGCCCATGATGGTCGACAGCGAAAAACTTCGTGTCCTTCGTGCCCTTCGTGGTTTCCCCATAAAACAAAGGGCCGCCGAGGCGGGCCCTTGCGAGACACCTGAACGGCGAGCCGCTCAGTTGTTCTGGATGACGATGTTGGGGAACTTGGCGGCGTAGCTCTTGGCCTGACGCGAGAGCCTGGCCGCGGCCCTGCGTGCGATCTCGCGATAGATCTGCGAGGAGCGGGATTCGGGGTCGGCGACCACGGTGGGCTTGCCCGAGTCGGTCTGCTCGCGGATGCGCTTCTCCAGCGGCAGGGCACCCAGGAACTCCACCCCGTATTCCTCGGCCATGCGCTGGCCGCCGCCCTCGCCGAAGATGTGCTCCTCGTGACCGCAATTGGAGCAGATATGGATGGACATGTTCTCGACGATGCCCAGCATCGGCACCTCCACCTTCTCGAACATCTTGAAGCCCTTGCGCGCGTCCAGCAGGGCGATGTCCTGCGGGGTAGTGACGATGATCGCGCCCGAGACCGGCACCTTCTGCGCCAGGGTGAGCTGGGTGTCGCCGGTACCCGGCGGCAGATCGATGACCAGGTAGTCGAGGCTGTCCCAGTTGGTGTCGTTGAGCAGCTGCTCAAGCGCCTGGGTGACCATGGGACCACGCCAGATCATCGGTGTCTCCTCGTCGATGAGGAAGCCGATGGACATGGCCTGCAGGTGATAGCTGGTCATGGGCTCGAGGGTCTTGCCATCCTTCGATTCCGGTTTGCCGGAAATGCCCAGCATGCGCGGCTGCGAGGGGCCGTAGATGTCGGCGTCCAGGATACCCACGCGCGCGCCCTCGGCGGACAGCGCCAGTGCCAGGTTGACCGCGGTGGTGGACTTGCCCACGCCGCCCTTGCCAGAGGCCACGGCGATGATGTTCTTTACGTTGTCGATAGGCTTGAGTGCCTTCTGCACCGAGTGGGCTGCGATCTCCCAGCTCAGGTCCACCTCGCACTGGCTCACGCCCTCGACCGACTCGCAGGCCTGCTTCACGGCGCCGGCGATCTCGTCCTGCACGCTTTTGACCGGAAAGCCCATTACCACCTTGACCTTGACCTTGTCGCCATCGATGACGATGTCCTTGATGGACTTGGCCGTGACCAGGTCGGTACCCAGGTGAGGTTCGACATAGCCCTTGAGGGCCTCTTCGATGGATTCTTGGGTGACTTCAGCCATGTGTGATACTCCTGCGGACCGCGCTGCGCGCGATGCCATGCGGTTGAATTGGGTACTGGTTGGCAATTCTACCATCTGCCCCCGGACAAACCCAACCGTATTGCTCGGGTTTATCTCCCTCCCGACCTCTCCCGCATGCAGGGCAGGAGGCGCTGCGCTCGCTGAGGCACGGAGGTGCCGTCCAACGAGCACGAGACACGACGCGCCGCGCGACCGCCCCCACCCCGCGCACGGGGAGGGCCGGGGAAGGACAAACCCGGGTCACAGGGCCATCCCGCCGACACGGCACTTGTGGGATAATTCGCGCCTTCAGCCAACCCGGGTTCGAACCTCATGTCCGAGCAACGCCGCAAGATCCTGATCACCAGTGCCCTCCCCTATGCCAATGGGTCCATCCACCTGGGACACCTGGTCGAATACATCCAGACTGATATCTGGGCGCGCTTCCAGAAACTGCGCGGCCACGAGTGCTACTACGTGTGCGCGGACGACGCCCACGGCACTCCCATCATGCTGCGCGCGCACGCCGAGGGCATCAAGCCCGAGGAACTGATCGCTCGGGTCTGGAAGGAGCACACGGAGGACTTTGCCGGCTTCCACATCG
This sequence comes from endosymbiont of unidentified scaly snail isolate Monju, assembly GCF_000801295.1. Taxonomy (NCBI): domain Bacteria; kingdom Pseudomonadati; phylum Pseudomonadota; class Gammaproteobacteria; species endosymbiont of unidentified scaly snail isolate Monju. The sequence goes on along the minus strand of NZ_AP012978.1, from coordinate 550,975 downwards.
GCTTCGACAACTATTACTCGACCCACTCACCCGAGAACCGCGAGCTGGCGGCCCGGATCTACGAACGCAACCGCGACGCCGGACACATCGTGCGTCGCACCATCGAGCAGGCCTACGACCCCGAGGCAGGCATGTTCCTGCCCGACCGCTTCATCAAGGGGGATTGCCCACGCTGCGGCGCAACCGACCAGTACGGCGACTCCTGCGAAGCCTGCGGCGCCACCTATGCCCCCACCGAGTTGAAGAATCCGCGTTCGGCCGTCTCCGGCGCCACCCCGGTCACCCGCGAGTCCGAGCACATCTTCTTCCGCCTGGCCGACTTCGAGCAGGTGCTGCGCAACTGGCACCGCGCCGGCCATGTCCAGCCCGAGGTGGCGAACAAGCTGGACGAGTGGTTCGAGGCGGGGCTGAACGACTGGGACATCTCCCGCGATGCACCCTACTTCGGCTTCGAGATCCCGGACGCGCCAGGCAAGTACTTCTACGTCTGGCTGGACGCCCCCATCGGCTACATGGCCAGCTTCCGCAACCTGTGCGAACGCGAGGGCATCGACTTCGACGCCTTCTGGGACACCGACTCCGATGCCGAGGTCTATCACTTCATCGGCAAGGACATCGTCTATTTCCACGCCCTGTTCTGGCCGGCGCTGCTGCACGGTGCCGGGTTCCGCAAGCCCAGCGCGGTCTGGGCGCACGGTTTCCTCACGGTGGACGGAGCCAAGATGTCCAAGTCGCGCGGCACCTTCATCAAGGCGCGCACCTACCTGGAGCATCTGAACCCGGAGTATCTGCGCTACTACTTCGCCGCCAAACTGGGCGCACGGGTCGACGACATCGACCTCAACCTCGAGGACTTCGCCCAGCGCGTGAACAGCGACCTGGTAGGCAAGGTGGTCAACATCGCCAGCCGCTGCGCGGGCTTCATTCACAAGCGCTTCGGCGGTCGCCTGTCCGCAGAATGCGGCGAACTGGCCCTCTACGACGAGTTCGTCGCCGCCGGCGAGTCCATCGCCACGCACTACGAGACGCGCGAGTATGGCCGCGCGGTGCGCGAGATCATGGCGCTGGCCGACCGCGCCAACCAGTACATCGACGAGCACAAGCCCTGGGTGATCGCGAAGGAGGAAGGCCGCGAGGCGGAGCTGCAGGCGATCTGCTCCACCGGCATCAACCTGTTCCGGGTACTGGTGGGCTATCTCAAGCCCATCCTGCCGAAGCTGGCGGCCGACGCCGAGGCCTTCCTGAACATCGAGCCCATGGACTGGTACAGCCAGGCCGAGCCGCTCACCGATCACACCATCGAAAGGTTCAAGCCGCTGATGACCCGGGTCGAGAAGGAACGCATCACAGCCATGATCGAGGCATCGAAGGAAGACCTGAAGGCCGAGCCGCAAAAGGCACCGGCCACCTCCCCGAAGGCGAAAGGAATCGAGCCGATCGCGCCGACGGTCGCCTTCGAGGATTTCGCCAAGGTGGACCTGCGCATCGCACGCATCGTCAAGGCCGAGCAGGTCGAGGGGGCCGACAAGCTGCTGCGGCTCACGCTCGACCTGGGCGGCGAGCAGCGCAACGTCTTCGCCGGCATCAAGTCGGCCTATGCGCCGGAGGACCTGGAAGGACGGCTCACCGTGATGGTGGCCAACCTCGCGCCGCGCAAGATGCGCTTCGGCGTCTCCGAGGGCATGGTGCTGGCCGCCGGCCCCGGCGGTTCGGAGCTGTTCCTGCTCTCGCCCGACACAGGCGCACAACCCGGCATGCGGGTGAAGTAAGCCGGCATCAGGCCGGCTGCCCGCAGGCCTGGTCCAGCAACTCGTCGAGCGGGCGCGGGCGATCGATGCCGTAGCCCTGGGCGAAGTCCACCCCGATCTCGCGCAACCGTTCGCGGATACCGTCGTTCTCGACGAACTCGGCGATGGTGCGGATGCGCATCACGTGCCCGATCTGGTTGATCGCCTCGACCATGGCCGCATCGATGGGATCGTCGAGCAGATCCTTGACGAAGGCGCCATCGATCTTGAGGAAATCTACCGGCAGGTTCTTCAGATAGGCGAAGGAGGACAAGCCGCTACCGAAGTCGTCGAGCGCGATCTCGCAACCCAGCGCCTTGAGCTTCTGGATGAACTCCACCGCGTCGGAGAGATTGCTCACCGCTGCGGTTTCGGTGATCTCGAAACTCAGCTGTCCCGGAGGCAGGGCCAGCGACTGCACCGATTCGGCAATGAAGTCGAGCAGCCGCGAGTTGCTGAGCGAAGGGCCGCACAGGTTGATGGCGAAGCGCCAGCGTACGAGATCCTGGCCGCACGCCTTCAGGCGGCGCAGCGACGCGAATACCCGGTTGATGACCCAGTGGTCGATTGCCGGCATCAGATCGTAACGCTCGGCGGCGGGGATAAAGGCGCCAGGCGGGATCATGCTGCCATCATCGTTGAGCATGCGCACCAGCACCTCGTAGTGCCCCCGTACATCGTCCTCGGGTCGCAGCGGCACCACCGCCTGGACCATCAGCACGAAGCGGTCGTCGGCCAGCGCCTGCGGGATGCGCCCGGCCCAATGCATCTCATCACGCCGCGCAGCAGCATGATCGTCATCCAGGCGATACAGGTGCACCCGATTGCGTCCCGAGTCCTTGGCGGCATAACAGGCCACGTCGGCTGCGGCGAGCACATCGTCACGCCCCTGCGAGTCGGCGCGAATCTCGACCACACCGATACTCACCCCCAGTCGGAAGGACTTGTCCTCCCACAGGAACTGAAACTCGGTAACCTGGCGGCGCAGCTTTTCAGCGATATCCAGCCCCACCTCGCGTGGACAGTTACGCAACAGCACGGCGAACTCGTCACCACCGAGCCGGGCGATGTCGTCGTTTGAGCGGATGCTGTGCTCCAGCTCACGGCCGAGCTGACGCAACAGCTCGTCACCTGCCACATGGCCACAGGTATCGTTGACCACCTTGAACTGGTCGAGATCCAGATACAGCAACATGCTGTGCCGCCCTTCTCTGCGCGCATCGTCGATGGCCTGATCCAGCATGGCCTCGAAGGCCCGACGATTGGCAAGCCCCGTGAGAGCGTCATGCCGCGCCTGGAAAGACAGCTGCAGCTCGGCCTTGTGACGTTCGGTGACATCATGGGCATAGATGTTCACATAGTCCTCGGACATCACCGGCACCAGGTAGAAATGGTAGTAGTGTTCCGCGACCAGGAACTCCAGCTCCTGGGTGGATCCGGACTCCAGGGCGAGCAGGACGCCCTGCGGCCAGGTGGCGTGCAGCCAGTGCCCCGAATGGTCCTGGAGCTCTCTCAGCAGCTCCGTCGCGGCCTCGTTGGCATACAACACGCGACCACCGCGATCCAGGCGCATCACGGGTTCCGGGCTTTCCTCGGGGATACGTGCCAGCCAGGCCACCTGGCGCTCGGCACTCACCTTGTCGCTGACATCGGTGCGAATGGCGAAATACTCGTAGGGCATACCGTGCTCGTCCAGTCGGGGCACGATGGTGGTCTCGAACCATTTCAGGCTGCCATCGCGTGCACGGTTGCAAATGGTGCCCCGCCATACCTGACCGCTGGCGATAGTCTCCCACAGCTCGCGATAGAAGGTCTCGTCGTGCAGTCCCGACTTCAGGATCTGGTGGGTCTGGCCCAGCAGCTCCTCACGCGCGTAACCGGTAAGCTGACAGAAATGGTCGTTCACATAGGTAATGCGCCCGGCAGCATCCGTGATGCTGGTGATCGCGTGTTCGTCGGTGACGAACTTGTGAAAGTCCAGATCCCTGACCGAACGGCTCAAACGCTCGGAGACTGTCTGCAGATTGAAGAACACCCAGGCCAGGTAGGACAACAACATGCCCGCCACGATGAACAACGCTACCCGGTATTGACCGGCCTCGCGCTCACGTGATGCCACCAGGCGGATGAATTCACCCGACAATCGATCCAGGGCATCCAACCGATGACCCGACGTCAGCTCCCTGAGGAGCATCGAGGCACGGATGACCGCCCGTGCACGCATCGAGGCATAGCGAGCAAAGTCATTGACCAGCTTCTGCGTCTCGATGTCCAGCGAGCCAAACCGTCGGGGCAGGGAGGCCAGGCGATCGACCAGTTGCCGCGGTGCCTGTGGATGGGTGCCTAAGCGTTCTTCAAGGCGCCCCAGGCGGATCTGTATCTCGGCCAACTCGTCGCGCAGTGCTTCGGTGAGTTTCGCGTCAACATGCAATGTGCGCAAGCGGGCCCGAAGCGCTTCACCAATGCCCGGCAGGTACAGGTCGACGATACGCGACAATACCAATGCCCGCTTGAACTTGTGCAATTGCTCCTGTTGCACCGAAATATGCGCAGCCAATGCCTTGGCTTGTTGCTGTAACGACGGCGCCTCCGCTCGGGCCAACTCGCCCGCAAGCAGGTCATAGCGCCGACGCAGGCGTTCGGGCAACAGGCTGAGCGCATCGTAGTTGAGCACACCGCCCCGGTAGGCCTGTTCGACCAGGCGCCGCAACACCGACTCGTCGCGCTGCGCCGTCTGGATACTGGCATTCAGGCGCCCCAGTTTCCCATGATCGATCTGGCTGTGCAGAAACAGGTATGAAAGCACCACCGCCAGTAACAGCGCCAATACCACTTGCAGAGTATTGGCCAGAAACTTCACCGAAAATTCTCCGGAAGGGGGGCGGTGAGACTGTGCAGAAAAGCGACGATACGCCGGACATCCTCTTCCGGCATTTCCCGGCCGAGCTGATAGCGCGCCATCAGGCGCACGACTTCCTCCAGTGTCTCCACCGAACCATCATGCAGGTAGGGACCGGTCTTGGCGACATTGCGCAATGACGGCACACGCAACTTGAGAAAGCGTTTCGATTTCGGCGTGGCAGCATCGAAGAACCCATCCTTGAACGGATCTTCCAAGATACCGAACCTGATGATCAGGTTGCCACCCAGGTTGCGTCCCTGGTGACAGGCAATACAACCATAGTCCTTGAAGAGTTCATAACCCGCGATCTGCTCGGAAGTCAACGCCCCGAACTCCCCGCGCAGGTAGCGGTCGAAAGGCGCTCCGGGAGTCACCAGGGAACGCTCGAACGCAAGGATGGCGTCGGTGATCGATGAGCGGGTGATCCCGTCGGCATAGAGTGCGGAGAACCGCGAACGATAATCCGAGTCAGCCGACAAGGTCTCGATCACCCAGGCCCAGTTGCTTCCCATGTGGCGAGGGTTGTTGATCACCCGGTGGAGTTGATCAGCCAGCGAGGTAATCTTGCCTTTCCATCCCAGATAGGGACTGAGTGCCGCATTGAGGACCGTCGGCACATTGAATTCGTCGAGCTGGTCCCCCAGCCCCGGGGAACGAGCCGCCCTCAAGGTCCCGTAGCTGGCAGGAACATGGCAGTTGCCGCAGGACCTGCCCAGGGGCGAGAGGCGTGCGTCGAAGAACAGCCGGCGCCCCAGCGCAACCCGTCGAGGGTCGTCGGTCGGCGACGCTGCCAGGGGGATGACCGCCAGATTTTCGGGCGGCAGTCGCGGGACATCCCGCACCTCGATGGGGGCCCCGTGCCGATCCCGTAACAAGGGGTACAGCAGCGCCAGCCCCATGCCCAGGATAACGATCAGCACGGCCAGACGCTGCAGGCGACGGGGGCGATCCCGTACCCGATCGATGACCGAGGGCTTCACATCAAAATCAGCCATTGCCTAAATGGTACTGTACTCTCCAGCAAGATGCTCGCCTGAAATATGTCATACACAAACAATCGGCAATAACATAAAAAACTTGATCGTGCAGGTTGGCGAGACACGATAGCCTCACGTGTATTAACATATTTATCAGCCGCTTACCGATTGGGCATTCGCACCCACCCCGGATTGTGCGCAATAATAGGGAACATACCCAGTTGCTACAGGGACGGACGACCACTTCGATGACTACCAGAAACGCCGCGAGCTTGGCGTTGTACTTGTCCATAACAGCTCCGGCTGGCGCTCTTTCTATCGGTCCTGTCACGGTTCACTCCTATCTCATGCAGCCGCTGGATGCCGAGATCCAGCTGCTGGGAACAGAGACCCTTTCCGCAGAGGATCTCAAGGTAGAGCTCGGCGCAACGGATGATTTCAAGCGCCTGCAGATCGCCTGGGAATCACTGCCAGTGCAGTTACGCTTCACCCCCGAAAAGAAAGGGAAGCAATGGTTCATCCATGTCACCTCGAAGGAACCGGTCGAGCAGCCTTACCTCGAATTTCCACTCAGCGTCAAACAGGGCAAGGTGAGGCTGATCAAGGGTATTACGCTGCTGCTCGACCCGTCCGATTTCGCCACTCCCCATGCCGCTCCTCCAGGCCGGGCAAAGAAAGTCACGGCTTCGCCCGCATCGGCAACGGAAGCCCCGCTGGTAGATTCGTCGGGCCGCAAGATTGCGCCGCCCATCCGCGCCTACAAGGTCAAGCCCGGCGAGACCCTTTGGCCCATCGCCTACTACCTGCGCTCCGATGAGGTCACCAGCCAGCAGATGATGATCGCCCTCCAGCGCATGAATCCCGACGCTTTCGAGGACGGCAACATCAACAAACTCAAGGCCGGCGCTGTCCTGGTCGTCCCCACCACCGAGCAGGTCAAGCGAATCAACCGCGAAGAGGCGCTCAAGGCCTTTGCCCGCCAGGAGAAGGCATGGAAATCGGGAGAGCAACTGCCCACGGACGCACAACCCTCCGCACCTTCGCATTCGGCAGAAATTCCCGAGAAAACGACGGCCGACACCGCCAGGGGTGACCTGCCCGTAGTGGAACCCGCCGTCGAAGCCACCATGGTGCCCCATGATGACAAGGGACGACTCGAGGTGCTCCCTCCCAGCCGCCCGGGGGAAAATCCGCAACAGGAAGAACCTCTGCAACAGGAGATTCTCCGGCAGGAAGAAACCGCCTCCAGCGAGCAGGTGACCCAGTCCAACCTGCTGCAAGAACTTCGTCTGCTCAGGGTCCAGGTCCGCGAGATGCAGGAACTGCTGAAGTTCAAGGACCAGCAGATCGCCACCTTGCAGTCGATCATCGACGCCCAGCGTCTGGCATCGGTTCAACCACCGGTCACCGCGACCGTTCAGGGAAGGGCGGGCAGCATGTCGGCCTCGCCGCGGACAGAGACCAACACCGATCTCCTGGATCCGGTCGCGGCCGGCAATACTCCCTTGCCGCCCCCCTCCCCGCCGAAAAGGCAAACCTGACCGACACTCCGGGCAATGCGCAGACCCCCGAGAAGCCGACCACCCCGGTGTCCACGACCGGGCTTCCCGTGGCCGACTCGCCGGAACCGGAAACGCCGGATACCATACCCCCAGCCCCCGCTGCTGGTGACCACCGGGCAGCCTACTGGGGACTGGCAGGCGTGCTCGGCCTGGCGTTGCTGGGATGGCTGGTCTGGCGGCGCAAACGAAGCGAAACCGGGACCGCCGCTCTGGATATTCCGCTGGCAGCCCATCCCGAAGTGCTGAATCGCGGCCCGCGCCCCTACGAAAACGTCCGGGACCACCCCCCCGAAGACGATCACGAACACGCGTCGGACGTATCGGACCAGGAGGTCGCCTTTTCGTCTCCCCGGGTACAGGGCGACCAGGATTCCGAAAACATGCAGCCGCATACTGTCCAACCCAACGAGGAACTGGACATCGCACCCCCGCCTTCCCGGGTGGAACTGCACGAACTCGACAGCGAACTGCTGCCCACGCCAGCCGGCCTGGACCTCGAGGACGACAGCACCCAGCAGGAACTCATCGGCCTGTGGGAACACGTGGATACGCTCGACTTGAATGAAGCCGACTCTTCCCTGATAGACGAAAGCGCCACACTCTCGGAACTCAACGAGGAGGAGGACCAGAGCCTGGAGATCGTGCTGGAGATGGCGCGCGCCTACGTCGAGCTGGGCGACCGCGAGGAAGCGACCGCCATTCTGCAGAAGGCCCTGAGTTCGGCCGACAGCGAGGAAAAACGCGCACGCATCCAGAGCGTGCTGGAAGAGATCGCCTGACCCCTTGCAAGCCCTCCTCGCCGGACTCTTGACTTGGCTCAATCCCGCACCCGTACGAAGGGCAAGCAGGTTTGCTTGTTTATTAGCCCTTGCTTAAGCTTGTGCATCTGCCCGGGAGAAACGTCATAAATGGCCGACTACGCGCTCATCCTCGTCAGTACCATACTGGTCAACAACTTCGTCCTGGTGAAGTTTCTTGGCCTGTGTCCCTTCATGGGGGTCTCGCGCAAGCTGGAGACGGCCATGGGCATGGGCCTGGCCACCACCTTCGTGCTCACCCTGTCCTCGGTGAGCAGCTACCTGGTCAACGCCTACCTGCTTGAGCCCCTGGGGCTGGAGTACCTGCGCACCATCGCCTTCATCCTGGTGATCGCCGTGGTGGTGCAATTCACCGAGATGGTGATGCACAAGACCAGCCCGGTGCTCTACCAGGTACTGGGTATCTTCCTGCCACTGATTACCACCAACTGTGCGGTGCTGGGCGTGGCCCTGCTCAACACGCAGGAGCAACACGGTTTTGTCGAGTCGGCGCTGTACGGCTTTGGCGCCGCGGTCGGCTTCTCACTGGTGCTGGTACTGTTTGCCGCGGTGCGCGAACGGGTAGCCGTTGCCGATGTACCCGAGCCCTTCAAGGGCAATGCCATTGCCCTGATCTCCGCGGGCCTGATGTCGATGGCCTTCATGGGCTTCGCCGGACTGGTGGCAGGTTGATGGGCATCCTGCCGGCCGTACTCATCCTCACTCTGCTGGCCCTGCTGTTCGGCCTGCTGCTGGGCTATGCTTCAGTGCGCTTCCATGTCGAGGGCGACCCCATCGTGGACCAGATCGATGCGCTGCTGCCGCAGACCCAGTGCGGCCAGTGTGGCTATGCCGGCTGCCGTCCCTATGCCGAGGCCATCGCCGCTGGCGAGGCCGATATCAACCGCTGCCCGCCTGGCGGCGAAGCGACCATGATCGCACTGGCCGACCTGCTGGGCCGTGACCCGGTGCCACTGGAAGACCAGGAGGCCGCCGCCAAGTCCAAGGCGCTGGCGCGCATCATCGAGAGCGACTGCATCGGCTGCACCCTGTGCTTCCAGGCCTGCCCCGTGGATGCCATCATCGGCGCAGCCAAGCAGATGCACACCGTGATCGAATCCGAATGTACCGGCTGTGAACTGTGTGTCGCGCCCTGCCCGGTGGAGTGCATCGTGATGGAGCCGATCAAGGAAACCCCAGAGACCTGGCGCTGGCCCTTCCCGGAGTCCAACCCCTGGATCAGGGAGGCACCCAATGGCTGTTGATCTCACCCCACCGGTGTGGGACTTCCATGGAGGCCTGCACATTCCGGACCACAAGGCCCTGTCCGCCGACCGTCCCGTCGTCGAGGCCACGCTGCCTTCACGCCTGCAGCTGGCGTTGCAGCAGCACATCGGCAAGTCCGCCGAAGCGCTGGTCAAGGCCGGAGATCAGGTGCTCAAGGGGCAGCTCATCGCACGGGCCAGCGACTATGTCAGCGCCAACCTGCACGCCCCCACCTCGGGCCGGGTGGTCGAGATCGCGGAAATGCCCATTGCCCACCCCTCGGGCCTGTCGGCGCCCTGCATCGTGATCGAGCCCGACGGCGAGGAGCACTGGGCAGAACTGCCGGAACCGATCACCAACTGGGCAGAAACCGACCCGGCCGAGCTTCGCGAACGCCTGCGCTGGGCAGGTATAGTGGGCCTGGGCGGCGCAGTCTTCCCCACCAGCGTCAAGACCAACGTCACCGGCCGGGCAGTGGACACCCTGATCATCAACGCCGCCGAGTGCGAACCCTACATCACCTGCGACGATCGCCTGCTGCGCGAACAGGCCGAAGAGGTGCTCGAAGGTGCGCGCATCCTGCGCCATATCGTCGGCGCCTCGCGCATCCTGGTGGGCATCGAGGACAACAAGCCCGAGGCCATCGCCTCGCTGCGCGAGGCCCTGAGCGGGGATGACGACGGCATCGAGATCCGCGTGGTCCCCACCAAGTACCCCAGTGGTGGCGAGAAACAGCTCATCTACCTGCTCACCGGGGTGGAAGTCCCCTCGCAGGGCCTGCCACTGGATGTCGGCATGGTGTGCCAGAATGTCGCCACCGCCGCCAGCGTGGCCGACGCCGTGCTGCGCGGGCGCCCCCTGATCTCGCGCATTGTCACCATCACCGGCCAGGGCGTGAGCCGCCCCGGCAACCTGCGCGCCCTTATCGGCACGCCGGTATCCGAGCTGATCGCCCAGTGCGGAGGCTACACCCCACAGGTCCACAAGCTCATCATGGGCGGCCCGATGATGGGCTTCGCCCTGCACAGCGACGCAGTCCCGGTGGCCAAGGGCAGCAACTGCTTCATCGCCGCCTCGGCCGAGGAGGCGCCCGACCCGCCACCAGCCAAGCCCTGCATCCGATGCGGCGAGTGCGTCAAGGTCTGCCCTGCGTACCTGCTGCCGCAACAGATCTACTGGTATGCGCGCGCCCGCGACTTCGACCAGGCCCAGGATCATCACCTGTTCGACTGTATCGAGTGCGGCTGTTGCGCCTACGTCTGCCCGGCGCGCATTCCACTGGTGCACTATTACCGCTTCGCCAAGACCGAGATCTGGGCCAGCGAGCGCGAACGCCAGAAGGCCGAACACGCGCGTCGTCGGCACGACTTCCGGGAGGCCCGGATCAAGCGCCTGGAGGCAGAACGCAAGGCGCGTCTGCGCAAGAAGAAAGAGGCTCTGGAGAAAAAATCGGCCGGCACCTCCGACGACCCGAAAAAGGCCGCCATCGAGGCCGCCATGAAACGGGTTGCCGCCAGGAAGGCCGCGCAACAGAACGACAAGGCCCCGGGCCCACAGGGAGACAACTGATGGAATTCCCCGTTGCCAGTTCCCCCCACCTGCAGGGCCAGAACGACGTACAGCGCGTCATGGCGCAGGTACTGCTCGCGCTGGTGCCGGGCATCGCCGCCTTGTGGTGGTACTTCGGCTGGGGTGTGATCGTCAACCTCGGCCTGGCCAGCCTCACCGCGGTGGTCTGCGAATGGCTGGTGATACGCCTGCGCGGACGTGACCCGCGCCCGGTGATCGCCGACCTCTCGGGGCTGCTCACCGCCTGGCTGCTGGCCGTGGCCCTGCCACCCCTGCTGCCCTGGTGGCAGACCGTGATCGGCACCGCCTTCGCCATCGTCATCGCCAAGCAACTGTTCGGCGGGCTGGGCCACAACCCCTTCAATCCCGCCATGGCCGGCTATGCTCTTTTGCTGGTCTCCTTCCCCGCAGACATGATCCGATGGCTGGAGCCCTCGGTGCTCGGCGGCCATACGGTGAGCCTGAACGCAGCCTGGCAAGCGATCTTCTCGGGCATTCCGCCACACCCGCAAGGCTGGGACGCAGTCACCGGCGCCACGCCACTGGACCACCTGCGCACCGAACTCTCACGCGATCACATGATCAGTGAGATCCAACGCGCCCCCCTGTGGGGCTATTTCGGTGGCAAGGGTTGGGAGTGGGTCGGCACCTGGTACCTGCTTGGCGGCCTGTTCCTCCTGTGGCGCGGAGTGATCGGCTGGCGCACCCCGGCCAGCATGCTGGGCAGCCTGCTCGCAGCCGCCGGCATCTTCTGGCTCATCGACCCCGAGATCCACCCCTCCCCGATCTTCCACCTGTTCAGCGGTGCCACCCTGCTGGGGGCCTTTTTCATCGCCACCGACCCGGTCACGGCCAGCACCACGCCAAGGGGCCAACTGATCTACGGCGCGCTGATCGGCCTGCTGGTCTACGTGATCCGCACCTGGGGCGGCTACCCCGACGCGGTGGCCTTCTCGGTGCTGCTGATGAACATGGCCGCACCGACCATCGACCACTACACCCAACCGCGCGTGTTCGGCGCCCGGGAGGATGCCGATGGCCGCTAGACTGCCCGTGGCCTTTCGCTCTGCGCTGATCGCCTCCGCTGTGCTGGGGCTGTTCGCGGTGCTCGGCAGCCTGCTGGTCGGATTCAGCTACCAGGCGACCGTAGAGCGCATTCGCCAGAATGAACGCGAGATGCTGTTGGCCCAGCTGAACGCCATCCTGCCCGAAAACGAATACGACAACGACCTGCTGCGCGACGCCCTCGATATCTCCGCGCCCCAGGCCCTTGGCGCCGAACACACCCAGGTCTACCTGGCGCGCCGCAACGGAGAACCTGTCGCCATGATCCTCAGCCCGGTGATCGCCCAGGGCTACAGCGGGGACATTGCGCTCACCCTGGGGATACGTGCCGACGGCAGCCTGGCGGGCGTACGCGTGCTCAGCCACAAGGAGACCCCGGGGCTGGGCGACAAGATCGAAGTCGAGCGCAGCGACTGGATACTGGGGTTCGCCGGGCGCCGTCTGGGCGATCCCCCCGAATCCCGCTGGAAGGTGAAACGCGACGGCGGCGCCTTCGACCAGTTCACCGGCGCCACCATCACCCCGCGCGGGGTGGTGCGCGCCATCCGCCAGGCACTGCTGTGGTACCGTGACCAGGGCCACCGGCTGTTGGAGACCGAGGCAATAGAGGAACCGCACCATGACTGAGGTGGACTATCGCAAGATCACCCTGGACGGCCTGTGGCACAACAACCAGGCCCTGGTCGCCCTGCTCGGGCTCTGCCCGCTGATGGCGGTGACCAATTCCACGATCAACGGACTGACCCTGGGACTGGCCACCACCGCGGTACTGCTGCTGTCGAATCTCAGCGTCTCGACCATCCGCCACTGGGTGCGCGCCGAGATCCGTCTGCCGGTGTTCGTGCTGCTGATCGCTTCGTTCGTGACCGCCACCGAACTGGTGATGAATGCCTGGTCCCACGAGCTGTACAAGATCCTCGGCATCTTCGTGCCGCTGATCGTCACCAACTGCACCATCATCGGTCGCGCCGAGGCCTTCGCCTCGCGCAACCCGGTGCCGGCCGCCATCACAGACGCCCTGGCCATGGGCCTGGGCTTTACCGCCGTGCTCACCCTGCTGGGCGCACTGCGCGAACTGATCGGTCAGGGCACCCTGCTCTCCGGCGCCCACCTGCTGTTCGGCGAGGCGGCTCGCGCCTGGGAATTCTCGGCCGGGAACGATTTCCAGGGCCTGCTGCTGGCCATCCTGCCACCTGGCGCCTTCATCGGCCTGGGACTGCTGATCGCACTCAAGAACGTGATCGACAAGGGCGTGGACGTGCGGGCCCGCAGGGCCGAGCCGTCGCATTGCCAGGCACCGCCCATAGTGCCCAGTCGCTCCTGAACCGGTCAGGCGGTATCGGATTCGGGTTCACGCCACACGAAACGCTGAATCAGGGAATCCAGGGTCTCCGGATCGATGGGCTTGGTGAGAAAGTCGTCCATGCCGGCCGCCATGCACTGCTCGCGCGCCTCCTCGGCCATATTGGCGGTCAGGGCGATGATCGGCATGTGCCGCCCCCCCTCCCTCCGCCGCCTCATGGGCCCGCCAGGCACGGGTGAAATCGATCCCGTCCATCACCGGCATGCGCAGATCGACCAGGGCGAGGTCGAAATGACCCTCCCGGGCAACACGCAGCGCAGATTCCCCGTCACGCATCAGGGTCACCCGATGGCCGGCCTTGCGTAACAGGCTGTGGATCAGCCGCGCATTGATACGGTCGTCCTCGGCCACCAGCACCTGGATGCCACTGTCGCCCGGGGCCGCAGCTCTCGGTTCTTCTTGCCTGCGCCGCCCCTCTTCCACGCGGTCACCACCGCTCAAGGCCTCCATGCAGGCCTCCCAGAGTTCCCGCGGATCGCAAGGGCGGTCGAGTACCAGGTTCCAGCCTTCGGTGACCTGCACCCCCCGGTTCGGATAATGCAGGAACACCACTGGCACCGCCGCTCCCAGCCGTTGCCGCAGACGCGACGCGACTCCGGCGAGATCCAGTCCTTGCGGGGTATCGCTGATCACCAGCAGGTCGAGGGGCCGGTCGCCGATACCGGTCCAGTCGGCCGTGTCGGGCGTATCGATCATCTCCACCTGCATGCCCGCCTCTTCCAGCGCCTCTCTCAACACCAGTTGCAGCGAGGTACTGGCTGCCAGGCACAATACCCGTCTCCCCTCCAGGCCGGCAGGCGGCGCGGGTGGCTCCAGGCAAGAATTCTCCAGTATCGGCAGCAAGACCCAGAACAGGCTGCCCTGTCCGACCTCGCTCTCGACCCCGATGGTGCCACCCATCAGGGTCACCAGGTCGCGCGCAATGGTGGTGCCCAGACCCGTGCCCCCGTGCTTGCGCGTGGTGCTGTCATCGGCCTGCCAGAAACTGTCGAAGATCCTGGCCACCTTTTCCTCGGGAATGCCGATGCCGGTGTCACGAACACCGACCCGGAGTTGTGGCCAGCCACGCCCCCCCGGCCCTGCTCCACGGCCAGCGTGACCACCACCTTCCCCCGCTCGGTGAACTTGATGGCGTTGCCGATCAGGTTGAACAGCACCTGGCGAAAACGCAGATCATCCCCCAGGGCAGAAACCGGGACGCCGGGTTGAACCCGGCAGACCAGGTCGATGCGCCGTTCCACTGCCTGGGGACCGAGTACGCGGCACACCTCCAGCAAGGCGCTGCGGATATCGAACCATTCCCTGCGCAGCTCGAGTTTCCCGGCGTCGATCTTGGACAGGTCCAGGATATCGCCGATCAGGGGTTGTAAGGTCGCCGCCGAGGCCGCAATGGACTCCACGTAGGTACGCTGCTCCTGGTCGAGTGACGTGTCGCGCAACAGCCCGGTCATGCCGATCACGCCCGAAAGGGGGGTACGCAATTCGTGGGTCATGGTCGCCAGAAAATTGCCACGGGCCCGGTTGGCCGCCTCGGCGGCCTGCTTGGCACGGTGCAACTGCTTGATCAGGGAATACTCGTAGGCAGGCAAAATCGCCAGGAAGAGCAGACTGAAACCCGCCTCGAAGGGAGCCTTGCGCCAACCATCGAGCACCCACACCACGGTCGTGTAACACAACATGCTCGCCAATGAGGCGAGGGTCAGATTGCGGGCCCCGAAACGCGTTCCCTGCGAGAGAAACGACCAGACATAGATCAGGTAGAAAGGCGAAGTCGGGTCACCGCTCAGGTAGATGGAGAAACTGGTTCCACTGGCATCCGCCAGGATCCCGAGATAGGTCCGCCATGGCCTGAGACCCGGCGCCTTGATCACATGCAGCAACAGCGCCAGGAACCACACCAGGTGCAGGGCAAACAACCATTCGAAGAGCTGCCAGTCGAACCGATAAACTCCCTGGACTCGCGCCATGCCCAGTATGGTCATCATCAGCACCCAACCCAGAATGCGCATGATGGCCGACTGGAACTCCGGCGACCTGGCCATCTCCGGCCGAACGAGGCGATTCAGCATGAAACTCCCTGTATTATCCATGGTGATCCGACCCGCGCTTGAGCCGGGAAGTGTTCCATTATAGGGAATTTCCGCCCCAACTCACCCGAGAGGCACAGCGCCCATGAACCGCGACAAGAGGCGCGCTATCTTCGAACGATTGCGCGCCGCCAACCCGCATCCGACCACCGAATTGCGCTACAACTCGCCGTTCGAACTGCTGATCGCAGTAATCCTCTCGGCACAGGCCACCGACCGCAGTGTCAACAAGGCCACCGAGAAACTGTTTGCCGTCGCCAATACCCCACAAGCCATCCTGGAGCTGGGCGAAGACGGTCTCAAGGACTACATCAAGACCATCGGGCTGTTCAACACCAAGGCGAAGAACATCATCCGCACCTGCCGGATGCTGATCGAGCATCATGGCGGTGAGGTACCCCGTGACCGCAAAGCACTCGAGGCACTGCCCGGGGTGGGACGCAAGACCGCCAACGTGGTCCTCAACACCGCTTTCGGCGAACCCACCATGGCGGTAGACACTCACATCTTCCGGGTCGCCAACCGCACCGGCATCGCCACCGGAAAGGCCCCGCTGGCGGTCGAAAAGAAACTGTTGCGCGTGATCCCGAAGGAATTCCTCAAGGATGCCCATCACTGGCTGATCCTGCACGGCCGCTACGTCTGCACCGCGCGCAAACCGCGATGCGGTGCCTGCCTGATCGAAGACCTCTGCGAATACCGCCACAAGACCAGCGACTGATGTACGGACAGAACCGCGAACAACTGCGACGTTTCTACCAGACGGCCTGGCGCAAGCACCTGGACGGGCAGCCCCTCGAGCCACTGGAACGCCTGGTGGCACAGGTCATCACGCAGCATCCCGAATACCACGACCAGGTCCTCGATCCACAGGCCTGCGAACGCGACTTCCCGGTGCATGGCGGGCAAACCAATCCCTTTCTGCACATGGGCATGCACATCACCCTGGCCGAACAGCTGGCCAGTGACCGTCCCGCCGGCATCCGCGAGCTGTACCGGCGCCTCGTGTCACTCGATGGCGACACCCACCGGGCGGAACACCGCATGATGGAATGCCTCGGTGAGATCCTCTGGGAGGCCCAGCGCACCAACCGGCCACCCGACGAACAGGCCTATCTCGCCTGCCTGCGCCGCCTGCTGGGCCAGCATCCCTGAAATAAATGTGCCAGCGCCACGGTCACAAGGCCGGAGACTGTCCGTTTCCACATCGCCGATCTGGCAGCCCCAGGAACGAAACCCGCCCCTCGGAGTCACAAGAACCGGTCGAGGGCCCGGCCAGCGACCGGAAAACATTTGAAAACAAGCGAATCTACAATCTGACCCACTCGGAGAGAGACATGTCCAGAAAGACCACCAAACCCGTTGCTTCCGCCATCGGTGCCGCTATTGCCGGTTCCATGATGCTGGCCGGTGCCGCTGGCGCCGCCGACAACCCCTTCGGCATGACCGAACTGAACGGCGGCTACCTGCAGACCGCCGCCGCACACATGGAAGGCAAGTACGGTAGCAACATGACCGACAAGAAGCCCATGGAAGGCAAGTGTGGCGCCGGCAAGTGCGGCGGCATGAAGAAGAAGTAATGCCGGCTCTGCCCGCGCCGGGCGGCCCAGTGCCGCCCGATTGCGGTGTTCATGCAAGCGCATTGCCATGCCGTGTCCTTGCATGAACACCACCCGGGGGACGCAAATGCCGAAACAGGCAACAGAAACAAGCTATGCGGTAACCGGCGCCGGCCTGGGCCTGAAGCAGGAGCTCATCCCCGAGGTCCTCGAACAGCACCCGGATGACATCTCCTTCATCGAAGTCGCGCCCGAGAACTGGATCGGCGTCGGCGGCGCCCGCCGGCGTGACTTCGAACGGGTGCTTGAACATTACCCCCTGGTCTGTCACGGTCTGTCGCTGAACATCGGCGGGTCGGCCCCGCTGGATACCGACTTTCTCGACGACCTGCGCCGCTTTCTCGACGGCAGCCAGGCACTGGTCTATACCGAGCACCTGTCCTGGTGCGGCGATTCGGGCCAACTCTACGACCTGATGCCTATCCCCTTCACCGAGAAGGCCGTGCACCATGTCGCGGCGCGCATCCGCCAGGTACAGGATATCCTGGGCCGGCGGCATCGGCATGGAGAATGTCTCCACCTATGCCATGCCCCCGGGCGAGATGAGCGAGATCGAGTTCCTCGTCGCGGTGCTCGAAGAGGCCGATTGTGGCTTTCACCTCGACATCAACAACATCTTCGTCAATGCCGTGAACCACGGCTTCGACCCCTACGACTACCTGGCACGCATCCCCGCCGAACGTATCCTCTACGCACACATCGCCGGTCACTACGAGGCCGCACCGGACCTGCGCATCGACACCCATGGCGAGGACGTGATCCCCGAGGTCTGGTCCATGCTGGATGCTGCCTACGAACGCTACGGGGTCTTTCCCACCCTGCTGGAGCGCGATTTCAACATCCCGCCACTGGATGTACTGCGTTTGGAGATCGCGCAGATCCTCGAGGCACAACGGCGGCATGCGGAGGCCCACGATGAACACGTCGCCTGAGCCGGCCGACTTCCGGGAGATCCAGCAGCGCTTTGCGGGCACCATCCGCGACCCGGCCGCCCCGCCGCCATCCGGCATTCCCGAAGAGCGCATGGCGGTCTATCGCGAACTGTTCTTCAACGGCTTCGACAGCCACCTCTCGGGCAATTTCCCGGTGCTGCGCAGCCTGTTCGACGAGGCAGCCTGGGAGGCGATGGTGCGCGACTTCATGATCCGTCACCGCTGCCGTACCCCGCTGTTCACCGAGATCGGCCTGGAATTCATCGACTACCTGCAACATGAGCGCCAGGCCGCGGATGACCCGCCCTTCCTGGCGGAACTGGCCCACTACGAGTATGCCGAGCTGGCGGTGGCCCTGAGCGACGCCGACCGCAGGCTGCCCGAACACGACCCCAACGGCGACCTGCTCTCCGGATGCCCGCTGGTCGCGCCTACCGCCTGGCACCTCAGCTATCACTTCCCGGTGCATCGCATCTCGCCCGACTTCCAGCCGCGCGAACCCGGCGAGCAGGCCACCCACCTGGTGGTCTACCGCGACCGCGAGGAGGCAGTGCATTTCCTCGAGATCAACGTGGTCACCCAGCGGCTGCTCGCCCTGCTGAAAGAGAACCCGCAGACGACCGGTCTGGAATGTCTGAAACGCATCGCCGACGAATTGCAACACCCGCAGCCCCAGACCGTGATCCAGGCCGGCACCCGCCTGCTCTCCGAATTGCGGGAGCGCAACATCCTCCTCGGCACGCGTCGCTGATCCACTTCCCGACCACAGGAGGGCCCGCACCATGCTGCGCCTGTTCAACCGCCTGCAGGACCTGCTCGATGCCACTCGCACCCTGGACTTTCTCGCGCCCCTGCTGATACGGATCTACCTGGCCCCCGTGTTCTGGATGGCCGGCACCAAGAAACTGGCGGACATGGACAGCACCATCGCCTGGTTCGGCAACCCGGAATGGGGCCTGGGGCTGCCCTTCCCCGAACTGACGGCCTGGGCGGCCGCGCTCACCGAGACGGCTGGCGCCATCCTGCTGGCACTGGGGCTGGCCACACGCTGGATCAGCCTCCCCCTGATGGTGACCATGGTGGTTGCCGCGGTGACCGTGCACTGACCAAACGGCTGGGCGGCAATCGCCGAGACCCCGGAGGCCATTCAACGACTCGAGCGGGCCAACGCCATCCTGCAACAGCATGGCAACTTCGAATGGCTCACCGAAAAGGGGCAATTCGTGATCCTCAACAACGGCATCGAGTTCGCCGCGACCTACTTCATCATGCTGCTCACCCTGTTCTTCATCGGCGGCGGACGCTATCTCAGCCTCGACTGGTGGATCGCGCGTCGCTGGCGCCACTGAAGGTTATCCGGGAAAACCCCGATTCACTTCGATCCCGCTTACCCTAGAATCGCGCTTCGAACCTGAAGAAAAACAACAATGTCCGGCCGAAGTCTCACATCAGGGACGTGCCGGTAACCACAAGCGAGGTGCGACGAGGATGATCCAGAACCCAAAAATGGGCGGACTACTGCTGTTGTTCAGTCTGGTGCCCCTGGGGCATGCCGCCAGCCAGGCCTATATCGATGCCGTCAAAGCCGACTATGCCGAGTTTGCGAATGGCAGTTTCCAGCCCCCCGCCGACCTGGCCTGGACCGGCAAGGCCCTTGCGGTGAGCGACGGCGCGGCCAGTCTCGCGGACTTCGGCAACTTCGTGAAGCAGAAGTTTCGTGGCACCTACATCCTGTACTCCCGGCTGCCGGAGAGTCAGAAATACGCCATCTGGCAGGAATACCTGAAGACCGGCGACCTGGGCGGCATCCGCAGCAACATCTACGCAGCGCGCAAGCGCAAGAACCGCCTCAAGAAGCCCGAACGGCCTCGCTCCAGCATCACCAACCTGCCGCTCGATTTCTGAGGTATGCCATGTCACCCATCCGCCTGACCCTTGCCATCCTGTCGACCTGTCTCACCGCCACGGCCGCCGGTGATGTGGAACGCGACCTGCCGCTGCCCAAGGCCCCCCGGACGCCGACGAGATTGCCCGCCAGGTCTACTTCGCCAACCACTTCTATGCCTTCGACAACTTTTCCATCCGCCAGCGCGGGCGCAAGGCGACGGTACTCATCAACCGCACCAGCGACGGCAAGATCAGTCGCACCGCACTGGAGCGCCACCTGAACAACCGCTACCCGGCCGACAGCCCCATCAAGTCACGAGATCTGGCCATCTTCCGCTCGGGCAAGCTCAATGGTACCGGCATACTGGTCACCGAGTACCGTGATCCCGCCAAGCGGCAGAGCTACATGGTCTGGCTGCCGGCGCTGCGCAAGATCCGTCGTTTCGCCCAGCCGGATCACGAGGAATCCTGGGGCGGCAGCGTGTTCACCTTCGGCGACGTGACCCTGCGCAAGCCCGAGGACGAGACCCACGAACTGCTCGGCAAGAAGCGCATGCGCACCTGCCTGGGCGTGATCGCCGAACTCGAAGACAAGCCCTACCGCTACGTGGACCGCCTGCCCAAGCGCGCCTGTCGCCATGTCGGCAAGTGGGTGTACGGCCTAAAAAGCACACCAAAACGCGAGAACTGGTGGTACGACTTCCGGGTGAGCTATGTCGACACCGAGAACTTCGCCGACTACCGCACCCTGTACTTCAAGGACGGCAAGCTGATCAAGGTCATCGACCGCGACTGGGGACTGGTCGCCGACAGCCAGCTCGGCGACCCACGCGCCCTGTTCTGGAAGTCCTGGTACGGGGCAGACCTGCGCACCGGCCAGGAAAGCTGGGCAGTCATCCCCCAGTCGGTGGTGCAGTACAACAGCAAGCGGCCGGACAAGTTCTGGAGCGAACGCACCCTGCGGCGCATCAAGCGCTGAACCCGCCTGTCACTCGGAGCGCAGGGACAGCCGTGCCCGCGCCGCGCGCCTGCCACTACCGGGCGCACCGGCGCGCGCCGGTCGCGGCTGTCGTTTTGCGGTGGTCTTTCGGTCCGCACTGCGGGACGCCTTGCCCTGCGAGCCTTCGTGCAGGCGACTGATCCGCAACTGGCGCTGGCAGACCCAGGTCTTCTGCAGGTCGCGGAAGGTCTCGGGCGGCATACCCGCCGGCAGGTCGATGGTGGAAAAATCGTCGAAGATCGCGATATGCCCGATGTAGCGGCTCTCGATCTCGGCCTCGTTGGCGATGGCGCCAACGATGTTACCCGGCTTGACGCCATGCGCATGCCCCACCTCGATACGGAAACGCTCCATCTCGATCTCGGGATGTGCCGCGAGCGGGCGCGCCTCGGCCGATGGTGTGGCCTCCTTGCGCGCACGGCGAGGCCTGTCGGCGCGGCGCTCCGGGACATTGCCAGCACGCGGCGTAGCCTCTGCTCGCGACTCGAGCAACAGCGGCTTGCCCTCGTGCAACAGGGCAGCGAGTGCAGCGGCCAGCTCCAGGGGATCCTTTCTGTGTGTCGTCACCAGCTCGTCGAGCACCTCGCGATAAGACGCGAGCGCCTGTGCATCCTGCAGGGTATCGAGCACCCGTTGCTGGAAACGCTGCTGGCGGACCCGGTTGACCTCGGCCACATCCGGTATCCGCATGGCCTCGATGGGCTGCCCGGTAGCGCGCTCGATGGCCTTGAGCAGGCGCCGTTCGCGCGGGGCGACGAACAGGATGGCCTCGCCGGTGCGCCCGGCGCGACCGGTACGTCCTATGCGATGCACATAGGCCTCGGTGTCGTGCGGAATGTCGTAGTTGATCACATGGCTGATGCGCGGCACGTCCAGCCCGCGCGCCGCCACGTCGGTGGCAACGAGCACATCGATATGTCCATCCTTCAGGCGTGCCACGGTCTTTTCGCGTTGCACCTGCGGAATGTCACCGTTCAGCGCCTCGGCAGCGACACCGCGCGCACGCAGCTTCTCGGCCAGCTCGGTGGTGGCCGAGCGCGTGCGCACAAACACGATCACCCCGTCACGGGGCTCGACTTCCAGCAGGCGACTGAGCGCATCGAGCTTGTGCATGCCCGAGGCCACCCAGCAACGCTGGCGCACGGTGGCGGCGGTGGTGGTCTTCGAACGGATGCGTACCTGCTCCGGATCGCGCAGATGCCGCTCGGCCACGCGCCGGATCGCATCCGGCATGGTCGCGGAGAACAGGGCGATCTGGCGTTCCTGCGGGATGTGCTCCAGTACCCACTCCACGTCGTCGATGAAGCCCATGCGCAACATCTCGTCGGCCTCGTCGAGCACCAGGGCACACAGGGCATCGACCTTGAGCGAGCCCTTGCGCATGTGGTCCATCACCCGCCCCGGAGTGCCGACCACTACCTGCGCGCCGCGGCGCAGGCCGCGCAACTGCTCCCCATAACCCTGCCCGCCGTAGATGGGCAGCACCTCCAGGCCCGGCAGGTGCCGCGCATAACCACGCAGCGCCTCGGCGACCTGCGAGGCCAGCTCACGGGTCGGCGCCAGTACCAGCAACTGCGGCTCGCGTCGCTGCGCGTCGATGCGCGCCAGCAGCGGCAGGCCAAAGGCCGCGGTCTTGCCGGTGCCGGTCTGCGCCTGGCCCAGCACGTCGCGACCACTCAGCAACAGCGGAATGCACTCGGCCTGGATGGGAGACGGCGTGTCGTAGCCTGCCTGGGTGACGGCAAGCAACAGGGGTTCGGGAAGATCCAGTTCGGCGAACCGGATCATGGGGGTATCGTTCATGACTCACAGCCTTGCGAGACCATCGGGGTCTACGCTCAAAATGCTGCGGGTCCGAGGTGGGGTCGTGACGCGAGGCGGCGTCAGGATCGACACCGGGCAGGCTGCCCCTGGGGGACGAAACCGGCAAACGGCCGGCACGCACAGCAGGAAAGGCGCGTACTATACAGTAATCGGGAAAATGCACAAAGGCCCATCACCACCGAGTATCGGTCGCCCCCTTCGTCCCGCCCCACAACAAAATCAGCCGCCAGCCCGGATGTTTCACCAGCATCCCGAGAGCCGGCGGAATTCGCGGCCGCTGTGGCGCCGGTTTGGAACGAAAGCGATAGCCTGCGCTATCGCTTGGGTGAAAACCAAGCCACAGCGAGCGAGAAACCGCCGGAATCGGGATAGAACAACGCGGGAGACAAACGGTAACCGGCTTCCCTTTTTGCCATTTTTGCTCGATCATCCAGCCTCCTAGGGCTAGAGCGTTGTTCGACCGGTGAAATATTCGAGTTGGACTCGCTGCGCCCCCAGCGCGTTTCACGGAGGATCCTGATGCAGACAGACAAATATGAATACGTCGGTTTCTGGGCGCGGGTCGGAGCCACCCTCATCGATACGATTCTGATGGCCCTGGTCCTCTTCCCCCTGTTCACCGCGATCTACGGGAGCGGCTACTGGGAGAGTCCCGAACCGGTCCAGGGACCAGCCGATTTCCTGCTGTCCTGGGTACTTCCCGCCGTCGTGGTCATCGTGTTCTGGGTGGCGCGCCAGGCCACCCCCGGCAAGATGCTCATCAAGGCCCGTATCGTCGATGCCGAGACCGGTGAATCCATCGGGCCCGGCAAGGCCATCGGCCGCTATTTTGCCTATCTCGTCTCCACCCTGCCACTCTGTCTCGGCTATCTCTGGGTGGCCTTCGACAAGCGCAAGCAGGGGTGGCACGACAAGCTTGCCGGTACCGTGGTGGTGCGGCGGCCATGGGAATGACCCCCGGCCTCACTAATAGGGGTTCTCGAAGAAGACATAGGGCGTGGAGTAATCACTGATCTCGAAGTAGACCTTCTTCTCCCCCGGGTCCCTGCGCATGTTGAGGTTCTCGTCGAACACCCCGTAGCCAAAGCGGTAGGGCCGGGAGCCCGAGCCCTGGGTGGCAGTGGCAGTGGTCAGCTTGTCGATCTCGATGAAGCGGCGCACCAGCTTGTCGCCGGCATAGATCTCGAGCACGCCGTTGGTGCCGGTCCAGTTCTGGAGCGCCCGGCCCAGCTTGTTCTGGGTTTCCTGGGTACAGCCAGCCGCCAGCAGCAGGACACCGGCAGCCGCGATAGTCTTCATAGAATCGTGCATCTTCGTTCCTCCTCGTCCTGGCAACGACCGCCATCATACTGAGACACCCCTGAGTAAAGCGACCCTCAGCGGGTCGCAGGCGATACGCTGAACAGATTTCCCGGCCCATCACGGCGGAATGCCCTGCCGTTCCGGGTTAGACTGCGCCCAGAATCCGGAGCCCGACCGTGGAAAACCCCAAAGACCTGTTCAGTTACCGCCGCTACTGGGCGCACAAGTTCGGTCCCGCGCCCTTCCTTCCCATGTCGCGCGAGGAGATGGAGCTGCTCGGCTGGGATGCCTGCGACATCATCCTGGTGACCGGCGACGCCTACGTGGACCATCCCAGCTTCGGCATGGCGGTGATCGGGCGGGTGCTCGAGGCGCAGGGCTTTCGGGTCGGCATCATCGCCCAACCCGACTGGCATGACACCCGTGACTTCGAGCGCCTGGGCCGACCGACCCTGTATTTTGGCGTCACCGCCGGCAACATGGACTCCATGGTCAACCGCTACACCGCGGAGCGGCGACTGCGCTCCGACGACGCCTACACCCCCGGCAATGTCGGCGGCAAGCGCCCCGACCGCGCGGTGATCGTCTATTCGCAACGCCTGCGCCAGGCCTTCCGCGACGTACCCATCGTGATCGGCGGCATCGAGGCCAGCCTGCGGCGTATAGCGCACTTCGACTACTGGCAAGAGAAGGTGCGGCGCTCGGTGCTGCTCGACAGCAAGGCCGACATCCTGCTCTACGGCAACGCCGAACGCGCCATCGTCGAGCTCAGCCACCGCCTGGCCGCCGGCGAACCCATCGAGCACATCGTCGACCTGCGCGGCACCGCCATCGTGCGCCGCACCCTGCCCGAGGGCTGGACCGTGATCGACTCCTCCGAGATCGACGAGCCCGGCCCGGTGGATCCGCCGCCCGACCCCTATGCCGAGGCACCTCCCCGACCCTCCACGGCAGCGGGGAGGGAGCCGTCCTGCGCCACTCGACAAGGCGATGCGCAACCGGTTCCACTACCGCATCCGGCGGGAGCGATCGGCCCCGGACAGCGCCGCCCCCGCGGCCTGGAGCGGACACGCAGCGTGGTGCGCCTGCCGTCCTACGAGCAGGTACGCGACGATCCGGTACTCTATGCCCATGCCTCGCGCATCCTGCACCTGGAGTCCAACCCCGGCAACGCGCGCGCCCTGGTACAACGCCACGGCGACCGCGAGCTGTGGGTCAACCCGCCGCCCATTCCCCTGAACACCCGCGAGCTGGACCAGGTGTTCGAGCTGCCCTACCAGCGCGTGCCCCACCCGGCCTACGGCGAGGCGCGCATTCCGGCCTACGAGATGATTCGCTTCTCGGTGAACATCATGCGTGGCTGCTTCGGCGGCTGCACCTTCTGTTCGATCACCGAGCACGAGGGACGTATCATCCAGAACCGATCCGAGGCCTCCATCCTGCGTGAGATCGAAGAGATCCGCGATCGCACCCCGGGTTTCACCGGCATCGTCTCGGACCTGGGTGGTCCGACCGCCAACATGTGGCGCCTGCACTGCAAGGATCCGGCCATCGAGTCCCGCTGCCGTCGCCTCTCCTGTGTCTATCCCGGCATCTGCAAGAATCTGCACACCGACCAGATGCCGCTGGTACGGCTGTACCGCAAGGCACGCGCCCTGCCCGGGGTGAAGAAGGTGCTGATCGCCTCGGGCCTGCGCTACGACATCGCCGTACAGACCCCCGAGTACGTGCGCGAGCTGGTCACCCACCATGTCGGCGGCTACCTGAAGATCGCCCCCGAGCATACCGAGTCGGGACCGCTGTCGAAGATGATGAAACCGGGTATCGGCACCTACGACCGCTTCAAGGCGATGTTCGACAAGTACTCGAAGGCGGCGGGCAAGGAACAGTACCTGATCCCCTACTTCATCGCCGCCCATCCCGGAACCACTGACGAGGACATGCTGAACCTCGCGCTGTGGCTCAAGCGCCACGGCTTTCGCGCCGACCAGGTGCAGGCCTTTCTGCCCTCACCGATGGCGCTGGCCACCGCCATGTGGCACTCGGGACGCAACCCGCTCAAGCGCGTGCGGCGCGACGGCGAAGTGGTGTTCTCGCCACGCGGACGCCGCCAGCGCCGCCTGCACAAGGCCTTCCTGCGCTATCACGACCCGGAGAACTGGCCGCTGCTGCGCGAGGCCCTGCAACGCATGGGGCGCGCGGACCTGATCGGCAACGGCAAGCGCCATCTGGTACCGCGCTGGCAACCTGCCGGCACCGGCAGGCAGCCGGAAGGCCAGCGCAAGCCCGGTGGCAAGCCCTTCCGTACTCGGCACGCACGCGCCGAACGCCACGACCACCAGCCACGGCGCGCGAAACCGAAACGCCGGCGCTGACTCAGTCGCGCACGGGAAGCGCCTTCGGCTCCTTCAGGCGCAGCACGTGCAGGTGCCCTTCGCCACAGCGGATTCCGATACTGCGGATACCCTCGTCATCCTCTTCCACCTCGACCTCGACCGGTGCACGGATGCTGTGCTGCACCTGCCCGTCATTCAGGTCGACCACCACCACGTCGTTCTTCGGGTCGTAGCTGATGCCGGACAGCGGGACCCAGTCGGCCTCGACCTGGTCACCCAGGTCCAGGCCAGCGACCTCGATCTCGATCAGCTCGGCGGGCATGATCATGCTGAAGTGGTCGAAATAGTCCTTCAGACGATCCTTCTCGATCCGTTGCGTACTCATCGACTGCCCCCTCTGAATGGCACTACAAGTTGTATGGCGGCGAACGGGACCAAGTTCAAGGCGGGTGCTTGACCTGGGACAATGAAGCGCGCGTTCTGCCAGTCCCCTCGAGAATTCGCAAGATCGCAGAAAAGACCGTCACCCGACGAACTAAAGTAAACAGGGATTCACCCGATCACACCAACAGGAACAGCGAGGCCCGACAAGGGCTCGACCAGCGAGGTGACCTCATGCCGGCATTGTCGGAAGACTTCGGACGCTTTCTGCTCACCAGCCTGGAGATCATCGCCGCCCTGGTGATCGTGGCCATCGGCGCGCTCGCGCTGTGGGCCATCGTAGCCTACATCGTCGATGTCACCCAGACGCGCCAGGCGATCCGCCGCAACTACCCGGTGATCGGGCGTTTTCGTTATTTCTTCGAACACCTGGGCGAATTCTTCCGCCAGTATTTCTTTGCCATGGACCGCGAGGAGATGCCCTTCAACCGGGCCCAGCGCTCCTGGGTCTATCGCGCGGCCAAGGACCTCGACACCACCGTGGCCTTCGGCTCCACCCGCGACCTGCGGCGCACCGGGACGGTACTGTTCGTCAACTGCGCCTTCCCCACCCTGGGAGAAGACGCCGTGCCCCCCGGCCCCCTGACCATCGGCGAGGGCTGCCCCCAACCTTATACCACTGCCTCGCTGTTCAATATCTCGGGCATGAGCTACGGCGCCATTTCCAGGCCCGCGGTGCAGGCCCTGTCGCACGGTGCGCGCAAGGCCGGCTGCTGGCTGAACACCGGCGAAGGCGGCCTGTCGCCCTGGCACCTGGAAGGCGGCTGCGACATTGTGTTCCAGATCGGCACTGCCAAGAACGGCGTGCGCGACCTGGAGGGAAATCTCAGCGACGACAAGCTCCAGCAGATCGCCGCCATCCCCCAGGTCCGCCTGTTCGAGATCAAGCTCAGCCAAGGCGCCAAACCGGGCAAGGGCGGCATCCTGCCCGGCAGCAAGGTCACCGAGGAGATCGCACGCATCCGCGGCATCCTGCCCGGACAGGACGCCATCAGCCCCAACCCCCACCCCGACATCAACAGCTTCGGCGACATGCTCGACATGATCGACCGGGTCCGCGCGGTCACCGGCAAGCCGGTCGGTATCAAGACGGTGATCGGCTCACCCGACATGCTCGACGGGCTGTTCCGCACCATTCTCGAACGCGGCAACGAGAGCGCACCGGACTTCATCACCGTGGACGGAGCCGAGGGCGGGACCGGCGCCGCCCCCATGCCGCTGATCGACGCGGTGGGCCTGCCGCTGGCCGAGGCCCTGCCCCTGCTGGTGGACAAGCTGCACGAGTACGGCCTGCGCGAACGAGTGCGGGTGATCGCCTCGGGCAAGTTGATCAACCCCACCGACCTGGCCTGGGCGCTGTGCGTGGGCGCCGACTTCATCGTCAGCGCCCGCGGCTTCATGTTCGCCCTCGGCTGCATCCAGGCCCTGCAGTGCAACCGCAATACCTGCCCCACCGGCATCACCACGCACAACGAAAAGCTGCAACGCGGTCTCAACCCGGCCGACAAGGCCGAGCGGGTGGCGAATTACGTGCGCAACATGGTGCGCGAGGTCGGCATCATCGCCCACAGCTGCGGCGTGCGCTCCCCCCGAGAACTGAATCGCACGCACGCACGCCTGGTGCTGGACAATGGCCTGAGCGTGCCTCTCGACACACTGCATCCCCTGCCAACAGAAGACTGATCTGGCGCACGGCCAGATGACGCGACACCGACGGGATTGTCCCGGCAGATCAGGCGGGTGCGACTACTTGCCCGGCCGGATCAGCCCGCCCAGCCCCATCTCATCGAGGGTGCCTTCCATGAAGCGCCGTATCTGCCCCACGTCTTCCATCCGCAGGGCCACCTGCGCGATCTGGCGCGCGCGGATGCGGCTGATGCTGCGCACCACCCACTTGACGCGCAGCAGGCTGCCGGCACTCATGCTCAGGCTGTTCACCCCCAGCCCAATCAGCAGGATGGTCGCCAGCGGATTGCCCGCCAGCTCGCCACACACACTGACCGGCCGATTGAACTCGGCCGCTGCCGCGGTAATGTCGCGCAGGGCGCGCAACACCGCCGGATGCAGCTCGTCGTAGAGGTCGGCCACGCGCGGGTTGTTGCGGTCCACCGCCAGCAGGTACTGGGTGAGATCGTTGGTTCCCACCGACAGGAAATCCACCCGGCGCGCGATCTCCCCGGCCTGGTAGACCGCGGACGGCACCTCGATCATCACCCCGATGCGCGGCATGGCGACCACGTGTCCCTCCTCAAGCAACTCGTCATGGGCACGTTGAATGAGCTGTTGCAATTCGTCCACTTCGCCCACGCCGCTGATCATGGGCAACATGATCTGCAGATTGCCCAGCCCGATGTCGGCCAGCAGCATGGCGCGGATCTGGGTGAGAAAGATCTCCGGATGTTGCAACGAGATGCGAACCCCGCGCCATCCAAGGAAGGGGTTCTGCTCGACCACCGGGAAATAGGGCAGCGCCTTGTCGCCGCCGATGTCCAGGGTGCGCAGCACCACCGGGCGCGGCGCGAAGGCCTCGAGCACCCGGCGATAGTTGCGCAGCTGCTCGCCTTCGCCGGGGAAACGGTCGCGCACCATGAAGGGAAACTCGGTGCGATACAGACCCACGCCATCGGCTTCGGCCTGCTCCTCACCGTTCATCTGATTGACCAGGCCGGTGTTCAGGTGCAGCGGCACGATATGGCCGTCGGTGGTCTCCGAAGGCGGGCCACGCATTGCCTCGACTTCGGCGCCCAGCGCCTGCTCCTCGGCAATCAGGCGCTCGTACTCGGTGCGCACCGAGGGTGTCGGCTCGATGTACACTCGGCCGCGATAACCATCCACGATCAGCGCCCGCCCCTGCATGCGGCTGACCGGCATCTCGGAAACACCCATCACCGCCGGTATCCCCATGGCGCGCGCCAGAATGGCCGCGTGCGACGAGCCCGAGCCACTGGCCGAGACCACGCCGGCGAGCTGCCCCGGGGGCACCTCGGCAAGCTGCATGGCGCTGATCTCCTCCCCGACCAGTATGGTGTCCGGCGGATATTCCACCAGGCGCGGGTCATCGTCCTGCAGGTGCATGAGGATGCGCCGGCCCAGGTCGCGCACATCCGAGGCACGCTCGCGCAAGTAGGGATCGTCCATCTCGTCGAAGATCTGCGCGTGGGCGGCGATGGTGTCGCGCAACGCTGCGGGTGCCCACAGGCCCCGGTGGATGGTCTCCTCGGTCTGCAGCACCAGGGTCTCGGAACGCAGCATCAGCAGCAGGGCATCGAACAGCGCCCGATCTTCCTCGGGCAGTTGATCGGCCATGCGCTCCTGCAGGTGCCGCAGATCGGTCCCGACCTGGGCCACCGCGCGCTCGAAGCGCGCGCACTCTGCCTCGGGGTCGTCGACCGGCCGATCCGGCACCGCCTCCAGATCCGAAAGCTGAAAGCTCACCACTGCGGTACCGACCGCCACTCCCGCGTGGCCGGGCTGACCGACCAGAAAGCGGTGCAGGGGCTGATGCTCACGGGTCAGAGCATCGAGTTCACCACTGGCGCGCGCATGGGTGATGGCCCCGGCGAGCTGCGCGGCCAGGGTGAACAGAAAGGTCACCTCCTCGTCCTGGAACTCACGCTCCTCGCGCTGGCGCACCACCAGCACCCGCCGGTTCTGGATGATGGGCACGCCAAGGAACCCCCGGTAGCGGGTCTCGCCAGTGTGTGCGATGCGCACATAGCGCGGGTGCGCCGGCGCATCTGCCAGGTTGACCGGCTCGGCGCGCTCGGCTACCAGTCCCACCAGGCCGCGACCGAAGGGCAGGCGTACCTTGCCCACCGCCGAGTCCTCCAGGCCCACGGTAGCCATCAGCACGTTGGACCGGGCGTCGTCATCGACCAGGTAGATGGAGCAGACGTCGCAGTCGATCGCCTCGCGCACTGCGTTGACCAGGGTACCCAGTGCCTCCTGCAGGTTGGGCGCCTTGTTGACCGCGTGAACTATCCGATGCAGCGTATCGAGCAAGCCTCACCCCCGTGCAATCAACGGCGCCGGGGATGGCGACGCGGCCGGCGCGGCGGCAGCGGCGGGCGCTCGGGCGGCCCCTCGGGGAACAGCAGCGGCGCCAGTTCCTCGAGCGCACGCTCGTAGACCCGCCGCTTGAAGTAGATGACCTCCTTCACAGGCACCCAGTAATCCACCCAGCGCCAATCGTCGAACTCAGGCTTGTCGAATCGGTCAAGACAGAAATCACTCTCTTCGCAGTTGACTCGCAACAGGAACCAGCGCTGCTTCTGCCCGATGCACAACACCGGGGCATTGCGGCGGATGAAACGTTTGGGCAGGCGGTAGCGCAGCCAGCGCGAGGTCTCGCCCAGCACCTTGACCTGTTCCGGGCGAAGGCCGACCTCCTCCTCGAGCTCGCGGAACATGGCCTCGCGCGGCGTCTCGTCCGCCTTGATACCGCCCTGCGGGAACTGCCAGGCATTCTGCCCGACACGCCGTCCCCAGAACAGGCGGTTCTCGTCGTTGACGAGGATTATTCCGACATTGGGCCGAAAACCATCCGCATCGATCACATCACTCACCAGTAAATTGCATTACCTTCATTCTTCCACAGCGGGGAGCCCCACCGCAAGCAAGCCCCGGCCGACTGGATTACACATAAGCTATTGCTTATAACGATTTTTCTGTATGATCCCCGCATCCAAAAATCACTGACGAACACCAATCACTGACGAACACCATGCCACTGGCCATCTTCGATCTCGACAACACCCTGCTCAGCGGGGACTCGGACTACCTCTGGGGCCGCCACCTGGCAGAGCTGGGTGCGGTGGACGGCGAATCCTACGAGGCGGCCAACCGGCGCTTCTACGAGGACTACAAGGCCGGACGGCTGGACATCATGGCCTTTCTCACCTTCTCGCTGCGCCCGCTGGCCGAGAACGACCCGGCCGAACTGGAACGCTGGCGCGCCGACTTCATCGAGCGTCGCATCCACCCACTGATTGGCCAACCCGCACGCGCGCTGGTCGAGTCACACCGTCGCGCCGGCGACACCCTGCTCATCATCACCGCCACCAACCGCTTCGTGACCGAGCCGATCGCCGCCCTGTTCGGTATCGAACACCTGATTGCCACCGAGCCGGAACGGCGCAACGGCCGCTTCACTGGCCGGGTCACGGGCATGCCCAGCTTCCGCGAGGGCAAGATCGCACGCCTGCGCGACTGGCTGGCACAGACCGGTCATTCACTGGCCGGCGCCACCTTCTACAGCGATTCGCACAATGACCTGCCGCTGCTCGAACTGGTCGACCACCCCGTGGCCGTGGACCCCGACAAGGCACTGCACGCGCACGCCGAAGGGGCCGGCTGGCCGATCATCTCGCTGCGCGATCATGCGACGACGGCCTGAACACCTGCTGACGCTCGGCGTTTCGCTGGGCGCGCTGGGCGCGCTGGGCATCGCGCTGCTCGAAGGTTCGGTAGACATTCCCGCCACGGAGGTGGCACGCCTGCTGTTCCAGGACGACGGCAGCATTGCCGACCGCATCGTCAACCAGCTGCGCCTGCCGCGCGCACTCACCGCCTTCGGCATCGGCGGCATGCTGGCCGTGGCCGGCGTGCTGATGCAGGTGCTGTTGCGCAACCCCCTGGGCGACCCTTACGTGCTGGGCGTCTCCGGCGGTGCCGCGGTGGCCGTGCTCGCTGCCATGCTCGCCGGGGTCGGCGCATTCTGGCTGCCGCCGCTGGCCTTCGGCGGTGCACTGGCGAGCATGCTGGTGGTGTTCCTGCTGGCACAACGCGGCGAGGATCCGGACAACCGCCGCCTGCTGCTCACCGGTATCGTCATGGCCGCCGGCTGGTCGGCACTGATCGGCCTGGTGCTCAGCCTGGCCCCGCCGCTGCAACTGCCGGGCATGCTGTTCTGGCTGATGGGCGACCTCGGCGGGGCTCCTCGCCCCGGCCTGGCGCTGGGCGTGCTGGCCAGCGGTCTCGCCGGCGCCCTGTGGCTGGCGCCGCAGCTCAATCTTGCCGGCTTCGGCATGGCACAGGCCGCCGCGCTGGGAGTGGACCCGCGCCGCCTGCGCAGCAGCCTGTTCGTGCTCTCCTCGCTGCTCACTGCCGGCGCGGTCGCCATCGCCGGCGCCATCGGCTTCGTCGGCCTGGTCACGCCGCACCTGGTGCGCCTGCTCGGTGCCACCGACCACCGCTGGCTGCTGCCGCTCTCCGCACTGCTGGGCGGCAGCCTGCTGGTGCTGGCCGACACCCTGGCGCGCACCCTGATCGCCCCGGCGCAACTGCCGGTCGGCGTGCTCACCGCCCTGCTGGGGGTGCCAATCTTCCTCTGGCTGCTGAATCGGGAGGGTCGCTCGTGAACGTCCTGCTCGAGGCCCGCGGTCTGCACATCGGCCATCCGGAACGCCCCCTGATACAAGACCTGCACTTGCGTATCGAGCCCGGTCAGTGCTGGGTGGTGCTCGGCCCCAACGGGGCGGGCAAGAGCACGTTGTTGCGCGTGCTGGCAGGTCTGGCGCCACCATCCGGCGGCGAGATCCACCTGCAGGGCGCTCCCTTGCAGACATTGAATGCTCACGCCCGTGCCCGCCGCCTCGGCCTGCTGCTGCAACAGGGCAACCCCGGCCTGCACAACCGCGTGCTCGAACTGGTGCTGGCCGGGGGCTACGCGCGCAAGCGCCACTGGTGGGACACGCAGGAGGAGATCGCCACGGCGCGTGCCGCGCTGGACGAACTGGGCCTGGCCGCACTGGCGGAGCAGGCGGCCGAGACCCTGTCGGGAGGCGAGCTGCGGCGCGCCGAGATCGCCCGCCTGCTGGTTCAGGATCCACCGCTGGCCCTGCTCGACGAGCCGCTGAACCACCTCGACATCGGCCAGCAGGTCACGGTCATGAGCCTGTTGCGGCAGCGCTTCGTGGACGCCCGGCGCGCCCTGCTGCTGGTGGCACACGACCCCGGCCTGGCACGGCACATCGCCACGCATTGCCTGCTGCTGGGGGGAAACGGCGCCTGGGAGGCCGGCCCGGCTGTCGAGCTGGTCACGGCGCAACACCTGGCGCCACTACTTGGCCGCGCGCTGTGCGAGTTCGACACTCCCGGCGGGCCACTGCTGGCGATCGACTGGGCCGCGGACCAGCCCGGATATGTCACCCGTCGAACAACGCCGGAACGGTAAGGTCCTGTCCCGACGGGAGAATGTTACGGGAACCCAGGGGGCCGCGCCGGTTGAGGCCCGTTTCGAAGGCTGCCCCGGTGCGGCCTCCACCCTGACAGGGTGAAACCTCGGGATACGGGTCAAATACCTGGACTAATCGCCGTCACGCATGCGCTGGCACAGGGAACGGGCGTCAGGGTTCTCCACCGCCTCGGCGATGGCATTGACCACGAGGTTGAACTCCTCCGGGGTGAACACCTCCATGATGCGCCCGAGCAGACGCGGATCGACCTGAGCGTACACGTTGCTGCCGTCACGCAACTGCACCGTGATGCCGGCGGTATGGTAGCCCACCTCGTCGTCCTCGCCTTCCTGCTCGTAGAGCTCGCGACCCAGCTCCATCATCTCGTCGTAATGATTCTCGATGCGTTCAGCCAGGTCATCGTCGATGTCCTCGGGCAGCAGCACCTTGAGCAAGCCGTCATCGTCTTCCAGGCCGGGGGCCAAGCCCGCCTCTTCGACGAAACGCACGAAACGATCACGCGGCCGCGGATCGAAAAATACATATTCCAGCATGGTGTCGTTTCCTCTTTACCCGGACCAAGCTGACCGAGATCAATAATCCGGCGAATAACTATCCAGCGTCTCCATACGGATCTGCATACTTTGCCGCGTCCCCTCAGCCGGACACAAGTTAGATGCAGGAACCCAACAAGGAAATCCAGATCGCCCAGCTACGCGACGCGGTGCGCAAGCAGATAGGCCACTCCCGAGAGAAGAAGGCCTGCTACCGCGCCTTCTGCCTGTTGATGATCCTGCAAGGCCAGCGCATCAGCGACATCGCCGAGGCCTTGGGCGAGCACACCCGCACCATCGAACGCTGGCGCAAGCGTTTCAACGAGCACGGCCTCGAGGGCCTGCTGGATGATACCAGCCCGGGGCGACCGGCTCGACTCTCCGACAGCGCCATGGCCTCGGTCGCGCGCGACCTGCAATCGCCGCCCTCGAGCTTCGGCATCGACGGCGATCAGTGGCGTGGCAAACAACTGCAGCAGCACCTGCAACGCAACTACCAGGTCGAGCTGAGTCTGCGCCAGTGCCAACGCCTGCTCAAGCGCCTCAACGGCGCTTCGCGGCCACCCGATACACTGTCCGCCCCACGCAGCAAGCCCCCCCGCAAGGATGCCCTCAAGCTGCATGGTTCCCTTGCCTGAGCATCGGCCTGACCCTATCACCCTTCGGCGAAAATACCCGGTGGCCGTGCCGAAAAATGCCCTATGATTGATTCGTGACACAGCTCGCGAACCAAAGAGGACACGGCACCATGCACATTCGAAAACACCTGCTCGCGCTCGGCACCGCGGCAGTCCTGGCCAGTTCCGGCATCCTGGCCTCCGGCTGGGGCAACATGCCCTGGTCCGGCAACGCCCCCTGGAGCGGAGGCAACGCCCCCTGGAGCGGAGGCAACGCCCCCTGGAGCAGAGGCAACACCCCCTGGGGCGGAGGGAACACCCCCTGGGGCGGAGGGAACACCCCTTGGGGCGGAGGGAACACCCCTTGGGGCGGAGGCAACACCCCTTGGGGCGGGCGCAGCGCCCCCTGGGCCAACGGGCAAGGCTGGAACTGGAACTCCCGACGCAGCCCCTGGGGACGCCGTAACAACGACTGGTTCAGCTGGGGAAGCGGCAGCGACAACCCCTGGGATCGCTGGGCACCCTGGAACAAGAGCAACAAGTACCCCTGGGAATCAGACGCCTGGGACGAATTGCCCTGGTCGGGCAACCGTCCCTGGGACCGCAGCGGTTTCGACATGCCCTGGAGCAAAGACAAGACCAAGCAGAAACGCCGCCGCGAATACCTGGAATACCTGCATGACAAACGCATGAGCAAGTTCCGCGGCCATCGCCCGCCCTATCCGCCGCCCTATGGCTATCCCATGCGCCCCATGGGGCCCATGCCGCCGGCACGAGGGCAGATGCCCCCGTCCCACGCTGCACAACCGGCCCCGAAGGCGACCCCACCGTCCGCACCAGCGAGCGATGGCGGCACACCCGCCGGACAATAGCCGCATGGAACGCAAGGTCCAGAACCAGACCCCGGCAAGAAGCCGGGGTCTGTTTTTTTGTCTTGCTCGAAACAGCTTTCCCGTCCCCGACCAGGCCTCCCTTCTGCACTCAACAGCTCACACGTGCTGAACCCGGTCACCCCGGGGAGAGCCTAATCCGTGTCAACCTAAAGTCTCCACCCCCCCTGCCGTTAAGCGGCTTATCAGGAAGCCGCCCGACGACAGGTATGTCACGATCGCCCCGCCTCCAATTCAAGACCAGCCATCGCATGCGCATCAGCACCCAGGATCTGGTGCCTGGCATGTATGTAGCGGAACTTGACCGTCCCTGGGAAGAGACCCCCTTTTTGTTCCAGGGGTTCGTGGTCGAGACACTGGAAGACGTCGAGACGGTCCGCCGATACTGCCAGCATGTCATCATCGACCAGCAGAAAGTCGTTCGTCTCGACCGTCAACCGCGTAAGCACAAGCACAAGCGACGCCGTATTTCCTCCCGCACAGCCCCTCCCCCACTCGCTGAACGGCTCCCCCGGGCGCTGGATCACTACCACCATTCCTCGCGAGTGATCGGCGACATCATGGACGACGTGCGTCTCGGCAAGGCCATCGACACACCGGCCGCCAAGGAAGCCGTGGCCGAGTGCGTCGAGGAGGTCATGCAGAGTCCCGACACCGCCCTGCTCCTGTCACGCATCCGCCACAAGGACGAATACACGTCTCAGCACTCCCTCAGCGTGTCCCTGCTGTCCATCGCCCTCGGTCGCTCGCTGGGCATGTCTCGTGAGCAACTGAACGAGGTGGGGCTGTGTGGCCTGCTGCACGATGTGGGCAAGGTGCTGACTCCCGATGAGGTTCTGAAGAAGCCGGGGCGCCTCACCGTGGAGGAAATGGAGATCATGAAGCAACACCCCGTGGACGGCCGCAACATTCTGCTCTCCACCGACGGGGTGACCCGGGTCGCGCTGGACGTGGCTCATGCGCACCATGAACGATTGAACGGCACCGGCTACCCTCGTGGCCTGAAGGCGGGGCAGATCACGCCCTATACCAAGATCGTGGCCATTGCCGACACCTACGATGCCATCACCAGCGACCGCGTCTACGACACCGGTCGCCCGCCGACCGAGGCCTTCAACATCCTGTGGCGCGGCATCGGCAAGCAATGGGACACCCGCATGGTGGCGCATTTCATCAAGACCATCGGCCTGTATGCCCCCGGCACCATCGTGGAGCTGACCACCAGGGAACTGGCGGTCGTGATCGCTCCCAACCGCGACCGGCGGCTCGCGCCGCAGGTGCTGGTGCTCCCCGCCCCCGGCGAACCCATTGAATCTGCCCGCCTGCTGGACCTTGCGGAACAACAGGTACGCAACTCCGACCATCCCATACACATCCAGCGCATGCGAACCACTGCCGATACCGGTGTCGACTTGCAGGCGCTGGTTGAACAAGGCCTGCTCGACAACGTCATTCACCAGCCGTAACCGCTACCGCATCCACCGGAATTATCCTGAAATTCTTGATCCAGGTTGATATCTTTCCCGCCTTGCCGGCCTCTCCCCTACCCTATAATCCGACCCCTCGAACTCGGTATCGACACCAATACGAGGAGCTTCCATGAACAAGCCTTACACCTCCCTGCTGGCCGCTCTGGTACTGGCCTCGGCCGCTACCCTCGCGCTGGCAGGCAACGACGCCCTGCTCGGAGAGGCCCGCAATACAGCCAAGATGCTCGGCGGCAAGCTCAAGGCCGAGGTGGTCAAGTCGATGAAGGCCTCCGGTCCGGTCGGCACCATTCCCTTCTGTCAAAGGCGCGTGCCCGAGATCACCGCCGAGGTAGCCAGGGCCACGGGCTGGCAGGTCGGCCGCACCAGTCTGAAATACCGCAACCCGGCCAACGCACCGGACGCCTGGGAGCAGGCCGTACTCAAGACCTTCGAGGAGCGCAAGGCCAAGGGTGAACCGGTCAAGGGTATGGAATACGCCGAGGTCGTGGAGCAGGATGGCAAGAAAGTCTTCCGTTACATGAAGGCCATCCCCACCGGCAAGCCCTGCCTGAACTGCCACGCGGCCAAGATCAAGCCGAAGGTGGAAGCCACGCTCGAGCGCCTCTATCCCGGGGACAAGGCGCGCGGCTTCAAGTTGGGCGACATCCGCGGCGCCTTCACCCTGAGCAAGGAGCTCTGACAAGGGGAATAACCGCGAAGGACACAAAAGGCACAAAAATCTTCGAGCCTGCCGGTTTCTGTTCGGCCCGAGGAAGGGCCTCCTACGGCAGAAACGCCTCCAGGCCCCACCCTGACGGGGTCACCGGCCCTGTTAGGGTGCATCGAGGATAGGTAGGAGCGATATCCCCGCCGCGAACATTCGCCCCCCATGCTCCTTCGCGTCCTTTGCGGTATTCCCCGCGTACAGCCTGGGAACGTCCTTGCCCCAACAACCTTCGTGCCCTTTGTGTCCTTCGTGGTTTATCGAAACCCGACGTCTCATGGTCCGCTCGTCAGCCCACCGCCTTGCCGAACAGCACCACGAAGGCCAGTAACGCGGCCACCAGCCCGAACCCCAGGCGCTGCCGCCAGCCAAAGGCGAGACGCAGCGCGAGCAGGGTCTGCAACAGGTAATAGAAGGCGAAGGCGCGCGAGGCCAGGCTGACGATCTCGAACAGATCGGCGCTCCACACCAGGATGATCGCCAGCAAGGCGATCAAGGGATAGGCCTGACGGTCATGTATCCGGCCCCGGGACTCCTCCTGAACCAGCCCGCCGGCCCCGACGGTGTCTGCCACCGCCGCGCTGAACTGGCTCATCAGCGCCGCCAGAATCAGCATGGGGCCCAAGATCCAGGCCGCTGCGGCGGCCAGGTCGATCACTGCCGTCTCATCCACCCGTGCACCATTTATTCCACCCAGCAGGGGCGTGACCAAGGCGAGGAAGGCCAGGTAGATGGTGGTGGACAGCCATTGTGCCCGGCGCATGCTGCGGACACGCAGCCCGGCATCATACTCGGCCCCCAGATAGCGCGAGGTCTCGAAGCCCTGCACCACCAGCAGCAGACCGGCGAGCACCCGCGCGATTTCCCAGGGATCGGACACCCCGGCATGCACCGCCGACAGGTCGAAACCGGTGTGCAGATCGTGGACCGCCAGTCCGGCCAGCAGGGCCGCGATCACCGCCAGCTTGATCGATACCGAGTATTCCTCGAGGTTCTCCAGCGCATGCAGGCCACGCCGCCAGCCGATCCCGCCGATGAAGACCAGCACCAGGGTGGTGAGCGCATCCAGCCAGAACCCCTGTTCCAGCACCAGGGGGCGCAAGGCGAAGGCCGAGAGCAGCCGCAGGTAGAAGGCCACCGAGATCACATAGGCCAGTGACAGCGCCAGATTGGCCGCACGTTCCAGCCAGAGACCGAGTGGATCGAGCGCACCGCGTTCAAGCAGCGGTTCGAGGTGACGGATGTTGAAGCGCATCACCGCGCCAACCGTCAGCGCCACCAGGGTGATCCCGGTCATGCCCAGGATCGCGTAACGCCCCAGCAAGCGCCCCAGCACGGGGGCGACCACCAGAAAGCCGCTGCCGATGATCGACGCCAGCGGCGTGACCGTGGCACGCCAGCCGCGGGCGCTACGCAGCGGGCGCGACAACAGCACCCCGGCGACGGCCAGCGCCAACAGAGGAAACAGAAAGACACTCACGCGGGACACCCCATGTCAGCAGGATTCACAGGGAGGAAACCACAAAGGGCACGAAGAGCACAAAGATTGCTGGGGCAAGGACGTTTCCAGAGCGTGCGCAGGAATTTACCGCAAAGGGCGCCAAGGTCGCGAAGGTTGAAGGGGATGAACCGCCCCGGATATTCCGGAGACTGTTTTGTTTGAGTCAGGCCGCCTTGGCAGACTCTTTCTGTTGGCGATAATACGCCGCTTCCAACTCCGCCGGTGGCACGTTGCCAATAGGCTCCAGCAGCCGCCGGTGGTTGAACCAGTCCACCCACTCCAAAGTGGCATATTCGACCGCCTCCCTATGCTTCCAGGGGCCTCGCCGGTAGATAACCTCGGCCTTGTACAGACCGTTGATCGTCTCTGCCAGAGCGTTGTCATAGGAGTCCCCTCGGCTACCGACCGAGGCATCAATGCCGGCCCCGGCCAGGCGCTCCGTGTAACGCACCGACAGGTACTGACAGCCTCGGTCACTGTGGTGCACCAGGCCCTCTGTGTCCTGGCGCGACCATAGCGCCTGCTCCAGCGCATCCAGCACCAGGTCGGTCTTCAGCGACCGGGAGACACGCCAGCCCACGATCCGTCGGGCATAGACGTCCACGACAAACGCCACATAGACAAACCCTGTCCAAGTCGCCACGTAGGTAATGTCCGCCACCCACAACTGATTCGGGCGGGTGGCAGTAAACTGCCGCTTCACCCGGTCCAGTGGTCGTTCCGCCGTCGTGTCGCCGATCGTTGTCCGGCAACGGCGGCCTCGCACCACACCCCGCAACCCCATGACACGCATCAGGCGTTCCACCGTGCAGCGGGCTACCTCGATGCTTTCCCGGTTGAGCTGCCGCCATACCTTCCTGGCACCGTACACCTGGAAGTTCTCTTCCCAGATCCGTCGAATCTCGTCTGACAGGGCGCGATCCCGCTGCAATCGCCGCGGCAGTCGCTGTGGATCGGCCTCACGGGCCTTGTGCTCATAGTAGGTGGACGGGGCGATCGGCAGCACCGCGCAGATCGGCTCGACCCCGTAACGATCCCTGTGATCGTCGATGTACGCGATCATCTCTTCAGTTTGCGGTCGAGCTCCGCCTGGGCAAAAAAAGCCGACGCCGTCTTCAGAATCTCGTTGGCCCGCCTCAGCTCCCGGTTCTCCCGTTCCAAGGCCTTGAGCCGCTCGCGCTCCGACGTCGTCAGACCCTCACGCAGTCCTTGATCACGCTCGGCCTGTCTCACCCATTTGCGCAGTACAGCCGATCTTGGCCGCGATGGAGGTCATCGCCGCCCATTGGGAATCATGCTCGCCCTGATGATCAAACACCATGCGAACCGCCCGTTCCCGGACCTCAGGGGAATATCTCTTGCTCGTATCCATAGACTCTATCCTCTCAAGAAATGGAGTCTCCGGGAAACCCGGGGCGGTTCAATTCCTTGAAGAAGCGCCGTGAGTGGGATTCTTCAACATCCTGTCAGCCTGAGTTTTGTCGCCTGGGGTCGAGAAAGATCAACCGAAAACACGCCCCGCTTGCCAGAGGGCGATATTCCAGCCGGATTCTGTTGGCTTCACCGAGCTGGCGGGCGATATACAGGCCCAGCCCGGTCCCCTGGTTGTGGGTCGTGAAGAAGGGGTCGAACAGTTTCTCGACCGCTTCGCTGTCGATGCCGCCGCCGTTGTCGTGTACTTCTATGTATGGGCCGCCCGACTCATGGGTGATGCCACCCAGAATCAGAATCCGCAGGTCTTCCGGGTTGCGGGGAAAATGACGGATGGCGTTCTCGCAAAGGATTTCGAGGATCTGCTTCAGCTGTCCCTCGTCGGCATAGACAGTGATGCCCTCGGGGTCTACCTGTAGCGAGATCTGTTCGGGTTGCAACCCGAATACGCTGTGGAAGGTAGTGACGGTCTCCTGCAACCAGGGCTTGAGCACCAGGGGGTTGGGCCTGGGCAGCTTCTGCCGCGACAGCTTGAGAATGTTCTCGATCACTTCGTTCACCCGCCCGGAATTCTGGCGGATGATCTGGATCAGCCGCCGGTCGGCATCGGGCAGCGCGGGCGATTCCTCCAGCAGCTGGGCCGCGTGACTGATCGCCCCCAGGGGGTTGCGGATCTCGTGGGCGGGCCGGCAGTCAGGCGGCCCAGCGAGGCCAGTTTCATCCTCTGTGCCTGCTCGGTGAGTTGCGACACGTCTTCCAGCACGATGAGCGTGCCGCCGCTTCCTCCGCGACCGAGCCGGGCAAACTGTGAGCGCAGGTCGCGGCCGTTGATGCTGGTCCGGAAGTTCAGGCTGTTCTCCCCGGGGACCGCTCGCCAGCTTTCGTAACAGTCGGCAAGGGCGGGGGAGACAGAGCGCAGGGGGTGGTGCCGGCTGTAGGTGGGCAGGCCGAGCAGAGCCCAGGCGGATTCGTTTATCAGCTGGACGATGCCGTCGTTGTCCACCACCACCACGCCCGATTGCATCTGCTGGATGACGAAATCGCTGAGCTGGGCCAGGCTGAGCAGTTCGGTCTCGCGTTGTTCGACCAGCTCCTCGCTGCGCTGCGCGCGCGCGAAAGGAGATGGCCAGCAGTACCAGGGAAAAGAAAGCCAGGCCGAGAAAGCCGGTCTGCATGAAGGCGGTCTGGCGGAACGGGTTGTAGAAGGTGGCGAACAGTTCTTCGCCCAGCATGGCGAGTGCGGCCAGTGCGGCCACGGCCAGGGCGAGGCGACCTTCGATCAGCGTGCTCCCCAGCGTGAGCGAGACGGCCACGGGTAGCCCCAGTCCCGACGCAACGCCGCCGCTGGCGAACACCAGCAACGAGAAGAGGGCGATGTCGGTCAACATGGCTGCCAGTGCCTGGGTGGCGGGCGGTGCGAAGTGCAGTAGCGAGAACACCAGGGCGCCGACGGTGGCGACCATATAGAGGGCAGCGACCAGGGCGAACAGCGTGGGAGCATGCGACCCCAGCCCACCCCGGCCAACCACGAAGAACAGGGTTAGCAGGATGGCCGCGAGGGTGATGCGATAACCGAGGAACAGGCGCAGGGCGGCGCGTTCGGCGTCGTGGGGGACCAGCGGGGGCGCCTGCGAGGGCTCGGTGTGCGGCGAATTTGCCGGGTCGGTGGCGAGCATGTTCCTTTGGTGTCAATGCCGGGATTCGGTTGGCATCGGCCGGATAGTTTTTGCGTGTCCGTCCATATTGGCCGAGAATACCATTTTCATGCACAACCGCAGGATCGAACAGTGAACCTCCACGAATTCCAGGCCAAGCGCCTGTTCGCCGGTTACCGCATTCCCGTGCCCTACGGCGTGGCGGTACAGTCGGCCGAGGCGGCGCGCGAGGCGGCCGAAGAGATGGGTGGCGAACGTTGGGTGGTCAAGGCCCAGGCGCACACTGGCGGCCGTGGCAAGGCCGGCGGGGTGGTGCTGGCCGACTCACTCGACCAGGTCGAGGCCGAGGCGCGACGCCTGCTGGGCAGCCGCCTGGTCACCCGCCAGACCGGGCCGGGCGGCCTGCCGGTCAGCCACGTGCTGATCGAGGAGCCGAGCGACATTGCGCGCGAACTCTATCTCAGTCTGCTGGTCGATCGCGCCAGCCGGCGCGTCATGGTCGTGGCCTCCGAGGCCGGCGGCATGAACATCGAGGAGGTCGCCGCCGAGACGCCCGAGAAGATCCTCACCTCGCGCATCGATCCGGCTGCCGGCCTTCAGCCCTACCAGGCCCGGCGGCTGGGCTTCGCCCTGGGGCTGGATGCCGAGCAGCGCAAGCAGTTTCAGAAGGTCCTCGCGGGACTGGCCGAACTGTTCGTGCGCGAGGATTGTTCGCTGGTGGAGATCAACCCGCTGATCGTGAACGGTGATGGCGACCTGCTGGCGCTGGATGCCAAGGTCAACATCGACGACAACGCCCTCTACCGGCACAAGGACTTGCAGGGCATGCGCGACATCACCCAGGAAGATCCGCGTGAGGCGCGCGCCGCCGAGCACGATCTCAACTATATCGCGCTCGATGGCAGCATCGGTTGCATGGTCAACGGAGCCGGGCTGGCGATGGCCACGATGGATCTGGTCAAGCTGCATGGTGGTGAGCCGGCCAACTTTCTCGACGTGGGCGGTGGCACTACCGCGGAGCGGGTGGCCGAGGCGTTCAAGATCATTCTCTCCGACGACAAGGTGCGCGCGGTGCTGGTCAACATCTTCGGTGGCATCGTGCGCTGTGACCTGATCGCCGAGGGCATTGTCAGCGCGGTCAAGGAAGTCGGCATCGAGGTGCCGGTGGTGGTGCGCCTGGAAGGCACCAACGCCGACCAGGGCCTGGCGCTGCTCGATCAGAGCGGGTTGGCGCTGGAGACCGCCTCGGACCTGACCGAGGCGGCGGAAAAGGTCGTGGCGGCGGAAAAGGTCGTGGCGGCCGCGGAGGGCAAGGCATGAGCATTCTCATCGACAAGGACACCCGGGTCATCTGCCAGGGTTTCACCGGCCGCCAGGGCACTTTTCATTCCGAGCAGGCCATCGCCTATGGCACCAACCTGGTCGGTGGGGTCACCCCCGGCAAGGGCGGGCAGGCCCATCTCGAGCGCCCGGTATTCGACACCGTGCACCAGGCAGTGGCCGAGACCGGGGCCAACGCGACCATGATCTATGTGCCTGCCGCCTTCGCGGCAGATGCCATTCTCGAGGCCGCCGACGCCGGCATCGAGGTCATCGTCTGCATCACCGAGGGTATCCCGGTGCTGGACATGCTCAGGGTGCGCGCCGCGCTCGACGCGCATCCCGGCGTGCGGCTCATCGGTCCCAACTGCCCCGGCGTGATCACTCCAGGGGCGTGCAAGATCGGCATCATGCCGGGCAACATCCACCAGCCCGGCCGGGTGGGCATCGTCTCGCGCTCCGGGACCCTGACCTACGAGGCGGTGCATCAGACCACGCGCGCGGGGCTCGGCCAGTCCACCTGCGTCGGTATCGGTGGCGATCCCATCCACGGCATGAGCTTCATCGACTGCCTGGCCCTGTTCGAGGACGACCCGCAGACCGAGGGCATCGTGCTGGTCGGCGAGATCGGCGGTACTGCCGAGGAGGCCGCGGCCGAGTACATTCGAGAACATGTCTCCAAGCCGGTGGTGGCCTACATCGCGGGAGTGACTGCGCCGCCGGGCAAGCGCATGGGCCATGCCGGGGCCATCGTGGCCGGTGGACAGGGCACCGCCGAGGGCAAGTATCGTGCGCTGGAGGCGGCCGGCGTGCATACCGTACGTTCGCCGGCGCGTATCGGCGAGACCATGGCCGGA
Source organism: endosymbiont of unidentified scaly snail isolate Monju (assembly GCF_000801295.1). NCBI lineage: Bacteria > Pseudomonadati > Pseudomonadota > Gammaproteobacteria > endosymbiont of unidentified scaly snail isolate Monju. The sequence continues at coordinate 506,066 of NZ_AP012978.1, read as the reverse complement.
CTGCTGTTCTGAACCGATGAAGCTCGCCATTGCCCAGCTCAACCTGATGGTTGGTGCCATCGAGGCCAATGCCGAGCGCGTCATCGAGCTGGCCAACCGTCTGGCCGCCGAGGGGGTAGACCTGGTGGTGTTCCCCGAACTGACGCTGGTCGGCTACCCGCCCGAGGACCTGTTGTTGCGGCATGAATGCCTGCAACGGGTGGAGACCGCCCTGGCGCGCATCCGTGAGCAGGTGTGCGGTATCACCCTGGTGCTGGGTTACCCCGGCGAGCGCGACGGCGCCCGCTACAACCTGGCCGCAGCGATCCGCGACGGCGAGCTGCTGTGCGAATACCGCAAGCGCGAACTGCCCAACTACAGCGTGTTCGACGAGAAACGCTACTTCGCTGCGGGAGAGGACACCGGCTTGTTCGAACAGGGTGACCTGCGCTTCGCACTGGTGGTCTGCGAGGATATCTGGGTGGATACCCCGGTGCGAGAAGCCGCGGCCGCGGGCGCGCAGGTGGTGCTCACGCTCAACGGCTCGCCCTATTACCGCGGCAAGGTGCGCGAGCGCGAACGCCTGGTCGGCAAGCTGGCTGCGCGCCACGGTGTATCGCTGGTGTATGTGAACCAGGTCGGCGGCCAGGATGAACTGGTGTTCGATGGCGCCTCTTTCGTTTGTGCGGCCGACGGGCGGGTAGCGTTGCGCTGTGTGCAGTTCGAGGAGGCGGTCGAGGTGTTCGACATCGACGCCGGTGGTGCCCCCGCGATGCGTCCACTGCCGCCCTGGCTGGACGATCTCGAAGAGGTCTGGCGTGCCCTGGTCTGCGGTGTGCGTGACTACGTGGGCAAGAACGGCTTTCATGGTGTGGTGCTGGGCCTTTCCGGTGGCATCGACTCGGCGCTCACCCTGGCGCTGGCGGTCGATGCACTGGGAGCGCGTAACGTCGAGGTGGTGTCCATGCCCTCGCGCTACACCGCCGAGATCAGTAACGCCGATGCTGCCGAGCAGGCGCGTCGTCTCGGTGTGGATTACCTGAGCATTCCCATCGAACCGGCCTTCCAGGCCCTGCTCGACATGCTGGCCGAGCCTTTCGCGGGTCGACCGATGGACGTCACCGAGGAGAATATCCAGGCGCGCATTCGCGGGCTGCTGCTGATGGCGATCAGCAACAAGAGTGGGCGCATGCTGCTGACTACCGGCAACAAGAGCGAGATGTCGGTGGGTTATGCCACCCTCTACGGCGACATGAACGGTGGCTTTGCGCCGCTCAAGGACGTGCCCAAGACCCTGGTCTTCGCGCTGGCGCGCTGGCGCAACCGGGAGGTCGAGGTGATCCCCGAGCGGGTCATCACCCGCCCGCCCTCGGCCGAGCTGCGGCCCGATCAGCAGGACACCGACAGCCTGCCGCCCTACGAGGTGCTCGACGAGATCATCGAGCGCTTCGTCGAGCGTGACGAGTCGGTCGAGGAGATCGTGGCGGCCACCGGTTTCGACCGCGCGGAGGTGGAGCGTATGACGCGGCTGGTCCTGCGTGCCGAGTACAAGCGCCGCCAGGCCGCGCCCGGCATCAAGATCACCGCGCGCGCCTTCGGTCGCGACTGGCGTTATCCCATCGTCAATGGCTGCTGAATGGCGTGGGGTCGCGTTCCCGACCTGAATGTTCGCGGCGAGGACGCCACCCCTATATGCAGGAGGCCGTCCCCGGGCCGAACCGTTCGCGGCGGGGACGCCGCTCCCACATGTAGGAGGTCCGTTCCCGGGCCGAGCCGTTCGTGGCGGGGGCGTCGCTCCTGCGCGCAGGAGGCTCGACCCTGGGCCGAACATTGCTTGTAAGCGGTGCGCGGGCAGGGCTATCCTGAGTCCCGGAGAACACAACAAGAGGTGGAGACATGAAGAAGATCGAGGCCATCATCAAGCCCTTCAAGCTGGACGACGTGCGCGAGGCGTTGTCCAACATCGGCGTCAACGGCATGACCGTGACCGAGATCAAGGGCTTCGGTCGCCAGAAGGGTCACACCGAGCTGTACCGGGGGGCCGAGTACGTGGTGGACTTTCTGCCCAAGCTCAAGCTCGAAATCGTGATCGCCGAGGACCGCGTGGACGAGTGTGTCGAGGCCATTACCCAGGCCGCGCGTACCGGCAAGATCGGCGACGGCAAGATCTTCGTACTACCGGTCGAGGAGGTGGTTCGGATCCGTACTGGCGAGCGCGGACGCGAGGCCATCTGAATCCAGCCAGGGGCAGCCGGGGGGGCGGGACGCCCCCGGGGCACCTCGTCTCATTTCCAACTCACCACGCCCTGACAGGGTCATCGGCCCTGTCAGGGTAGGCTCGGCACGTCAGTTCTTGTCCAGGCCGAAGTAGTCCCAAAGCTTGCGCGACCAGGACTTCTCCTCAAGTTCGCGCGGGTCGGGGATGATGGCGCCGCTCTTCAGGTTGAGCGCCAGAACTCGCCGGGTGTCGTTCGCCAGGTCGTTCAGGCCGAGGCGCGTGTAGGCCTCGATCATCACCTCCAGGGCGTCCTTCACCGCCGGGGTGCGCTGGTAGTTCTCGATGACGTAGTTGCCGCGCTCGGCCGCCGCCACGAAGGCGCCGCGCTTGATGTAGTAACGCGCCACGTGCACCTCCTGGCGGGCCAGGTTGTTACGCAGGTAGAGCATGCGCTTGCGCGCATCCTCGGCATAATCGGTGTCGGGGAAGCGCTCGACCACCTCCTTGAAGTCCTTGTACGAATCCAGCGCCGCGCCGGCATCGCGTTGCGAGAGGTCGGTGGGCAGGAAGCGCGAGAGAATGCCCAGCGAGCGATTGAAGTTGACCAGCCCCTTCAGGTAGTAGGCATAGGCCACCGCCGGGTGGCCAGGATGGAACTTGATGAAGCGGTCGGCCGCGGCCAGCGCCGATTCGGGCTCTTCCGCCTTGTAATAGGCGTAGGCTACGTCGAGCTGGGCCTGGTGGGCGTACTTGCCGAAAGGGTAACGGGCCTCGAGTTTCTCGTACAGGTCGATGGCGCGCTCGTAGTTGCCGGAGGCCAGCTCGGCCTGCGCCTCGGTATAGAGCTTCTGCTGGCTCCAGCCCTTGGTCTCGTCCTTGTCCTGCAGAAAGGAGCAGCCGCCGAGCAGCAGTGCGAACAACAATGGCCAGAGCAGGCGTGACATCGGTGATAATCCCCCCAACGGTTCCAGTCGGCGAGTATACTAAGACAACCCCAATCAAAGCCACGCTCAGCGGGCCTCTGGCGTTCAGCCACAAGGCACGCCGACGCAGGCATGGTCACTCTATGTCAAGTCGGCGTAACGCAGTGGATGGACGCCCGGAAGCCCGCCCGCAGGGAGCGGCCCGGATGTCCCGGCTCTGCGTTGCGGCTCTTGGCAAGGGTCTGCCATTCCCTGCGAGCCGCGCCTTGATCCGGAACATCCGGGCCGCTCTGAGTGAGACTTTGATTGGGGTTGTCTTAGTAACAGATAGCCCCCCATGAGCGACGAACAGGCCGAAGAAAGGCTGCTGAGCGCGGAGATCGATGCCGCCCTGGCCGGTCGGCGCCTCGACCAGGCGCTGGCCGCCCTGTTTCCCGACTATTCGCGCAGCCGCCTCCAGGTCTGGATACGCGAGGGCCGGGTGACCGTCGACGGGAAGGTACGCGCCCAGCGGCACAAGGTGAGCGAAGGCGAGCAGCTGGTGCTGCGCGCGGTCGAGGAGGCCCAGGTCGAGTGCGTGCCGCAGCCGGTGCCGTTGCGCATCCTCTTCGAGGATGAGCACCTGCTGGTGATCGACAAGCCAGCCGGCCTGGTGGTGCACCCGGCCGCGGGCAACCCCGATGGCACCCTGCAGAACGGCCTGCTGTATCACGACCCTTCGCTGGCGAGGTTGCCCCGTGCCGGCATTGTGCACCGGCTGGACAAGGACACCACCGGTCTGATGGTGGTGGCGCGTAGCGAACCGGCCTACCAGCGGCTGGTCGCGGCACTGGCTCGGCGCGAGATACACCGCGAATACCGGGCCTTGGTGGTCGGGCGCCTGCGCGCACCGGGGACTGTCGACCAGCCTATCGGCCGCCACCCGACGGTGCGCACGCGCATGGCGGTAAACCCGCTGGGCAAGCCGGCGGTCACCCATTACGAACCGCTCGAGGCCTTCCGCGAGCACACCCTGCTGCGGGTCCGGCTGGAGACCGGGCGCACCCACCAGATCCGGGTGCACATGGCCTACATCCGGCACCCGGTATTCGGCGATCCGGTCTATGGCGGGCGTCTGCAACTGCCGTCGGGTGCGGACGAGGAGCTCAAGGCCCTGATGCGCAGTTTCGGTCGCCAGGCCCTGCATGCGCGCCGCCTGATCTTGCGCCACCCCGTCGACGAGCGCGAACTGCGCTTCGAGGCACCCATTCCGCAGGACATGGGCGAATTGCTCGAGGCCCTGCGCCGCCATCGGGAGGCACACGAGACGCCGGACCTGGATCCGGCCTTCTACACGGCGCTGGGCGAGGCGGGTTGGGAGATCGACGATGACGAGGACTGAGCCCATCCGTCCCGACTGGCCCGTGCCGGGCCGGGTGCGTGCCTTTGCCACCACTCGTGCGGGCGGGTTCAGCTGGGGTGACTGGGCCGGGCTCAACCTGGCCCTGCACGTGGGTGATGATCCTGAGCACGTGGTGGCCAACCGCGCTCGCTTGCGTGAGGCGCTGGCGCTGCCTGCCGAACCCCTGTGGTTGAGCCAGGTGCACGGCTGTTCGGTGGCCGATGCGGGTCGTGATCTTGCCGGTTGCGAGGCCGACGCGGCCTTTGCCTATACGCCCGGCCAGGTCTGCGCGGTGCTCACCGCCGACTGTCTGCCGGTGCTGTTCGCCGATCGCGAGGGTGTGGCGGTGGCCGCGGCGCACGCCGGCTGGCGCGGCCTGGCCGGCGGGGTGCTCGAGGCCACCCTGGCGCGCTTCGACGATCCCGGCAGGGTGATCGCCTGGCTGGGGCCGGCCATCGGGCCACTCGCCTTCGAGGTGGGTGAGGAGGTGCGGGAAGCCTTCCTTGCGGTCGATCCCCTGGCAGCAGAGGCCTTCGTGCAGCACGGCGAGCGCTGGCGGGCAGACCTGTACCGGCTGGCACGCCTGCGCCTGGAAGTGGCGGGCATCGGCGAGGTTTACGGCGGTGGGCGTTGCACCTACAGTGAGCCGCAGCATTTCTATTCCTACCGGCGCGACGGGCGCACCGGGCGACAGGCCAGCCTGATCTGGCTGGAGGAGACGGCATGAAGGACCGATGGTGGATGATCACCCTGGTCGGGCGCGACGCGCCCGGTATCGTCGCGGCCCTCACCCGGACGCTGGCCGACGCTGGTTGCAACCTGGGCGAGACCTCGATGCTGCGCCTGGGGGGCAACTTCACGGTAATGATGATGGTCTCGGGTGCCGCCGACGAGGGTGCCCTGCGCGCGCTGCTCGATCCCGTGGTGCACGAGCGTGGCCTGTGCCTGCATATCGATCCCATCGAGGCCCATCTGCACGAACACCTGATCCCCAACCTGCAGGTGGCCGTCTCCGGTGCCGACCGCGCGGGCATTGTCGCCCAGGTCACCGGTGCGCTGGCCGAGGGCGGGTTCAACATCCTCGACCTGGAATCCGACGTGGCCGGTACCGCTGAGGCTCCGGTCTACATCCTGCAGATCAGCGGCGTGAGCAACGAGCCGGTGGAGGCGGTGGAGCGTCGCCTGGTCCCGTTGCGCGCCGAGGGTATTGCGGTCAATGTGACGCCAGTCGAGACCTATATCGGGTAACCGGCGTGGCGGTACTCGACATCCTCAAGCTGCCGGACCCGCGGCTCAAGCAGGTCTCGGAACCAGTCACTGTTTTCGACGACGCCCTGCGTGCCTTCATCGACGACCTCGAAGACACCCGGCGTGCCGGACCCGCGGCCGTCGGCATCGCCGCGCCCCAGGTGGGCGTATTCCGGCGCATCGTCCTCCTCGACTGCTCGCAGACACGCAAGCCGGCGCCCAACCACGGCCACCTGGTTCTGGTGAACCCCGAGATCACCCATTGGGAAGGCTACGAGCCGGGACGCGAGGGCTGCCTCTCGGTGCCCGACTACACCGGCAACGTCATCCGTGCCACCCACATTCACCTGGTCGCGCAGGACCCATATGGTGAGCCGCTGGAATTCGACATGGAAGGCTTCGAGGCCCGCGCCGCCCAGCACGAGATCGATCACCTCGATGGCCTGCTGTTCATCGACCGCGTGGTCAGTCGCCGCACCGACCTGTTCCGCCGCAAGGTCTACGTCCGGTAGGCGCGGCATCCTCGCCGCGAACATTCGGCCCGGGGACGGCCTGCTGCGGGTAGGAGCGGTGTCCCCGCCACGAACCAGCGCATCATTCAGCTCTCGCCTTGCATTTCTGCGCGGATCCCCCATATGTCCTCCAGTCGAAAAGATTTTGGAGAACAAGCCCATGCGGATGGACAAGCTTACCAGCAAGTTCCAGATGGCCCTGGCCGATGCGCAGAGCATCGCGGTCGGCCGGGACCACCAGTCCATAGAACCCGTGCACCTGATGCTGGCCCTGCTGGATCAGCAAGGGGGTACGGTGCGGCCCCTGCTCACCCAGGCAGGGGTCAATGTCAACCAGTTGCGTGCGGCGGTGGGGCAGGCCATCGACCGCCTGCCGTCGGTGCAGGGCGCCGAGGGTGACGTGCATGTCTCGAACGACCTGAACCGCCTGCTCAATATCACCGACAAGCTGGCCCAGCAGCGCGGCGACCAGTACATCAGTTCCGAGCTGTTTGTGCTCGCCGCTGTCGAGGACAAGGGCGGTCTGGGCGAGATCCTGCGTCAGACCGGCGCCAGCAAGGAGAACATCGGCCAGGCCATTGACAACATTCGCGGAGGACAGGCGGTGGACGATCCCAATGCCGAGGACCAGCGCCAGGCGCTGGAGAAGTACACCATCGATCTCACCGAGAGGGCCGAGCAGGGCAAGCTCGATCCGGTGATCGGCCGTGACGACGAGATCCGGCGCACCATCCAGGTGCTGCAACGGCGCACCAAGAACAATCCGGTGCTGATCGGTGAGCCCGGCGTGGGCAAGACCGCCATCGTCGAGGGCCTGGCGCAGCGCATCGTCAATGGCGAGGTGCCCGAGGGCCTGCGCCACAAGCGCCTGCTGTCGCTGGACATGTCGGCTCTGATTGCCGGCGCCAAGTTCCGCGGCGAGTTCGAAGAGCGCCTCAAGGCGGTACTCAACGACATCGCCAAGGCAGAGGGGTCGATCATCCTGTTCATCGACGAGATCCACACCATGGTCGGCGCCGGCAAGGCCGAGGGCGCCATGGATGCCGGTAACATGCTCAAGCCGGCGCTGGCACGCGGTGAGCTGCACTGCATCGGCGCCACCACGTTCGACGAGTACCGTCAGTACATCGAGAAGGACGCCGCGCTCGAGCGCCGCTTCCAGAAGGTGCTGGTGCGGGAGCCGACGGTGGAGGACACCATCGCCATCCTGCGTGGCCTCAAGGAGCGCTACGAGGTGCACCACGGGGTAGAGATCACCGATCCGGCGATCGTCGCTGCGGCCACACTCTCGCACCGTTACATCACCGACCGGCAGCTGCCGGACAAGGCGATCGATCTGATCGACGAGGCGGCCTCGCAGATCCGCATGGAGATCGACTCCATGCCCGAGGAGTTGGACAAGCTGGATCGCCGCCTGGTCCAGCTCAAGATCGAGCGCGAGGCGCTCAAGAAGGAGACCGACGAGGCCTCGAAGAAACGCCTGCAGCTGCTCGAGGAGGAGATCGAGAAACTCGAGCGCGAGTTCTCCGAGCTCGAGGAGATCTGGAAGGCCGAGAAAGCCTCGCTGCAGGGCGCGACCCACATCAAGGAAGAGCTGGAGCAGGCACGGCTGGAGTTCGAGGCTGCGCGGCGCGCCGGCGACCTGACGCGCATGTCCGAGCTGCAGTACGGCCGCATCCCCGAGCTGGAGCGTCAGCTCGAGATGGCCCAGGCCGTCGAGCAGGCCGAGACGCAGCTGCTGCGCAACAAGGTCACCGACGAGGAGATTGCCGAGGTGGTCTCCAAGTGGACCGGCATCCCGGTGAGCAAGATGCTCGAGGGCGAGCGCGAGAAGCTGCTGAAGATGGAAGATGCCCTGCGCCGGCGCCTGGTCGGGCAGGACGAGGCGGTGCGTGCGGTGTCCGACGCCATCCGTCGCTCGCGCGCCGGGCTGTCCGATCCCGACCGGCCGAATGGCAGTTTCCTGTTCCTTGGTCCCACCGGGGTGGGCAAGACCGAGCTGTGCAAGGCACTGGCCGAGTTCCTGTTCGACACCGAGGAGGCCATGATCCGCATCGACATGTCGGAGTTCATGGAGAAGCACTCGGTGGCGCGGTTGATCGGTGCGCCGCCCGGCTACGTCGGTTATGAGGAAGGCGGCTATCTCACCGAGGCGGTGCGACGCCGGCCCTACAGCGTGATCCTCATGGACGAGGTGGAGAAGGCGCACCCGGATGTGTTCAACGTGCTGCTGCAGGTGCTCGACGACGGGCGGCTCACCGATGGCCAGGGACGCACGGTGGACTTCCGCAACACCGTCATCGTCATGACCTCCAACCTGGGCAGCAACCTCATCCAGGAGATGGCCCGGGTGGAAGACTACGAGGCCATGAAGACCGCGGTGATGGAGGTGGTCGGTCAGCACTTCCGGCCGGAGTTCATCAACCGCATCGACGAGACGGTGGTGTTCCACCCGCTGGGTCGCGAGCAGATCCGCAAGATCACCGAGATCCAGATCGGCTACCTGCGGCACCGCCTGGCCGACAGCGACCTCGGGCTCGAGGTCTCGGTCGCCGCGCTGGACAAGCTGGGCGAGGCCGGCTTCGATCCGGTGTACGGCGCACGGCCGCTCAAGCGGGCCATCCAGCACGAACTGGAGAACCCGCTGGCGCAGAAGATCCTCGCCGGCGAATACGCACCCGGCGACGTGATCACCGTGGACGTGCGTGACGGCCAGCTCGTCTTCGGCAAGACCCGGCGTGAGGAAACGCCGACCGATGACGATGAGGTGATCGAGGCCGAAATCGTCGACTGATCGCGCCACCGGCCATTGAAAGAGGCAGGGCTTCGGCCCTGCCTTTTCTGTTTGGGGGATTCACCACGAAGGACACAAAGGACACGAAGATTTTATTGCGTGAAACCGCAAAGGACGCGAAGGGCGCGAAGGAGAATGGGGGCGAATGTTCGCGGGGGGCGCTCCTCCCCATCCTCTTTCCATAACCCGGGGGTATTTGCTTTGCAGTCTCGGCATTCCTTGCGGAAAAATCTTCGTGTCCTTTGTGTCCTTTGTGTCCTTTGTGTCCTTTGTGTCCTTTGTGTCCTTTGTGTCCTTTGTGTCCTTTGTGTCCTTTGTGGTTATCTGAACCGCCCCGGGTTTCCCGGAGACTCCATTTCTTGAGAGGATAGAGTCTATGGATACGAGCAAGAGATATTCCCCTGAGGTCCGGGAACGGGCGGTTCGCATGGTGTTTGATCATCAGGGCGAGCATGATTCCCAATGGGCGGCGATGACCTCCATCGCGGCCAAGATCGGCTGTACGCCGGAGACGCTGCGCAAATGGGTGAGACAGGCCGAGCGTGATCAAGGACTGCGTGAGGGTCTGACGACGTCGGAGCGCGAGCGGCTCAAGGCCTTGGAACGGGAGAACCGGGAGCTGAGGCGGGCCAACGAGATTCTGAAGACGGCGTCGGCTTTTTTTGCCCAGGCGGAGCTCGACCGCAAACTGAAGAGATGATCGCGTACATCGACGATCACAGGGATCGTTACGGGGTCGAGCCGATCTGCGCGGTGCTGCCGATCGCCCCGTCCACCTACTATGAGCACAAGGCCCGTGAGGCCGATCCACAGCGACTGCCGCGGCGATTGCAGCGGGATCGCGCCCTGTCAGACGAGATTCGACGGATCTGGGAAGAGAACTTCCAGGTGTACGGTGCCAGGAAGGTATGGCGGCAGCTCAACCGGGAAGGCATCGAGGTAGCCCGCTGCACGGTGGAACGCCTGATGCGTGTCATGGGGTTGCGGGGTGTGGTGCGAGGCCGCCGTTGCCGGACAACGATCGGCGACACGACGGCGGAACGACCACTGGACCGGGTGAAGCGGCAGTTTACTGCCACCCGCCCGAATCAGTTGTGGGTGGCGGACATTACCTACGTGGCGACTTGGACAGGGTTTGTCTATGTGGCGTTTGTCGTGGACGTCTATGCCCGACGGATCGTGGGCTGGCGTGTCTCCCGGTCGCTGAAGACCGACCTGGTGCTGGATGCGCTGGAGCAGGCGCTATGGTCGCGCCAGGACACAGAGGGCCTGGTGCACCACAGTGACCGAGGCTGTCAGTACCTGTCGGTGCGCTACACGGAGCGCCTGGCCGGGGCCGGCATTGATGCCTCGGTCGGTAGCCGAGGGGACTCCTATGACAACGCTCTGGCAGAGACGATCAACGGTCTGTACAAGGCCGAGGTTATCTACCGGCGAGGCCCCTGGAAGCATAGGGAGGCGGTCGAATATGCCACTTTGGAGTGGGTGGACTGGTTCAACCACCGGCGGCTGCTGGAGCCTATTGGCAACGTGCCACCGGCGGAGTTGGAAGCGGCGTATTATCGCCAACAGAAAGAGTCTGCCAAGGCGGCCTGACTCAAACAAAACAGTCTCCGGAATATCCGGGGCGGTTCACCGGTAGTGCGTTATGTGAACAAGATCTTGCTCGACGCCATCAACGGCAATGCTTCGGATATCCACTTCGGACCTTACGAGAAGGACTTCCGGGTGCGTTTTCGCCAGGATGGCATCCTGCACGACGTGGCACACCCGCCGGTCAACCTGGCCCCGCGGCTGGTTGCCCGCCTGAAGGTGATGGCACGCCTGAACACCGCCGAGCGGCGCGTTCCCCAGGACGGCCGCATCAAGCTGGCGCTTTCGCGCAACCGTTCCATCGACTTCCGGGTCAACACCTGTCCGACACTGTATGGCGAAAAGGTCGTGCTGCGGATCCTGGACTCCTCGGCCGCGCGGGTCGGGGTGGATGCACTCGGCTTCGAGAAGGCCCAGAAAGAGGCCTTTCTCAACGCCATCAAAAAGCCCTACGGAATGATCCTGGTCACAGGTCCTACCGGCAGCGGCAAGACGGTCACGCTCTACACCGCGCTGAACCTGCTCAACAAGCCCGAGGTCAACATCTCGACCGCCGAGGACCCGGTGGAGATCCAGGTACCCGGCATCAACCAGGTCAACGTCAATCCCAAGACCGGTCTGACCTTCGCCGAGGCGCTGCGTGCCTTCCTGCGCCAGGACCCTGACATCGTGATGGTCGGTGAGATCCGCGACCTGGAAACCGCCGAAATCGCCATCAAGGCGGCACAGACCGGTCACCTGGTGCTCTCGACCCTCCATACCAACGACGCCCCCCAGACGCTGACCCGCCTGGCCAACATGGGCATTCCCCCGTTCAACATTGCCTCGTCGGTACACCTCATCATGGCCCAGCGCCTGGCCCGCCGCTTGTGCGAACATTGCAAGGAGCCGGACGACCTTGCCCGAGAGGCCCTGCTCAAGGAGGGCTTCTCCGAGGCCGACCTGGAAGGTGACTGGCAGGTCTACAAGGCCGTGGGCTGCGACAAGTGCACCATGGGTTACAAGGGTCGGGTCGGCCTGTTCGAGGTCATGCCCATCAGCGAGGAGATGGAACGCCTGATCATGAACAATGCCGACGCCATACAGTTGCGCGACCAGGCGAACGCCGAGGGCATCGAAGACCTGCGCGCCTCTGGTCTGCGCAAGGTCAAGGCTGGCATCATCAGCCTCGAAGAACTGAACCGCGTCACCAAGGATTGAACATGGCCAAGGCAACCGCAGCCGTCAAGCAGAAACCGCAGGTCTTCGTCTGGGAAGGCTCCGATCGCAAGGGAAAGCGTCTCAAGGGCGAGACCCGTACCTCCAGCATCACCATGGTGAAGGCCGAACTGCGGCGGCAAGGCATCACGCCGCTGAAGGTGCGCAAGAAGGCTACCGGCCTCTTCACCCATCGCAAGCAGAAGATTGCCCCCAAGGACATCGCGGTGTTCGCCCGCCAGCTCGCTACCATGATGGCCTCGGGCGTACCCATGGTGCAGGCCATCGAGATCGTGGCGCGTGGGCATTCCAATCCCGCCATGCAGGACTTGCTGCTGTCGATCAAGAACGACGTCGAGGGCGGCTCGACCCTCACCGACGCCCTGCGCAAGCATCCGCTGTATTTCGATGACCTGTTCTGCAACCTGGTACACGCCGGCGAGCAGGCCGGTGTACTCGAGACCCTGCTCGACAAGATCGCCACCTACAAGGAAAAGACCGAATCGCTCAAGGGGAAGATCAAGAAGGCGCTGTTCTATCCGACGGCGGTGGTCGTGATGGCCATCGTGATCACCGCGATCATCATGATCTTCGTGATTCCGCAGTTCAAATCACTGTTCGTGGGTTTCGGCGCCGACCTGCCGGCCTTCACCCAGCTGGTGGTCTCCCTGTCCGACTTCGTGGCAGCCTGGTGGTGGGCCATCCTGCTGAGCATCATCGAGTTCTTCAGCGTGATGGCCTTCGTCTGGAAACGCTCTCCCAGGTTGCGCGAAATACTCGACACCCTGCTGCTCAAGCTCCCGGTGCTGGGCAACATCATGCACAAGGCGGCGCTGGCGCGTTTCTGCCGCACCACGGCCACCATGTTCGCCGCCGGCGTGCCCCTGGTCGAAGCCCTGGGTTCGGTGGCCGGGGCCACCGGCAACCGGGTGTACGAAAAGGCGGTACTCGCCATGCGCGACGACGTGGCCACCGGCCAGTCGCTGCAACTGACCATGAAGCAGCAGGGCCTGTTTCCGCACATGGTCATCCAGATGGTCGCCATTGGCGAGGAATCGGGTGCACTCGACGAGATGCTCACCAAGGTGGCCGACTTCTACGAAGAAGAGGTCGACAACGCCATCGATGCCCTAAGCAGCCTGCTCGAACCGATGATCATGGCCATCCTGGGCACCCTGATCGGCGGCCTCGTCATCGCCATGTACCTGCCCATCTTCCAGATGGGCTCGGTATTCTGATCCCGGCCGTCTGGTTCGATGGATCTGTCGCTCCTGTCTCCGACCTGGCAGCTTGCCCTCTCCGGCCTGTTCGGCCTGATCATCGGCAGCTTTCTCAACGTGGTGATCCTGCGCCTGCCAAAACGCATGCACGCAGAATTCGCCGTGGCCTGCGCCGAGCTCGAAGGGCGTGAACCCGCCGAGCCGGCGCTCCCCCCAGCGCTGGTTTGGCCTGGACTACCTGATCCATCCCGGCTCGCACTGCCCGGCCTGCGGCCATGCCATCTCCCCCTGGGAGAACATCCCCCTCCTCGGCTGGCTGCTGTTGCGTGGGCGTTGCAACCAGTGTGGCGTGCGCATCAGCGCCCGCTACCCGGTGATCGAAGGTCTCACTGCCCTGATCACGATGGGGGTCGTGATGCATTTCGGCATGCACTGGCACACCCTGGCCATCGCCTTGCTGGCCTGGGGGCTGATCGTGCTTGCCATGATCGACATCGACGAACAACTGCTGCCCGACCAGATCACCCTGCCCCTGCTGTGGCTGGGCCCGCTGATCAACCTGCCTGGCCGATTCGTGCCCCTGGAGGATGCGGTGATCGGCGCGGTCGCGGGCTACCTCTCGCTGTGGTTCGTCTTCCAGCTGTTCCGCCTGCTCACCGGAAAGGAAGGCATGGGCTATGGCGACTTCAAGCTGCTGGCCCTGTTCGGCGTCTGGCTGGGCTGGCAGATGTTGCCGCAGATCATCCTGCTCTCCTCGGTGATCGGGGCACTCATCGGGATGGCACTGATCGCCCTGCGCCGTCACGACCGGGGCAAGCCCATCCCCTTCGGCCCCTACCTCATCCTCGGTGGCCTGGTGGCCCTGTTCTGGGGCGAACAGATCAACCAGAGCTACCTGCACCTGACCGGACTGGACTGAGCCCATGCTGAAGGTGGCGCTGACCGGCGGTATCGCCAGCGGCAAGAGCCTGGCCAGCGAGCATTTCGCCTCCCTCGGCGTACCGGTGATCGACGCCGACCAGGTGGCCCGAGAACTGGTGGAGCCGGGACGCCCCGCACTGGCAGCGATCGTCGAGCACTTCGGCCCCGCCATCCTGACAGCCGACGGCACCCTGGACCGCCGGGCACTGCGACAGCGCATTTTCGCCGATGCGGAGGCGCGCCGCGCGCTCGAGGCCATCCTGCATCCGGCCATTCGTCAGCGCATGCAGGAACTCGCCGAGGCGGCACATGGACCTTATCTCGTCCAGGTGATTCCGCTGCTGGCAGAAAGCGATCTCGACTGGGACCAGGACCGGGTGCTTCTCATCGACTGCCCCGAAACACTGCAACGCCAGCGACTGATGGCACGCGACGGCTGTTCGGCCGAACAGGCCGAAGCCATCCTCGCCAGTCAGGCCACACGCGAGCAACGCCGGTGCATCGCCGACGACATCCTCGTCAATGACGGTGACACCAGGACCCTGCAACAGGGCATCGAGACCCTGCATGCCCGTTATCTCGAGGCAGGATCTTCCCACGACTGAGGCTGTCGTACCCTTCCACACACCCGGCGTCGCTTTACCTGCAGGCCACGCTGGCGGAGAATATCAGCGATTACTGAATCGTCTGGCCCTGGGGGGCGCGTGTCCGAGCACATCATCTTCGAACAGCCACTCAATGAAAAATGCCGCACCATGCTGCGGCTGGCGCACCTGTTCGAACAGTTCGACTACCACATGCCGTGCAGCACGCCCTGGCATGCGCGCGCAGCCCTGCGCGCCCTGCTCGACATCTCGGTCATCCTGGCTCGCGCCGACATCAAGTCGGAACTCATCAAGGAGATGGAGCGCTACCATGGTTCGCTCTCGCGCATGGCCGACCTCCCCGATGTGGACCACAACCGCCTGCAACACATCCTGCAGAACCTGCGCGACAATCAGCAGGCCTTGCAAGCGGTCCGTGGACAACTGGGCGCCTCCCTTCGCAGCAGCGATTTTCTCAACAGCGTGCTGCAACGCAGCGCCATCCCTGGCGGTGGCTTCGACTTCGACCTGCCCCAACTCCACTACTGGCTGGCGCTGCCGCACGCCGAGCGCCTGCTCCAGTTCGATGACTGGCGCAACGAGGTGGCACCAGTACACGAAGCGGTAGACCTGCTACTGGGGTTGATCCGCCACAGCACCACTTTCCAGCCGCAACAGGCCAGTGCCGGCTTCTACCAGCAGACCCTGCCCGGCAATGCCGCGACGCAGATGATCCGCGTGCGCCTGCCCGAGGAGGCCCGCCTGTATGCCGAGATCAGTGGCGGCAAGCACCGGTTCAGCATCCGCTTCATGGACAGCAGTGACTGGGAGCACCCGGTGCAGACCGTGCGCAACATCACCTTCGAACTCAACATCTGCATCATATGAAGACCCCCGCAAGGAAAACCGTCGCCTGCCCGACCTGCAGGAAACCGGTGCTGTGGTCACCGGCATCGCGCTGGCGCCCCTTCTGCAGCGAACGCTGCCGATTGATCGACCTAGGCGAGTGGCTGAGCGAGGAGAAACGCATCCCCGGCGACCCGGCCTACGCCCCCGAAAACTGAACAGACTCACCACTAAGAACACAAAGGCTTTGTCTTTAATGAAACCTTCGTGTCCTTTGTGCGCTTCGTGGTTTTCTCCTCGATCAGCGAGACCCGCCGAAGCGCCGTTCACGCGAGGCGAGCGGAAACTCGGCCAGCCACTGGTTCTCACCAGACACCAGGTTGACGCGCACGCGCACGGCCTCGGGGGCGGGCTCGAGCCGCCAGGTGCCGCCTCCCAGTGTCTTGAACAGGGGGGGGCGCCAACTGTTGCGCCTTGTCGTCGTACTGCAGGACAGACAATCGCACATCGGAAGGCAGCTGCTCACCGATCAGGCGCAAGGTGTGCCCATCGCCCACCGGGCCCAGCACCAGCGCAAAATGCTGCGCATAGGCGCCGCAGGGCGCCAGGAGGGGACGGCAGGTCTCGTCCACGCTCATGATGCGTACCCCCAGGTCCGGAGCGATGCGTGCGCGCTTGCCGACCAGGGTCCAGCTCGTCACCAGGCCCAGGCCGAGGATGATGTAGAAGAACAGGTAACGGTTGAGCTTCACGGCACGATCCCCCGGATGCCGGCGATGCCCTGACCTCCATGATGCCAGGCGATCTCGCACAGATCGGGACGCATGCCACCCAGCGCATAAACCGGCAGATTCACCGTCTCGACCGCCTGCGCGAAATCCGTCCAGCCCAGCGGCGCAGCATCCGGGTGGCTGGGCGTGGGCAGCACCGGCGAGAGCAGCGCGAAATCCGCGCCCAGCGCCTCGGCGCGGCGCAAGTCGTCGGGCGAATGACAGGAGGCTGCCAACCACCGCAGCCCCGCGGGCCGTTCGTGCAAGCGGTGCAGATCACGCGCACTCAGGTGCAGACCATCCGCCTCAACACCGTCGATCCCCATGGCCGAATTGCACAGCAGCAAGGCGTCGGCCTCGCGACAACGCGCGCGCACCTGATCGAACAGTCGCCACCGCCCCTCCTCGCCGACCCCGAACACCCGGAACTGCACCAGACGGACGCCCGCGGCCAGGCCACGTTCGAGATGGGCCAGCACCGATTCGGGCGCGTCGCCCTCGGGCCGGGTGATCAGGCAAGTATCGGGCAGGCGCAGGGCGGTGACCACGGGCCGATCGGCCGCCGGCATGGGATAGCCCTCAAGCGCGGCTGGCTCCACCCATTCCAGTGGCTGGCCCTCCAGACCGCGCGGCTTGCCCTCCCAGGCCTCGACGCGGAAGACGTGCAGCAGTACCCGGCGATCGCCGTAGTCGTGCGCGACCCGGATCAGCAGCCGACAGGCTGTCACTTCGACACCCAGCTCCTCACGCAGCTCGCGCACCAGCGCAGCCTGCGGCGTCTCCCCCGCCTCGCACTTGCCACCAGGAAATTCCCAGAGCCCGCCCTGGTGGGCGTGGTCGTGCCGCCGTGTCAGCAGCACTCGTCCCCGATCGTCGATCAGGGCACCAGCAGCCACGTGCACGGTTTCGGTCATCAGGAGCGGTATTCGGCGTTGATCTTGACGTAATCGTAGGACAGATCACAGGTCATCACCCGCGCCTGTGCCGTACCCCGGCCCAGGTCGATGCGGATGGCGTATTCCTTCTCGGCCATCACCCGGGCACCGTCCTCTTCGCGGTAGCCGGGATCGCGCCCACCATTGCTCACGATGAGCACGTCGCCCAGCCAGATGCGCACCGCCGCGATGTCCAGTGCCACCCCGGCACGTCCCACTGCGGCGAGGATACGCCCCCAGTTGGGATCGCCGGCAAACAACGCGGTCTTGACCAGCGGCGACTCGGCCACGGTATAGGCTACCGCGCGCGCGTCCTCGGCCGATCGGGCGCCGCTTACTTCGATATCCACCGTCCGGGTGGCGCCTTCGCCGTCACGCACGATCTCGCGCGCCAGGGCAAAACAGACTGCACCAAGCGCCTGCTCGAAGCGGACCCGGTCATCGCCCGCCGGTGCCACGCCGGAAGCGCCGGTGGCCACCAGCACGCAGGCGTCGTTGGTCGAGGTATCGCCATCGACGGTGATGCTGTTGAAAGACCCACGCACCGCGGTCTCCAGCATCGCCTGCAGGTCGTCACGCGCGATGCGCGCATCGGTCGCCACGTAGGCCAGCATGGTGGCCATGTCGGGGCGGATCATGCCCGAGCCCTTGGCAATGCCGGTGATCACCACCGGCCCGGCACTCAGCTCGACCACGGTGCTCCAGCACTTGGGACGGGTGTCGGTGGTCATGATGGCGCGCGCGGCCTCGCCCCAGGCGTCCTCGCGCAGGTCCTGTACCAGCCCTGGCATGGCGTGCTGGAAGGGAGTGAGCGGCAGGTCCTCACCGATCACCCCGGTGGAGAAAGGCAGCACCTGGCTCATGGCGCAACCGGCCATGGCGGCCACCGCGCGGCAGGTCTCGCGCGCCGCGCGCAGCCCCTCGTCCCCGGTGCCGGCATTGGCGTTGCCGGCATTGATCAGCAGGTAGCGCGGCGCATCCTTGGCCAGGTGCTCGCGCGCCACGATCACCGGCGCGGCGCAGAAGCGGTTGCGCGTGAACACCGCCGCAGTGGCGCTGCCCTCGGGCAGTTCCATCAGGCACAGGTCGGGCCGGCCCTGGTAACGGATGCCCGCTTCGGCCACTGCCAGGCGAAAACCGGAAACAGGGAGGGGGTTGTCTGTAATCATCGGCAATTTGTTCTTGTGGGAGCGGCGTCCCCGCCGCGAACCCGTGCATCATTCGGCCCGGGGACGGGCCTCCTACCCGTGGGAGCGGCGTCCCCGCCGCGAACATATTCGGCCCGGGGACGACCTCCTGCCTTTGGGAGCGGCGTCCTGCCGCTGCCCTATTGCAGCTTACCGTGACAATGCTTGTATTTCTTGCCCGAGCCGCAGGGACAGGGGTCGTTGCGGCCGACCTTGCGTCCCTCGCGCACGAAGGGCTGCTGCGCGGGGGCTTCTTCGCCGGCCCCGGGTGCCGGAACCCCGGCTTCCGGTTCGTCCAGCCCGGTGAATTCCTCGTGGCGAAACTCGAAGGCATTGGGATCGACCGCCGGCTCCTGGATGGACGGCGGTTCCTGGATCTGCAGCTTGCTGAGGATCTCCACCACCTCCTGCTTGATCGAGGCCAGCATGCGCTGGAACATCTCGAAGGCCTCGCGCTTGTACTCCTGCTTGGGGTCCTTCTGCGCATAGCCGCGCAGGTGGATGCCCTGGCGCAGGTAGTCCATGGCGGCCAGGTGCTCCTTCCAGTACGAGTCGAGGGTGAACAGCATCACCTCCTTCTCGAGGCGGCGCATCTGTTCCGACCCGATCTGGTCTTCCTTTTCCTTCCAGGACGCGACCATGGCATCGAGGATGCGCTGGCGCAGGGTCTCCTCGTGCAGCTCGCCGTCCTCGTCCAGCCATTGCTGAATGGGCAGATCGAGATCGAAGTGCTCCTTCAGCGCCGCCTCCAGCCCCGGGATGTCCCACTGCTCCTCGATGCTCTGCGGCGGGATGTACTGGTCGATGGTGGCGTTCAGCACCTCCTCGCGCAGCGAGGCGATCAGCTCCGAGATGTCCTCGGTGTTCATCAGCTCGTCGCGCTGCTGGTAGATGACCTTGCGCTGGTCGTTGGCGACGTTGTCGTACTCGAGCAGGTTCTTGCGGATGTCGAAGTTGCGCCCTTCGACCTTGCGCTGGGCGTTCTCGATGGCGCGGTTCACCCAGGGGTGCTCGATGGCCTCGCCTTCCTGCATGCCCAGCTTCTGCATCAGCGCCGAGACACGCTCGGAGGCGAAGATGCGCATCAGGTTGTCTTCGAGCGACAGGTAGAAGCGCGAGGACCCCGGATCGCCCTGGCGGCCCGAACGCCCGCGCAACTGGTTGTCGATACGACGCGACTCATGGCGCTCTGTGCCGATCACACGCAGACCGCCGGCCTCGAGCACCTTGCGGTGGCGTTCTTCCCAGTCCTTCTTCAGGGCCTCGATCTGTTCTTCGGTGGCATCCGGCCCGAGCTGAGCGATCTCCACCTCCAGGTTGCCGCCGAGCACGATGTCGGTGCCGCGACCGGCCATGTTGGTGGCAATGGTGACCGCGCCCGGACGGCCCGCCTCGGCCACGATCAGGGCTTCGCGCTCGTGCTGCTTGGCATTGAGCACCTGGTGCGGGATGCCTTCCTTCTCGAGCAGCCTGGAGACCAGCTCGGAGACCTCGATCGAGGCGGTACCCACCAGTACCGGCTGGCCACGCTGCACGCAGTCGCGGATGTCCTCGACGATGGCCGCGAACTTCTCCTTCTGGGTGAGGTACACCAGGTCTGTCTGGTCCTCCCGCAGGGTCGGCTTGTTGGGCGGGATCACCACCACCTCCAGCCCGTAGATCTGCTGGAATTCGTAGGCTTCGGTGTCCGCAGTGCCCGTCATGCCGGCCAGCTTGTCGTACAGACGGAAGAAGTTCTGGAAGGTGATCGAGGCGAGCGTCTGGTTCTCCTGCTGGATGGGCACCCCCTCCTTGGCCTCCACCGCCTGGTGCAGACCCTCGGACCAGCGCCGCCCCGGCATGGTGCGGCCGGTGAACTCGTCGACGATGATCACCTGGCCGTCGCGCACGATGTAGTCCACGTTCTTCTGGAACAGGGCATGCGCGCGCAACGCCGCCATCACGTGGTGCATGAGCATGATGTTGGACGGATCGTAGAGGCTCTCTTGCTCGTCGAGCAGGCCCATCTCCACCAGCATTCGCTCGACCTTCTCGTGGCCCTGGTCGCTGAGGAAGATCTGCCGCGCCTTCTCGTCCACCGCATAGTCACCGGGACCGTAGTCGGGCTTGCCCTCCTCGTTGGTGATCGGGTCCTGGCGGGTGAGCTTCGGCGGGATGGCATTGATCTTGATATACAGCTCCGAACTGTCCTCCGCCGGACCGGAGATGATCAGCGGGGTGCGGGCTTCGTCGATGAGGATGGAGTCCACCTCGTCGACGATCGCGTAGTTGCGCCGTTGCACCCGCTGGTCGGCGGAGAAGGCCATGTTGTCGCGCAGGTAGTCGAAGCCATACTCGTTGTTGGTGCCATAGGTGATGTCGGCATCGTAGGCCTGGCGGCGGGTCACCGGGCGCAAGTGCCGATAGCCGCCCTGCTGCTCGTCCCAGTCGGGGTCGAACAGGTAGGACGCGGAATCCGGCCCCTGCCCGCCCGAGGAGTTGATCACCCCGGTACTCAGTCCCAGGAAGTGATACAGCCTGCCCATCCATTCGGCGTCGCGGCGCGCCAGGTAGTCGTTGACCGTGACCACGTGAACACCCTTGCCCGAGAGACCATTCAGATAGGCCGCCAGGGTGGCGACAAGGGTCTTCCCCTCGCCAGTGCGCATCTCGGCGATCTTGCCCTCGTGCAGCACCATGCCGCCAATGAGCTGCACATCGAAATGGCGCATGCCCAATACCCGCCGGCCGGCCTCTCGCACTACCGCGAAGGCCTCCGGCAGCAGGTCGTCCAGGGTCTCACCCTTCTCCAGCCGCTCACGAAACTCGCCGGTCTTGCCACGCAGTGCCGCATTGATCTGCGCCACCTTCTTCTGCATGCGCTTGATCAGCCGGTCGTTGCGGCTGCCAAACACCTTTTTCAATACCTTGTTGAACATGATTCAGCCTTTGTCGATGGCCATCCACGGCCCGGGCAGGGCGAATGATAACCCGAGGGAAGCGAGTGCGCCGCCACGCGGGCGGGCGCAAGAGGCAGACGGAGGGAATGGACTCAGGGGGCGCGGATGTAACGTTTGGGATCAACCTTCCGCCCCTGGCGACGGACCTCGAAATGCACGTGCGGCCCGGTGGAACGCCCCGTGTTGCCGAGCAGGGCGATGACCTGACCCTTGGCCACCACGTCACCCTTGGAGACCAGGTTCTTCTTGTTGTGGCCGTAGATGGTGGTGTAGCCGTCCGGGTGGCGAATCTCCACCACGTTGCCATAGCCCTTTTCGTGGTTGGCCCGCACCACCACGCCGGCGGCCACCGCGCGCACCGGTTCACCTTCCTTGCCGGCGAAATCCAGCCCGTGATGCCAGGCCTTCTTGCCGGTGATGGGGTCGGTGCGGCGTCCGAAGACGGACGAGATCCAGCCGTTGTCGATGGGACGACCGGACAGCGAGGTCTCGCGGATCAGCTCGCGGTTGGCCAGCTGCTCCTCGAGCATGCGCAGCTTGTCCTCGCGGTCGGCCAGCAGGCGCTCGATGCGCTGCATGGTATCGAGGATGTCGTTGGTATCCGGCGATGCCGCCTGCTCGCCTTCCAGGCCACCCTGGGCGGGCTCGGCCGAGAAGTCGAATTCCTTGTCGTCGAGCTTGCCCAGGCCCACCAGGCGTTCACCCAGGGCATCGAGACGCATCAGGTGCGCCTGCAGACGCGCCACGCGCAGGGCCAGGGCGTCGAGATGCGCGCGCTGTTCCGAGCGTGCGATTTCCAGCTGCTCGCGCTCGCGGTCCACCAGTTGCCGCAGCTGGGCCACGGCCGAGGCGCTGCGGGTCTTCTCCGTGTGCCAGCTTCCCAGCTCGTAACCCGCCCAGACGAGCAGGGCCGAGAACAGCGCCACACCCGGCACCAGCCAGCGCACGGCGCTGGGCACGCAGATGTCGATGCTGCCCTTCTTCTTGGAAAGCAGGATAATGTTCATATTTCTGACAGGCTCCCTATCAGCAGGGTTTTCGGCCTCTGTCGAGGAATATTTATCGCCGCCTGAGGCGGCACCACTTGCCCGGGACATCCCTGCCATGAGAGCGAAACCGCGCCGTATTGCCGTCATCCTGCAACAACAGCCGCAGCTGGCCGGATTGATCGCACGCAGCCGCCAGCATCGGGAGCTGCTGGCACAGGTACGCGACGCGCTGCCTTCCGACCTGGCGACGCATTGTACCAGCGCCACGCTGAACGGTAGCATCCTGCACTTGCAGGTCGATTCGCCGGTCTGGGGCGCCCGGCTGCGCTACCATACCCCCAGCCTGCTCAGCAGGCTGCGCGCCCGGCACCCGGGACTGGCCAGCATCCGTGTCCGCCCGCGGGTCGCAACCCCGGCCCGTGCCTCACGCACCAGCCGGCGCCGGTTTAGGCTGCACCGCTCCCCGCAGGCTGCGGAACACCTGGAACGAGCGGCCCGCAGCATATCGGACGAGAAACTCTGCCACGCCCTGCGGCGGCTCGCCAAGACCCTGAGCGAAAAAGAGTGACCGAAGTCAGGAAACCTGGATCGGTTTCATGTAGGAAATGGGAGCCGTGTCCTCGTTTTCGAAGGTCACTTCCTCCCAGGCGCCCTCCCGGGCCATCAGGGCCTTGAGCAGCCGGTTGTTCAGCGCGTGTCCCGACTTGTAGCCGGTGAAGGCGCCGATCAGGCTGTGCCCCAGCAGATAGAGATCGCCGATGGCATCCAGGATCTTGTGCTTGACGAACTCGTCCTGGTAACGCAGACCGTCCTCGTTGAGGACACGGAAATCGTCCACCACGATGGCGTTCTCCATGCTCCCGCCGAGTGCCAATCCGTTCTCGCGCAGGGTCTCGATGTCACGCAGGAAACCGAAGGTCCGCGCACGACTGACTTCCTTGACGAAGGATGTCGACGAGAAGTCCATCTCGGCCTCGCAGGCCCGCCCGTCGATGGCAGGGTGGTCGAAATCGATGGCGAAACGCACCTTGAAACCCTCGAAGGGCTCGAAACGCGCCAGCTTGTCGCCGTCGCGCACCTCCACAGGCTCGAGGATGCGGATGTAACGCTTGGGGGCGTTCTGCTCCTCGACACCGGCCGACTGGATCAGGAACACGAAAGGCCCGGCACTACCATCCATGATGGGCACCTCGGGAGCGCTGACGTCCACGTAGGCATTGTCCACTCCCAGGCCGGCAAAGGCCGAGAGCAGATGCTCCACCGTGGAGATGCGGACGCCGTCACGCTCGAGGGTAGTGGACAGCCGGGTGTCGCCGACGTATTCGGCGCGCGCCGGGATCTCGACGGGCTGCGGCAGATCGACGCGCTGGAAGACGATGCCCGTGTCCGGGGCTGCCGGGCGCAGGGTCAGGTAGACCTTCTCGCCCGTGTGCAGACCCACACCGGTCGCCCGGATGACGTTTTTCAGCGTGCGCTGCCTGATCATGCGCCGTTGCTCCTCGAGAGATCCACGGGAACCCGTTGTGCCCCCTGTTAACAAAACGCATCCGTGCCACCGGACCCCGGTACCACATGGGAAATTCCCGCATTGTGGGCAATTTTTTCCCGGCATTCAAGCAAGATTGCGCCTGATTCCGGGATCTTGCGCGCGTTTTCAGTCTGCCTGACGTCGCAGAAACGCCGGAATGTCGAGGTACTCCATGTCCTGCCGTGTCGCGGCGTCGACATACCCCTTGCGACTTTCGGCCTGGCGTCGCACCGCCGTGGGCACGTCCAGACCCGCATAGTCGTCCGGTGAGCTGGCGACCGGCTCTACCATCGGCTCGCCGTTGGCCACGCGTACCGGTTGCAGATCGACCGGCTGCGGCGCGGGTTCCGCGACGGCCTCTTCAGCACCCAGGCCGGTAGCCACCACGGTGACGCGGATCTCGTCCACCATGTCGGGATCGAGCACAGTGCCGACCACCACGGTGGCGTCGTCACGCGCGAACTCACGGATAGTGCTGCCGACCTCGTCGAACTCGCCCAGCGACATGCCCATGCCGGCAGTGATGTTCACCAGCAGGCCACGCGCGCCGGAGAGGTTGATGTCCTCCAGCAACGGGCTGCGAATCGCCAACTCGGCCGCCTCGCGCGCCCGGTCCTCGCCGGAGGCCCGCCCGGTGCCCATCATGGCCACCCCCATCTCGGACATCACGGTGCGCACGTCAGCGAAGTCCACGTTGATCAGGCCCGGCTTGGTGATCAACTCGGCGATGCCCTGCACGGCATTGAGCAGCACGTCGTTGGCTGCCTTGAAGGCATCCACCAGGGTGACGCCCTTGCCCAGCACCGAGACCAGCTTCTCGTTGGGGATGGTGATCAGCGAATCGACGTGCTCGGTGAGCGCCTTGATGCCGGCCTCGGCAATCTTCATGCGCTTGGGCCCCTCGAAAGCGAAGGGCTTGGTGACCACCGCCACGGTAAGGATGCCCAGCTCCTTGGCCACTTCGGCCACGACCGGCGCCGCCCCGGTACCCGTACCACCGCCCATGCCGGCGGTGATGAACACCATGTCCGCGCCGTCCAGCGCCTCGGCGATACGGTCCCGATCCTCCATGGCCGCCTCGTAACCACGCTCCGGGTTGGCCCCGGCGCCCAGGCCACGAGTCACGTTGGAACCCAGTTGCAAGGCCGTACGCACCTCGGTGCTGTTGAGCGCCTGCGCATCGGTGTTGGCGCAGATGAATTCCACGCCCTCGATATTGGATCGCAACATGTGGTTGACCGCGTTACCGCCGCCGCCACCAACCCCGATCACCTTGATGACTGCACTCTGGCTGTCCACATCCATCAATTCAAACATACTCTCGTCCTCCGAACGTCATCCCGCTGAATCGAAACACCTGGCGCCCCGCCCGGGGTCGCCATCAGAAATTGCCCTGGAACCAGCTCTTCATGCGGTTCCAGACCGATTTGAAACCTCCGCCCACCGCCATCTCGGGCACCCGCGACGCGCGATTGCGATGGCCGAACAGCAGCAGCCCCACCCCGGTCGCGTGGATGGGATTGCGTATCACATCGTCCAGACCGGTGACGTACTGGGGGATGCCCAGGCGCACCGGCATGTGGAACACCTCTTCGGCCAGGTCGATCACGCCTTCCATCTTGGAACTGCCCCCGGTCATCACCACGCCACCGGCGACCAGGTCCTCGAAACCCGAACGCCGCAGCTCGGCCTGGATCAGGGTGAGCAGCTCCTCGTAGCGCGGCTCGACCACTTCGGCCAGGGTCTGGCGCGAAAGCCTGCGCGGTGGCCGGTCACCGATGCTGGGCACCTCGATAGTCTCGTCCGGACTGGCCAGCTGGGTGAGCGCGCAGGCGTACTTGAGCTTGATCTCCTCGGCGTGCTGGGTGGGCGTGCGCAGGGCCACCGCGATGTCGTTGGTGACCTGGTCGCCAGCGATGGGGATCACCCCGGTATGGCGAATGGCGCCCCCGGTGAACACGGCGATGTCGGTGGTCCCGCCACCGATGTCAACCAGGCAGACCCCCAGATCCTTTTCGTCTTCCTCCAGCACCGAGTAGCTGGAGGCGAGCTGCTCGAGGATCAGGTCCTCGACCTCGAGGCCGCAGCGGCGCACGCACTTGATGATGTTCTGCGCCGCGCTGACCGAGCCGGTGACCATGTGTACGCGCGCCTCCAGGCGCACGCCCGACATGCCGACCGGGTCGTGGATGCCTTCCTGGTTGTCGATGATGAATTCCTGCGGAAGGATGTGCAGGATCTTCTGGTCGGCCGGGATGGGCACCGCGCGCGCGGCGTCGATCACCCGCTCGACATCGGCATGCGTCACCTCGCCGTCCTTGATCGCCACGATGCCGTGCGAGTTGAGGCTCGACACGTGGCTCCCGGCGATGCCCGCGTATACCGCATCGATCTCCACCGAGGCCATCAGTTCGGCCTCCTCGACCGCGCGCTGAATGGACTGCACCGTGGACTCGATGTTCACCACTACGCCCTTCTTCAGGCCCCGTGAAGGGTGCGAGCCCAGGCCGATGATCTCGATGCTGTTGTCGTCCTTCACCTCGCCAACGATCGCCACCACCTTGGAGGTACCGATATCGAGGCCGACGATAATGTTCCTGTCTGTCTTCTTGACCATCAGATCTCACCCGTCCCGCCGCCGGCCAGCGAGGCCTGCGCCTCGTCCGCCGGCTGCCATTGCACGGCAAAGCCGTGTTCATAACGCATGTCGATACGGCGTGGCCGGCGCCCCATGTGCGCTGCCAGTTGCGGATAGATGCGCGAGAACGCGGCCAGGCGAGCCCCCAGGTCCTCGCGCCCCAGCATCAGCTCCAGGCGGTTGGCAAACACCACCCGCCACTCGCCGCGCTGGTTGCGCGCCAGCTCCGCAATCTCCAGCCCTTCGGGCAGCCCCCCCGCGTGCAAGCGCAGGTAGAAGGCCACAACTTCCGGTGCCATGCCGTCCTCGCCTCGCAGGCGCGGCAGGCCATCGAGCGCCGGCAGGGGATCGGGGCGAAACACCTGGCCCCGCAGATTCACCAGCGCGTCCTCGTTCCAGCGCGCCAGGGGCACCTGTTCGACCACATGCATGCGCAGGGTGTCGGGCCAGACGCGGCGCACACTCACCTGGTCCACCCAGGGCAGGGCCATCACCGCCGCGCGCACCTGGCGCATATCCAGGTCCAGGAAACCCCCATCGAGCACCTGGGCGACGCGCCGCTCGATGTCCGCGGTGCGCAGGTGGGTGAACTCGCCGGTGATCTCGATGCGCCGCACCGGGAGGCGGTCGGGCCGGGTCAGGGCCTGCCAGCCGGCGAACACCAGCGCCACGAGCAGCAACGCCGACAACAGCCCCAGGGAGATGCCGCTCCGGCCGCGCGGTGCGGCCGCCTGTTTGCCAGGCCTTCTAGCCGCCATGTTCCACCTCCAGGGTCTGCGCGAGGATGCGCCAGACCAGTTCGGGAAAATCGATACCGGCCGCGCGCGCGGCCATGGGCACCAGACTGTGATCGGTCATGCCCGGTACCGTGTTCACCTCGATCAGCCAGAGCCGCCCGCCGGCATCGCGCATCAGGTCCACTCGACCCCAGCCCGCCGCCCCCACCGCTGCGAAGGCGCGCTGGCACAGGGCCTGGGCGGCAGCCTCCTCTTCGGCCGACAGGCCGCAGGGGATCAGGTAACGGGTGTCGTCGGCGCGGTACTTGGCCTCGTAGTCGTAGAAACTGTGCGGGGTCTCCAGGCGGATCATCGGCAGCGCCTCACCATCGAGGATGGCGCAGGTGAATTCCTCCCCTTCGATACAGACCTCGGCCATCACGTGGCTGTCGCAGGCCGCCGCCTTCTCCCAGGCCTCACGCAGTGCCACGGCATCCTCCACGCGATAGACGCCGATGCTCGACCCTTCCAGCGCGGCCTTGACCATCAGCGGAAAGCCCAGGCGCGCGGCATGCTCCAGGTCGGCCTCGTCCTCGACGAGCACGAAGCCGGGCGTCGGCAGCCCCATGCCGGCCCAGACCAGCTTGGAGCGGTACTTGTCCATCGCCAGCGCCGAGCCCAGCACGCCCGTGCCGGTACAGGGAATGCCCGCAACCTCCAGCAGCCCCTGAAGTTCACCGTCCTCACCGCCTCGTCCGTGGACGACATTGAACACGCGATCGAAACCGCCGGCGCGCAGCACCTCGAGCACGTCGCGCCCCATGTCGATGCCGTGCGCATCCACGCCGCGCGCACGCAGCCCTTCGAGCACTGCCGCGCCGCTGACCAGCGAGACCTCGCGCTCGGCGCTCCAGCCACCCATCAGCACCGCCACCTTGCCGAAATCTTCCGCGCACAGACTCATGTCGGCTCTCCCACGATGTGAACCTCGGTCTGCAGGCGTACCCCGAAGCGGCGTTCGACCTCGTCGCGCACGTGCGCGATCAGGGCCTCGATATCGGCTGCGGTGGCCTCGCCGGTATTGATCAGGAAGTTGGCGTGCTTCGGCGAGACCTCGGCGCCGCCGATGCGATACCCCTTGAGCCCTGCTGCCTCGATCAGGCGCGCCGCGTGGTCACCCGGCGGGTTGCGGAAGGTCGAGCCGGCACTGGGCAGACCGGTCGGCTGGGTGGCCGCGCGCCGTTCCAGCAGGCCACGGATGGCTGCCTGCTCGGCTGCCACGTCGCCGGACCGGAGTTGCAGCTCGACGCCGACGAACCACTCGCCGGCCGGTCCCGTCACCTCGCGATAGCCAACCCGGTAGTCTGCGGGCAGGCGACGG
Organism: endosymbiont of unidentified scaly snail isolate Monju; assembly: GCF_000801295.1. Taxonomy (NCBI): domain Bacteria; kingdom Pseudomonadati; phylum Pseudomonadota; class Gammaproteobacteria; species endosymbiont of unidentified scaly snail isolate Monju. The sequence continues at coordinate 477,567 of NZ_AP012978.1, read as the reverse complement.
CGCAGAATGCCCGCGCGGTCGACGGTGCGCACCGCGCGCACGACCGGCCAGATCTCGCCACCGAAGGCGCCGGCGTTCATCGCCAGGGCGCCGCCCAGGGTACCGGGAATGCCGGCCAGGAAGGCCGCCCCGGTCAGCCCCGCGCGTGCAGCCTGCCGGGCCGCCCGCGCACAACTGGCACCGGCCCCGGCGTGCAGTACATCACCGTCGATGTCTATCGTATCGAGCCGCCCCTTGAGCGCGATCACGGTGCCGGCAAAACCGCCGTCGCGCACCAGCAGGTTGCTGCCCAGGCCCAGCCACAGCAAGGGCTCGTCGGCGGGCAGTTCGCGCAGGAAGGCCGCCAGGTCCTCGGCATCGGCCGGCCGGTAGAAGCGCCGCGCCGCGCCGCCGACCCGCCAGCTGGTATGCCGTGCCAGCGGTTCGTCGAAGCGCAGTTCACCGCGCCAGGGTGTGTTCTGTCGCGCCGCCATCATCGATTGCGCTCCGTCCGGGCCTTTTTGCGGCGCGAGGCCGGCCGCTGCGGCACCGGCCAGGTCAGGCGACAGTGCGCGAGCGGCTCGCCACAGCCCATGCGCAGAGTCCGCGGCCGGGCGGTCGGCGCCACGAATTCCCTGGAAGACCCTTTCATCGACACAGTTCCTCTTCCAGTTGTACAGCGACCTGGCCGATGCTGCCCGCCCCCATGGTGAGCACGATGTCACCCTCACGCACCACGCCAGCAAGCACCTGCGGCAACTCGGCGATGTCTTCGATGAAGATCGGATCGACCTGGCCGCGCGCGCGAATGGCGCGACTCAGGGCACGGCCGTCAGCACCAGCGATCGGCGCCTCTCCGGCGGCATAGACCTCACTCAGGATCAGCACGTCGGACGTGCTCAGCACCCGTGCGAAGTCGTCGAAGGCATCGCGCGTGCGGCTGTAGCGATGCGGCTGGAAGGCCAGCACCAGGCGCCGTTCGGGCCAGCCGGCACGCACCGCCGCCAGGGTCGCCTCCAGCTCGCGCGGATGATGACCGTAGTCGTCCACCAGCAGCACCTCGCCGCCGTCGGCCAGCCGGCATTCGCGCAACTGGAAACGCCGGCCGATGCCCTGGAACTGCGCCAGGGTGCGCTGCATGCTTTCGGGGGCCAGTCCCAGCTCGTGCCCCACGGCGATGGCCGCCAGGGCATTGAGCGCGTTGTGCCGACCGGGCATGGCCAGCTGCACGGCGAAACGCTCCCCGCTCGGCAGGTGCGCGGTGAAACGCGTGGTGCCTCCCTGCTGGCGCAGTTCGGAGCCGCGCACCTCGGCCCCGGCATCGAAGCCATAGGTGATCACCCGCCGGGTGACATCGGGCAGCAGCTCGCGCGCATTGACGTCATCGATGCAGATCACCGCCACGCCATAGAAGGGCAGGTGATGCAGAAACTCGAGGAAAGTGGCGCGCAGGCGGTCGAAATCGCCGCCGTAGGTGCTCATGTGATCCTCGTCCACATTGGTGACCACCGCGAGCATGGGCTGGAGATAGAGGAAGGAGGCGTCACTCTCGTCGGCCTCGGCGACCAGAAACTCTCCCTCGCCCAGATGCGCATGGCTGCCGGCGGCGTTGAGGCGGCCGCCGATCACGTAGGTCGGGTCCATGCCGCCATCGATCAGCAGGCTGGCGATCAGGCTGGTGGTGGTGGTCTTGCCATGGGTGCCGGCCACTGCGATGCCATAGCGGAAGCGCATGATCTCGGCCAGCATCTCGGCGCGCGGCACCACCGGGATGCGGTGCTCGCGCGCGGCGACCACCTCGGGATTGTCCTCGGTGACTGCGCTGGAGATGACCACCGCATCGACACCAGCCACCTGCTCGGCAGCATGGCCGATGAAGATCCGCGCACCCTGCTCGGCGAGTCGCTCGGTGGCGGCATTGGTGCGAATGTCCGAACCGCTGATCTCGTAGCCCAGATTGAGCATCACCTGGGCGATCCCGTTCATGCCGGCGCCACCGATGCCGACGAAGTGCAGCCGACGCATGCGACCCATGGTCTCGGCGGCATAGCGCGGGGTATCGGGCAGTCTGCTCATGCCACCACCTCCAGGCAGTTTTCGACCACGCATTCGACGGCCTGCGGCATGGCCCGCTCGCGGGCGCGTTGCGCCATCGCCAGCAGGCGCTCGCGGTCGTCCAGTTCTCCGAGCAGTGCGGCCAGACGCTCGGGCTTCAATTCGGCCTGTGGCAGCAGCACCGCCGCTCCGGCCTCGCTCAGGTAGCGGGCGTTGCGCGTCTGGTGATCGTCCACCGCGTGCGGATAGGGCACCAGCACCGAGGCCAGCCCGGCCGCGGCCAGTTCCGAGACGGTCAGAGCCCCGGCACGACAGATCACCAGATCAGCCTCGGCCAGCGCCCGTGGCATGTCGGCGATGAACTCCACCACCCGGGCTTCGACACCGGCCTCGCGATAGGCCGCCTGCGTGGCCTCGAGCTTGCCACGACCGGCCTGATGGCAGACCTGCGGACGCCGGGCCTCGTCCAGCCGGGCCAACGCCCGGGGCACCGTCTCGTTGAGCGCCTGGGCACCGAGCGAACCGCCCATCACCAGCAGGCGCAACGGCCCCTCGGCCGCCGTGGCCATGCGTGCCTCGGGCGGCGGCAGGGCCGCGATCTCGGGGCGTACCGGGTTGCCGCAGGTACGCACTCGGTCGCTCTCCGGGAAGGCGCCGGGAAAGGCCTGCAATACCCGGGTGGCGATGCGTGCCAGCCAGCGGTTGGTCAGCCCCGGCAGGGTGTTCTGCTCGTGGATCACCAGGGGGATGCGCAGCAGGCGGCTGACCAGGCCACCGGGCCCTGCAACGAAACCGCCCATGCCCAGCACCACCTGCGGCCGCCGCTGGCGCAGCACGCTGACGGCCTGGCGCATGGCGCGCAGCAGGCGGAAAGGCGCGGAAAGCAGGCCGCCCAGCCCCTGGCCGCGCAGGCGGTGCACGGCGATGGTGTCCAGCGGGAAGTCGTGCTGCGGCACCAGGCGCGACTCGAAGCTGTCGGGGCTGCCCAGCCAGCTGACCTCGCAGCCGCGCTCGCGCAGCGCGCGCGCCACCGCCAGCGCGGGGAACACGTGGCCGCCGGTGCCGCCGGCCATGATCATCACGCGCGTTGCCATTCGCCCCCCTTGTCCGAGCGGCCGGCCTCGAGGTTCTCGCGTTGGATGCGCGCGAGCATGCCCACCGCCACGCAGCACACGATCAGGCTGTTGCTGCCATAGCTGACGAACGGCAGGGTCAGCCCCTTGGTTGGCAGCAGGCCCATGTTGACGCCAATGTTGATGAAGGCCTGCATGCCGATCCACAGCCCCAGCCCCCAGGCCACGTGCGCGGCATAGCGCGCACCACGACGTTCGGCGCGGGTGCCGATGGCGAAGGCACGCCAGATGAACAGGCTGAACAGGGCGATCACCAGCAGAGTGCCCATCAGGCCGAACTCCTCGCCGATCACCGCCATCACGAAATCGGTGTGCGCCTCCGGCAGGTAGAACTGCTTCTGGATGCCATTGCCCAGGCCGACCCCGGTCCATTCGCCGCGTCCGAAGGCGATCAACGCCTGGGTGAGCTGGTAACCCGCATCCTGCGCCTGCTCCCAGGGATTGAGGAAGGAGGTCACCCGCGCCAGGCGATAGGGCGAGACCCAGACCAGGGCACCCAGGGCACCGGCGGCGAGCAGGATCAGCAGGCCAAACTGCCACAGCGGCGCACCGGCCAGGAACAGCATGCCGAAGGCCGTGGCCAGCAGCACCGCGGTGGTGCCGAAGTCGGGTTGCAGCATGATCAGGCCACAGGCAGCAAGCAACAGGATCAGCGGCTTGATGAAGCCCCACACGGTCAGCGCCACCTCGAGCTGGCGGCGTACCACGTAGCCCGCCATGTAGAGCACGATGAACAGCTTCATGAATTCCGAGGTCTGGAGGCTCAGCGGCCCCACCCCCACCCAGCGCAGGGCGCCGTTGGCCTCGCGTCCCAGCCCCGGCACGAACACCAGCAGCAACAGTCCCAGGCCCAGGAAGTACAGCCAGGTGCTGGCGCGCTCCCACCAGGTGACCGGTGTGAAATACACCAGCACCGCACCGCCCGCCCCCAGTCCCAGGGCGAACAGATGGCGGGTGACATAGTGCAACGCATCACCATTGCGCATGCCCAGGTGCAACGAGGCCGAGGCAACCATCACCACGCCAATGCCCAGCAGCACGCCAACCGCGAGCAGCAGCCAGCCATCCACCATCAAGCGGGCGCGCGACATGGCGCCGCGTACCCTCGCCATGCGGTTGTCCATGGCCAGCGTGCTCATGCGCCCAGCCTCCTCACCAGCCCGCGAAAGCGGTCGCCGCGCTCGGCATAGTTGCGGAACTGGTCGAAACTGGCACAGGCCGGCGCCAGCAACACGTGGTCGCCGGGGTGCGCCATCTCCAGCGCCAGACCCACGGCCTCCTCCAGGTTGGCGGCATCGGCGAGCTGGCAGGCGGGCGGCACCACCGGGCGGATCGCTTCGCGGTCGCGGCCGATCAGCACCACGCCGCGCGCGCACTCGTCCAGGGCCTCGCGCAGGGGCGCAAAGTCGCCATCCTTGCAGTCGCCACCGAGAATGATCACCGCACGCGCCTCGCCACCCGGCCGGTGCAACCCGCGCAGGGCGGCCAGCGCGGCGCCCACGTTGGTCGCCTTGCTGTCGTTGTACCAACGCACGCCAGCGACCTCGCCGACGAATTCACAGCGGTGCGGCAAGCCGGGGAAACGCCGAAGCACCTCGCACATCACACCGTTGTCCAGCCCCATGGCGGTGCCCACGGCGAGTGCCGCGAGCGCGTTCGCTCGATTGTGACTGCCGGGAATCAGCACCTCGTCGACTGCCAGCAGGGGCTCGTCGCCACGGTCGCCACGGTACAGCCAGTCGCGCCCTTCCCGTTCACGTACCCCGAACGCCTGCTCGTCGGCCGGCTCGCCCAGGGTGAAGGTCCAGGCGCCCCGCCCGCCGGGCATGGCCATCACCCGGGGATCGTCGGCATTGCGGATCGCCAGCTCGGCATCTTGCAGGACGCGCGCCTTGGCCGCCGCATAGGCGTCGATATCGGGATAACGGTCCATGTGGTCCGGCGAGACATTGAGCACCACCCCGACCGCGGGCTTCAGCGAAAGGGTGGTCTCGAGCTGGAAGCTCGACAGCTCCAGTACATAGGCCTGGCACGCCGGATCCAGCAGATCCAGCGCCGGGGTACCCAGGTTGCCGCCAACCCCCACGCGCCGACCGGCGGCACGCAGCATCTCGCCGACCAGGGTGGTCACCGTGCTCTTGCCATTGGAACCGGTGATCGCCACCACCGGCGCCCCGGCCGTGCGCGCGAACAGTTCGATATCGCCCACCACCGGCACCCCACGCGCCTGTGCGGCGGCGATCTGCGGGGTGGACAGGGGCACGCCCGGGCTGACCACCAGCATGTCGGCCTGGGAGAACACCGCATCGTCGAAGGCGCCGAGAAACACCGCCACGTCGGCATACTCGCGTTGCAGCTCCGCCAGCCCGGGCGGTTCGCTGCGGCTGTCGGCGATGGCCACACGCATCCCCTGGCGCATCAGGTAGCGCGCCACCGACAGGCCCGTCGCGCCCAGGCCTACCACCAGGGTACGCTGTGGTCGCTGATCGGCTTGTCTGGCGGTTGCGGTCACCGGCGCCCCCCCTCAGCGAATCTTCAGGCTGGCCAGGCCGACCAGCACCAGGATGACAGTGATGATCCAGAAGCGCACGATCACGCGCGGCTCCGGCCAGCCCTTGAGTTCGAAGTGGTGGTGCAGCGGCGCCATGCGGAAGATGCGCTTGCCGGTGAGCTTGAACGAGGCCACCTGCAACACCACCGAAACGGTCTCCATCACGAACACGCCGCCCATGATGAACAGGGTCACTTCCTGTCGCGTGGCGACCGCCAGCACGCCGAGCGCCGCACCCAGCGCCAGCGCCCCCACGTCGCCCATGAATACCTGTGCGGGATAGGCGTTGAACCAGAGGAAACCCAGCCCGGCACCGACCAGGGTGCCGGCGAAGATCGCCAGTTCGCCCACCCCCGGCAGGTGCGGGATCAACAGGTACTCGGCGATACCTGCGTGACCCGAGACGTAGGCGAAGATGCCCAGCGCGCCGGCCACCAGCACGGTCGGCAGAATCGCCAGGCCATCGAGGCCATCCGTCAGGTTGACCGCATTCGACGATCCCACGATGACCAGGTAGGCCAGCAGAATGAAGGTCGGCCCCATGTCCCAGGCAAACTCCTTGAAGAACGGCAGGAACAGCCGGGTCTCGGCCGGCACCTGGGCGGTGGTGTACAGCGCCCAGGCAGCCGCCAGGCCGAACAGCGACTGCCACAGGTATTTCCAGCGCGCCGGCAGGCCACGCGCATCGCGCAGCACCAGCTTGCGGTAGTCGTCCCACAGGCCGACCGCACCGAAGGCCAGGGTAGTGGTGAGCACGATCCACACGTAGCGATTGCCCAGGTCGCTCCACAACAGGGTGGCCACCGCGACCGCCACCAGGATCAGCGCCCCGCCCATGGTGGGCGTGCCCGCCTTGGAGAGGTGGCTCTGCGGTCCGTCGTCGCGCACCGTCTGGCCAATCTTGTATTGCGACAGGCGGCGGATCATGGCCGGCCCCACCAGGAAGGAGATCGCCAGCGCGGTGAGCACGGCGAGAATGGTGCGCAACGTGATGTAGCGCACGACGCCGAAGCTGCTGTCGAACATCGTGAGATAGTTGGCCAACTCGATCAGCATGCCTCGGTCTCCTGTGCTGCCAGTGAACGGACGACGCGATCCATGGCGCTGGCCCGTGATCCCTTGACCAGCACGCTGTCGTCTGCCGCCAGGGTGCTGGAGAGCATCTCGATCAACACCGACTGATCGTCGAAATGCCGCCATTCGCCGCCGAAGGCCTCGCCGGCATGGCGGCTCAGCTCGCCACAGGTGAACAGGCGCTCGATGCCGGCACTTCCGGCCAGTTCACCCAGCTCGGCATGCAGGCGTTCCTGGGCTGGCCCCAGCTCGCCCAGATCGCCCAATACCAGGGTGCGCCGCCCGGGCATGACCGACAGCGCGGCCAGGGCCGCGGCCACCGAGTCGGGATTGGCGTTGTAGCTGTCGTCCACCAGCCAGGCGCCACACTCGGCGCGCAGCGGACACAGACGACCGGGCACCGGGCGCAACCCGGCCAGTCCCTCGCGGATCGCCGTCTCGTCGACACCCAACGCCAGGGCCGCGGCGCTGGCGGCCAGGGCATTGAGCCGGTTGTGCTCGCCGGCCAGGCGCAGGCACAGATCGAAGTGTCCTCCGGGATGCACCACCTCGAAACGGTTCTCGAACCCGGTGTCATCCAGCGTGATCCGCGCCTCGCCGGGACTGCGCACATCGGCGGCTTCACCCAGGCCGAAGGACAGGGTCCGCCGACCGCGCGCCCGCTCGCGCCAGAGATCAGCATGTGCGTCGTCGGCGTTGAACACGAAGACCCCGTCCGCCGCCAGTCCCTCGAGGATCTCGGCCTTGGCGCGCGCCACGCCCTCGACCGAGCCGAAGCCCTCCAGGTGCGCGCGTCCCGCATTGTTGAGCACCGCCACGTCGGGCCGGGCGATGCGGCTTAGGTAGCCGATCTCGCCCGGGTGATTGGCGCCCATCTCGATCACGCCGAAGGCCTCGTCCTGCAGGCGCAGCAGGGTCAGCGGCATGCCGATGTCGTTGTTCAGATTGCCCCGCGTGGCCAGCACCGCGTGTCGTTGACCAAGGATGGCAGCCAGCATCTCCTTGACCGTGGTCTTGCCGTTGGAACCGGTCACCGCGACGATGCGCGCCGCGGCCCGCTGGCGCCAGGCCCGTGCCAGTTCGCCCAGCGCCAAGCGAGTGTCGGTGACCTGCACCACCGGCATGGGGGTCTCGACCTCGCGCTGCACCAGCGCGGCCACCGCTCCCTTCTGCTCGGCGATCGACAGATAATCGTGGGCATCGAAGTTCGGCCCCACCAGGGCCACGAACAGGTCCCCGGTGCACAGGGTACGGGTATCGCTGCTCACCGAGGCAAAACGGGCATCGCGCCCGCGGTGTTGCCCCTGGAGGATCCGCGCTGCCTCGGACAGTCGCATCGCGATCATGCCGCCCGCCCTTGCAGGGCCCGCCGCACCTGCTCGTGATCCGAAAAGGGGATGCGCTGACCACCGACCAGTTGCCAAGCCTCGTGGCCCTTGCCAGCGACCAGCACCAGGTCCTCGGGCGCGGCCTCGCCGATGGCCTGCTCGATGGCCCGGGCGCGGTCGCGTTCCACCTGTACCGCCTGCGGTCGCTGCATGCCCCCGAGGATCTGGCGCACGATGGCGTCACCATCCTCGCCACGCGGATTGTCGTCGGTGAGGATCACCCGGTCGGCCAGGCGCTCGGCCACCCCACCCATGCGCGGACGCTTGGCGCGATCGCGGTCGCCACCACAGCCGAACACGCAGATCACCTGGCCGCGGGCGTGCTCACGCACCGCCGCCAGCGCCTTTTCCAGCGCGTCCGGGGTATGCGCATAGTCCACCACCACGCGCGGCAGCCCCTGCCCTCCCAGCAGGTCCATGCGCCCGGGCACCGGGCGCAGGTGCTCCATGGCCTCGAGCGCGCGTTTCAACGGCATGTCCCAGGAGAGCAACACGCCCAGGGTGAGCAGCAGGTTCTCGGCATTGAAACGCCCGAACACCGGACTGCTGAACTCGCCGGCACCCCAGCTCGACTCGAAGCGCACCGTCAGCCCGCCGGCATGGGGCTCGACCCCAGTGGCATGGATCGCGCGATCGGCCAGGCTGGGCACCCGGCCGCTGGTCGAACAGGCGACCGTCATCACCCGGGCGCTGAGCTCCTGCAACAGCTCGCGCCCCATGCGATCGTCAACGTTGACCACCGCCTGCATCAGGCCCGGTCGCCGGAACAGGCGCGCCTTGGCCGCGGCATAGGCCGCCATGCTGCCGTGGTAGTCCAGATGATCGTGCGACAGGTTGGTGAACACCGCGGTGTGAAAGGGGACGCCGTTGACCCGCCCCTGGTCGAGCGCGTGCGAGGACACCTCCATGGCCACTGCCTTGATGCCCAGGCGCGCCTGGCGCGCCAGCTCGGCTTGCACGGCGACCGCATCCGGCGTGGTGTGCGTGGCCGCACGCAGATCGTCCACCGGGCCATTGCCCAGGGTGCCGATCACCCCGGCCGGGACCCGTGAACCGAGCGCCTGCGCCAGGAAATGGGTAACGCTGGTCTTGCCATTGGTGCCGGTGACACCGATCACGCGCAGGGCCTGGCCCGGCTGCCCGAACAGGCGACCGGCGATCACCCCGGCCTTGTGCCCCAGGTCGGAGACCATGAACAGGGGCACCGGACAGGTGGCGGCCATCTGCGCCAGGCGCGAGCGATCCCACTCGCCCGAAGGCTGCGCCAGCACCGCCACCACACCGTTGCGCAAGGCTTCGTCGAGGTGCGCCATGCCGTGCGTGGCGCTGCCCGCGGTGGCCAGGAACAGGTCACCGGCGACTGCCTCACGGCTGTCCAGGCAGAGGCCGGTGACACACAGGCGACCGAACTCACCGGGGTCCACAACCCCCTGCAACAGGTCCCCCAGCAACAACCCCTTGCCGTCTGCGCGCTGCACCATCAGGACTTCCCTCCGGCCAGCGCCAGCCGCAGTTGCGGTCGCTCGAGGTCGTCCGGCGGCACATTGAGCAGGCGCAGCGCCTCGCTCATCACCCGGGCAAACACCGGAGCAGCGACAGCTCCCCCGTAGTACTCCTTGCCGCGCGGCTCATCGATCATCACCGCCATCACCAGCCGGGGCCGGGTGACCGGGGCCATGCCCACGAACACCGCGCGATAGCGGTTCTCCGAATACCCTCCGTGCCGCGAGAGCTTCTTCACCGTGCCGGTCTTGCCTGCCACGCGGTAGCCGGGAATCGCCGCACGCGACGCCGTCCCCTTGTCGGAGACCACCGCCTCGAGCATGTAGCGCACGTCCACCGCAATGCGCTCGCTGAACACCCGTTGCCCGCGCGGCACCTCGTCGCGACGCAACAGGGTGACCGGCAACACCACGCCGTCGTTGGCCAGCGCCGCATAGGCACGCGCCAGTTGCAGGATGGACACCGAGATGCCGTAGCCATAGGCCAGGGTGGCCTGGTCGACCGGCACCCACTCGCGGAAATAGGGCAGGTGGCCGCCCGCCTCGGCAGGGAAACCGGTACCCGGCGCATGCCCCAGGCCCAGCGCGTCCAGCTTGTGCCACCAGGCCGCCTTGTCCAGCGACAGCGCCAACCGCGCCGCGCCCACGTTGCTGGAACGCGCCAGCAGGGTGGTCAGGTCGATGCGCCCCAGGGGATGGTGATCGCGCACCGTCAGGGTGCCGACCTTGAAGTAGCCGGGGGTGGTGTCCACGATGGAATCCGGGGCGACCACGCCCTGCTCCAGCGCGGCAGCCACGGCGAAGGGCTTCATGGTCGAGCCCGGCTCGAAGACATCGGTGATGGCGCGGTTGCGCAGCCGCCCGTTGCGGTTGCTGCGATTGGCATTGGGGTTGTAGCCGGGCTGGTTGACCATCGCCAACACCTCGCCGGTGCGCACGTCGAGCACCACGGCCGAGCCACCGATGGCGCGATGCCGATGCACCGCGGCCTTCAACTCGCGGTAGGCAATATATTGCAGACGGGCATCCAGGCTGAGCGCCAGGTTGCGCCCGTCGCGTGGGGTACGGATGCTCTCCACGTCATCGACCACCCGGCCGCGCCCGTCGCGCAGTACCCGCTTCACACCCGGCTCGCCGCGCAGCTCGCGATCCCAGGCACGCTCCAGCCCCTCCTGGCCCCGGTCCTCGGCGCTGGTAAAGCCGAGCACGTGCGCGAACACCTCGCCGGTCGGGTAGTAGCGGCGGTCGCGGCGCTCCAGGTGCACCCCGTCGATGTCCAGCGCACGCGCCACCTTGAGCACGTGCTCGGCACGCCCCGGCGGCAGACGCTTCTTCAGATAGACGAAGCGCCGGTGAGCATTGCGCCGCAGAATGCCGCGCAGGCGCTTCAGCGGCATGTCCAGGGCGCGAGCGAGCTGATCCAGGTGCGGCGTGTCGGGCGTGAGCACACGAGGGTTGGCGGTCACCGAATCGACCGGGGTGCTCAGCGCCAGCACCGCGCCCCGGCGGTCGGTGATCAGGCCGCGGTGGGCGGCAATGGTCTGGCGGTCGAGGTAACGGTCGGCACCCTCGGACTGCAGGAAGTCCTTCTCGAGAATCTGCTGATCAACCGCACGCCACACCAGCACGCAGGCGACCAGGCCGAAGATCGCCAGCACGCCAACACGACGCAAGGCGAAGCTCGGCAGCTTCGCCTCCTGTCTTGCCCTCTTGGCCCGTTTCTCGCGTCTGGCTGCCATCACTCCACCACGACCACCTGTTTCGGGTCCGGCGCCCGCATGTGCAGACGCCCCCTTGCCGCGCGCGCCACATCCTCCAGACTGCCGGTACTGGCCAGCTCCAGCTGCAAGCGTCCCCACTCCATGATTTCGCGCTCGAGCTCTGCACGCTGCTGCTGCACTTCGACAAACAGCGCCCGCGAACGTGCCTTGGCATAGACCACGCCGATGCCGCTGGCCAGCACCGCGAAGATGCCGAGCAACAACCAGACGAGCGCACGCCGGGTCATGCCAGCACCTCCGCCACGCGCATCACCGCGCTGCGCGCGCGCGGGTTGGCGGCCACCTCGGCCTCGCCCGGACGCACCGCCTTGCCGATCAGGCGCAGACGCCCCTGCACCTGTTCATGCTGTACCGGCACCCCCTTGGGCAGGCGCGGCCCGCGCGCCTGGTCGCGCAGGAAATGCTTGACGATGCGATCCTCCAGCGAGTGAAAGCTGATCACCACCAGGCGCGCACCGACCGCCAGCACGTCCAGCGCATCGCTCAGACAGCGCCGCAGATCATCCAGCTCACTATTTATATGGATGCGGATCGCCTGGAAGGTACGGGTCGCCGGATGCTTGTGCGGATCGCGCCGGGGCACTGCCGAGGCAACCAGGGCCGCGAGCTGGGCGGTACTGCGCAAGGGCTGCCTGACACGCTCGCGCACGATGGTCCGAGCAATGCGGCGGGCGAAACGCTCCTCGCCGTATTCACGAATCACCCGGGCGATCTCTTCCTCCTCGGCGTACGCCAGCCAGTCGGCGGCCGATTCACCCGTGCTGCGATCCATCCGCATGTCCAGGGGGCCATCGTGCTGGAAACTGAAACCGCGCTCGGGCGCGTCGAGCTGCGGCGACGAGACCCCCAGATCGAGCAACACACCGTCGATGCGGCGCACCAGGTCCCACGCGCGCGCCACCTCGGCCAGGCGCGCGAAACTGCCATGCACCATGCGCAAGCGGGGTTCGTTCGCAAACTGTCTCTGTGCCGCGTTCAATGCTGCCTCGTCCTTGTCGAACCCGATCAGCTGCCCTGCAGGCCCCAGCCGCTCGAGGATGACGCGACTGTGCCCGCCGCGCCCGAAGGTACCGTCCACGTAGACCCCCTCCGGCTTGATGGCGAGGGCTGTCACGGCCTCTTCGAGCAGCACCGGGCGATGTTCGCCCAGGCCGTCGTTCACAATCTCAACTCCGCCAGATCGCCGGACAGCTCGCCATCGAGCTCACCGGCCTCCTGCAACCAGCCCTCACGCTCGGCGGCCATGCTCTCGGCATCCCAAATCTCGAACTTCTGACCCTGACCGATCAACGACACTTTCTTGCCCAGGCGCGCGTATTCGCGCAGCTCGGCCGAGAGCAGGATGCGGCCCTGGCCGTCCATCTCGAGTTCGGAGGCATGCCCCAGCAACAGGCGTTGCAGGATCAGGTTCTGGCGGTTGAGGGTCGGCAGGCGCGCTACCTTGCGCGCGATCTCCTGCCATTCGGTCTCGGGGTAGAGCCACAGACAGTGCTCACGGGGATTGATGGTCACGACCACACGCGAACCACAACACTCGGCCAGCGCATTGCGATAACGCGCCGGGATGGCCATGCGCCCCTTGGCATCCAGATTGAGTGTATTGACACCCAGAAACACCGGAAACGGACTCCCCCTTGGTGATCACCGACGGCAGGCAGGGACTTTCTCTCCCTTTCTCCCCACTCTCCGCCACTCTTCACCAATCTTAGAAGCCCCAGCACCACCGGTCAAGCTGAAACGCCAAAAAAAGCGTTGGAACTCAGACACTTACAGCACACACCTCCACCCCGCCAAAGCCCATGAAAAACAGCCCGCTAAAGGATCAAGTTAAAGTGAATTCTCAGGTTGAGCCCTGAGTGGTGTCACCCTGACGCACCACGTGCTCGGCCCCGCATAGATGAAAGAAAACCGCCCCTGGCGCCGTCGGCACCGGGGGCGGTCGGAGAGGTTTTCGAGGGGAGCCGGCCGATAAGCCGGATTCTGTCGAGGACGATCATTCATCTGGGACGCCCGTCGCCGGACGCCTCGTGCGACCTACCCGGAAGCACCTGCGGGCCACAGGCTGCCAGAGGCACGCTTCCCTATTTGGTCTTGCTCCGAGAGGGGTTTACCCTGCCACCCCTGTTGCCAGGGGCGCGGTGCGCTCTTACCGCACCTTTTCACCCTTGCCGGCCCGATCGGGCTTAGGCGGTCTGTTTTCTGTGGCACTTTCCGTCGGCTCGCGCCGCCCAGGCGTTACCTGGCTCTCTGCCCTACGGAGTCCGGACTTTCCTCCACCGCGATGCGGCAGCGATCGCCTGGCCGACTCCCGAAATCACTATACCGTCGCCGGGCCCCGGGCGCGAGCCATTCGCGAACAGGAGGCCCTCTGACTGGAAGGTTCGCGGTAGGGGCGTGGCGGCCTGGTTCGCGGCGGGGACGCCGCTCCTGCGGGTGGTGTTGAGATGATGGTGCTGCAGGAGGTCCGTTCCCGGGCCGAATCACCAATGCTCCCGTGCCGGGTCATTCCTCCCCGCGCATCGCCAGTGCCAGCCGGTAGACGCGGTTCTTCTTCTCGCCACTCAGGCGTGCGGCAATCGCACTGGCCTGCTTGAGCGGCAACTCCTCGAGCAACACCGCCAACAAGGCGCGCAGGGCCTGCTCGTCGCCTTCCGCCTCCGCCGGGGCGCCGGCGATCACCAGCACGAACTCGCCACGCCGCTGATCGGGATCGGCACACACCCGCGCCAGCAGCTCCCCCAGGGTGCCGTCGAGCAGGGTCTCGTGGCGCTTGCTCAACTCGCGTGCCAACACTGCCTCGCGTGCCTCGCCGAACACCGCGCACAGGTCGGCCAGGCTCTCCTCGATGCGGTGCGCGGACTCGTAGAACACCAGGGTCTCCGGTGCCGTGGCGAGTGCCTGCAGGCGCTCGCGCCGGGCCGTGGCGCGGCGCGGCAGAAAGCCCTCGAAACGAAAACGGTCGGTCGGCAGTCCGGCCACCGAGAGCGCGGCGATCAGGGCGCTGGCACCGGACACCGGTACCACGCGGATGCCCTCGGCGCGACAGGCCCGCACCAGCGGATAGCCCGGGTCGCTGATCAGCGGCGTGCCGGCATCCGAGACCAGCGCCACCTGCTCACCCGCCCGCAGACGCTCGAGCAAGGCGTGCATGCGCTCGCGCTCGTTGTGCTCGTGCAGCGACAGCAAGGGTCTGTCGATGCTCAGGTATTGCAACAGCCGGCGCGTGTGCCGGGTATCCTCGGCAGCGACCAGGTCCACCGCCGAGAGCACCTCCACGGCGCGCCGGGTGATGTCCCCCAGATTACCTATCGGGGTGGCGACGACATACAGACAACCGGTGTCGTTTGACAGCATCATGAGTCACCTTCGATACTCCGCCTGCGGCGGAACCCACACCCCCGAGAGGGAGCGGACCTTCCGTACCGCCCGAAGCGACGCGAGGACGCGTCGCCACGTGCCGAGGGACTCGGCATGCCCCATCGTCGCCGTACTGGACCTGAGATGCAAACCCGTCGTCTACGCCTTGGATCGATCCTCCTGCTGCTGGGCCTGGTGCTGAGCGCCTGTACGCCACCTCCGGTGAAACAGGAAAAGGGCCCCGACCCCGACCTGGTACGTGCCGAGGCACTGCTGGCACAGGAGGACTGGCTCGGTGCCGCCCGCCTGTTCGAGACCCTGGCCAGGCGCACACCCGGCAATGCGGGCACGGAGTTTCTCCTGCGCGCCGCCGAGGCCTCACTCAAGGGCGGCGACCTGGAAGGCGCCGAAACCCGGCTGAATGACATCGAGAACGCCACTCCCAGTGCCCGCCAACGACAGGGGGTCGAGTTGTTGCACGCCGAACTGGCGCTCGCCCGCCACCAGGCCGACCAGGCCCTGGAGATCCTGCTGGGCAGGATTGGCCCGGACATGCCGATCGACCTGCAACAGCACCACCTGCGCGACCTGGCCAACGCCTATCGACAGATCGGCAACCTGCTGGAATCGGCCAATACTCTGCAACAACTCGACGAGCTACTGGAAGACCGTGAGGCGCGGCTCGAGGTGCAGTCCGAGATCCTCGCCTCTCTGACCGCACTCAACGAACGCACCCTGCGCGAACTGCGCCCGGTGCCGCCCGGGGTGGCTGGCGGCTGGATGGACCTGGCGCTGTTGATCAAGCAATACGGCACCACCCCGGAGAAACTGGGCCCCATGGTGGCCGCCTGGCGCACCACTCACCCCGATCACCCCGCCCTGCCGGAACTACTGGAACGCTACATGGCCCGCCTGGCCGGGCAGATCGAGCCGGTCGATCACATTGCCGTGCTGCTGCCCGAGACTGGACGCTACGCCGCAGCGGCACGCGCCATCCGCGACGGCCTGATGATCAGCCTCTACGAACTCCCCGAGGAGCAGCGCCCGCTGTTGCGCTTCTACGACTCCAGCGATCCAGCCGACGCCTGGCCACTGTATGCCCAGGCGGTCGCCGCCGGGCCCCAGGCAGTCATCGGGCCATTGCAGAAACCGGCGGTCGAGCAACTGGTGCGCGCCGGCGAGCTGGCCATCCCCGTGCTCGCGCTCAACAAGGTGAACTCCGACGTGGCGCCGCCCGAGAAACTGTTCATGTTCTCGCTCGACCCGGAACACGAGGCCCGACTCGCCGCCGAGCGCATCTGGCAGGACGGGCACCGCCGCCCGGTCGTCCTGGTCCCGAACGACGCCTATGGTGAACGCCTGGCACGCGCCTTCACCGAACGCTGGCAGACCTTAACCGGGTACGAGGCGGACATCGGACGTTACGATCCGACCTCGGCGGACCACAGCGCCACCATCTCTGCCCTGCTGCAACTGGATCGCAGCAAGGCCCGCCACCGACGGCTGGAAAGCTGGCTGGGACAACAGATCGCCTTCGAGCCGCGCCGACGCGCCGACACCGACGCAGTGTTCCTGGTGGCCACCCCCGGCCAGGCCCAGGGTATCAAGCCGCAACTGGCGTTCTTCCGCGCCGCCGACCTCCCGGTGTATGCGACCTCACGTGCCTGGAGCGGCCACCTCACTCGCCGGCAACTGGCCGACATGCGCGGCATCCTGCTGCCGGACATTCCCCTGATCGTCAACCAGGACGAGCGCCAGCGCCTGGGCGCGCTGATCCCCGGCGTGCTCGGCCCGGCGGTGCGCCTCCACGCACTGGGTATCGACGCCTTGCGCCTGCAACCCCATCTGCGACGCCTGCGTGATACCCCCTGGGAGTCGCTCGACGGCCAGACCGGCAACCTGTACATGACGCCCGAGCGCCAGATCGAACGCCAGTTGCTGTGGATCGAACTCGACGAACCGCCGCGGGTGCTGGGCTATTCCCGCCGCATGGACCTGCTGGCCTCGCCAGAAACCAGCCTGCCCGACTCGCCAGCGCCGCAGGCCGCGCCGCTGCCGCAAGGCGCGAGACCGCCAGCGCCGGCACCGACAGCAGCATCGACATCACCGACACGCTGACCCGCCCGTGGCAAGGACGCAACAGGACGGACAACGCAGCGAGCGCCAGGCCGAGGACTGGCTGCGATCACGCGGCCTGGTCCTGGTGGCGCGCAACCATCGCTGCCGCCAGGGCGAGATCGACCTGGTCATGCGCGATGGCGACACCCTGGTGTTCATCGAGGTCCGCCTGCGGCGGCATACCGGTTTCGGTGGCGCGATCGCCAGCGTGGACCGGCGCAAGCAACAGCGCCTGATCGCCGCCGCCCGGCACTGGCTGCACCGCCACCCCTGGGACGGCCCCTGCCGCTTCGATGTGGTCGGCCTGGACGGCGGCCAGGAACCAGAATGGATCCGCAACGCCTTCGATGCAGGTTGAAACGCCTCAACAAAGAGTGTTTTCTCCCCTCCCACTTGATGAGGGAGGCTGGCAGGGGGCATCCAGACACCGGGCTGACCTTCCCCACAAGGCAGGGGGTGGACTTGATTGGAGGTGCTCCGGGCGCGACCTCGCCATCCCAGGCTTATCCAGAGGTTCCTGAACGGCCCCAGGCATGAGAAACTTGCCACCGCAAACGACCCGGTACCCCCATGGACCTTGAATCCCGCATCACCGCGCACTTCGCCTCGCACATCGAGGCCACCAGCTCCGCGGCCAGCGCGCTGACCGGCGCCATCGCCGACGCCGCGCAACGGCTGGTGGAATCACTGGTACACGGCGGCAAGGTCCTGTGCTGCGGCACCGAGGGCGGCGCCGCCCTGGCCGAGTATTTCACCGCGCTGATGGTGCACCGCTTCGAGCGCGAGCGCCTGGGCCTGCCAGCACTCACCCTGGGCACCAGCAGCACCGTGCTCACCGCCATCGCCGACGACCCCGGTTTCGAGCAGGTCTTTTCGCGCCAGATCAACGCCCTGGGGCAGCCCGGCGACGTGTTGCTGCTGTTCGCGCCGGGGCGGATCGACGCCAGCCTGCTGCTGGCCCACGAAGCGGCCGCCGAACGCCAGATGTGGGTGATTGCCCTGACTGGCGGACGCCCGGGCGCACTTTCCGGGCCTCCCCGGGAACACGACATCGGCATCGCTGTCCCAGCAGACAACCCTGCACGTGTCATGGAGAGCCAGTTGCTGGTACTCCACTGCCTGTGCGACCTGATCGACGCCCAATTGCTAGGGAGCTGAACCATCATGCCAGTCCGACATTCCGTTCTTCCCTTGTTGTCCCTCGTCCTGATCGCCAGCCTGCTCGGTGGCTGTACCGCCATGGTGGTCGGTAGTGCGACCACCGGCGCGGTGGCGGCACACGACCGGCGCACCATCGGCACCTTCATCGAGGACAAGGAGATCCACATCAAGGCCCTGCGCATCCTGCACTCGGACGAGGAACTCGAACAGCTGAGCAACATCGACATCTCGGTGTACAACCTGCAGGTACTGCTCACCGGCCAGGCCGCCAACGCCGAGATCGTCGCACGCTTCGCCGACAAGGTCGCGCGCATCCCGCGCGTACGCAAGGTGTACAACGAGGTGAGCATCGGCGCCGAGAACACCTGGAGCGACGCGGCTGCCGACGCCTACCTCACCAGCCGGGTCAAGCTGGCCCTGTTCGACGTGGGCATCGAGGGCTTCGACCCGTTGCGGGTCAAGGTGGTCTCGTCCAGCGGCACCGTCTATCTGATGGGCCTGCTCTCTCCGAACGAGGCCGATGCGGTCACCGAAAAGGTCCGCTTCGTCAGTGGCGTGAAAAAGGTGGTCAAGCTGTTTGAATACCTCTGACACGCCGACCCTGTCCCGCCCGGTGCTGCGCGAACTGCGCGCACTGTTCGGCGACGACCTGCTTGCCGAACCGGCCGAACGCTGGACCTACGGCTATGACAACAGCCGCCTGCAGGCCCTGCCCGGTGCGGTCTGCTTCGCGCGCGAGCACGACCAGGTCGTCGAACTGCTGCGCTTGTGCAATCGCGAAGGGCTGTCACTGACCGCGCGCGGCCGCGGCACCGGCACCACCGGCGCCGCGGTACCGGCCGCGGGCGGTATCGTGCTGTCGCTCGAGCGCATGGACGGGACCCTGCACATCGAGGCCGACGACCGGCTGGCCGTGGTCTCGCCCGGTGTCACCAACCAGGCGCTGCAACAGGCGGCAGGCGAGCACGGCTTCTTCTGGCCGCCCGACCCCACCAGCGCCGCGGTCTGCACCATTGGCGGCAACCTCGCCTACAACTCGGCCGGCCCACGCGCGGTGAAATACGGCACCCCGCGCGAGAACACCCTGGGCCTGCTGGCGGTGACCGGCGCCGGCGAGACCCTGCGCACCGGCACCCGCACCACCAAGGGCGTGGTCGGCTACGACCTGACGCGGCTACTGATCGGCTCCGAGGGCACCCTGGCGGTCATCACGGAGGCCACGCTCAAGCTCACACCGCTGCCCGAAGCCCGACGCACCCTGCAGGCGATCTACCGCGACATCGATACGGCCGCGCTCGCCGTCTCGCGCCTGATGGCCCAGCCGGTCACCCCCTGCGCCCTGGAGTTCATGGACCGCCAGGCCATCGCCATGGTGCGCGACTATTCCGACCTCGGCCTGCCGGCCGAGGCCGGTGCCCTGCTGATGATCGAGGTGGACGGTCCGGCGGCTGCGGTCGACGCCGCCGCCGAGACCGTGCGCCACAGCGCGGCCGGCGAGGGCTGCCTGAGCGTGGAGCTTGCCGACACGCCCGAAGCGGTGGCACAGCTGTGGCGCACGCGCAAGGCGCTCTCGCCGGCGCTGCGCAACGTCGCCCCCAAGAAGATCAACGAGGACGTGGTGGTCCCTGTCTCGCGCCTGCCGGCGCTGATCACCGGCCTGGAGGCACTGTCGCGGGAACACGGCATCCCCATCGTCAACTTCGGCCACGCGGGCAACGGCAACATCCACGTCAACCTGCTGCTCGATCCCGACGACCCGCAACAGGCGGCCGCGGCCGGGACCTGCCTGGACGCGGTGTTCACCCTGGTCCTCGAGCTCGGCGGCACCCTCTCGGGCGAACACGGCATCGGCCGGGTCAAGCAGGCCTTTCTCGACCGCGAACTCTCCCCCGAGGCCCTGCGCCTGATGGCCGGCATCCGCCGCCAGTTCGACCCCAAGGGCGTGCTCAACCCCGAACTGGCACTGCAGTGAGCCGGTGCCCTGCCAGCACCGCCTGATCCCGCGCAGATCACCCGCTTACCGCCTGTGCTATAGTCCGGCCCCAAAATCCGCGGCCGGGCCGGGTAGGTCGCCCGTCGCCGACGAAGAAAATTCCAACAGGCTCCGAGGGGGTTCATCCATGTCCAAGAAGCATCCTGTCATCGCCGTCACCGGCTCTTCCGGCGCCGGCACCACCACCGTGAAGCGCGCCTTCGAGCACATTTTCACCCGCGAAGGCATCAAAGCCGCTGTCATCGAGGGGGACAGCTTCCATCGCTACGACCGCGCCGAGATGAAGGTCAAAATGGCCGAAGAGGGCCTGAGCCACTTCGGCCCCGCGGCCAACCTGTTCGACAAGCTGGCCGAAGTCTTCAAGACCTATGGCGAGACCGGCGCCGGCGAGCGCCGCTACTACCTGCACAGCGAGGAAGAGGCCGCCGAACACAACGCGCGCCTGGGCACCGACAAGAAGCCCGGCGAGTTCACCCCCTGGGAGCCCATCCCCGAGGGCACCGACCTGATGTTCTACGAGGGCCTGCACGGCCTGGTGAAAACCGACGACGTGGACGTGTCGCAGTTCGTCGATCTGGGCATCGGCGTGGTGCCGGTGGTCAACCTGGAGTGGATCCAGAAGATCCATCGCGACAATGCCGAGCGCGGCTACAGCGCCGATGCCATTGTCGACACCATCCTGCGGCGCATGCCCGACTACATCAACTACATTACCCCGCAGTTCTCGCGCACCGACATCAACTTCCAGCGCGTGGCCACGGTGGACACCTCCAACCCGTTCATCGCCCGCGACATCCCGACGCCGGACGAGAGCTTCGTGATCATCCGCTTCGCCGACCCGAAGAAGTTCGACATCGACTTCCCGTACCTGATCAACATGATCCCCAACTCCTTCATGTCGCGCCGCAACACCATCGTGGTACCCGGCGGCAAGATGGGCTACGCCATGGAGATCATCCTGGCGCCCATCATCGACCGCATGATGGAGCAGGCCAAGGCGGACTGATCACCCCATCGGTCCGACACCCGACCCCGGCCCCGCGCCGGGGTTTTTCATGTCTCCCTCGCCGATTCCGGCACCTCGGCCACCAGTGCCGCCCACAGCAGGTCCTGCAGTTCCGCCGTCGGCATCCGCAGGCAGCGCAGCAATGCCACCCCGTGCGGCGACAGGCGGCGGATGCCCCAGCGGCAGCGGCGCAGGGTCTCGTCCCGCCCTTCGCGCGCATAGTAGAGCGGCAGGTTGACCTCGAAATAGGACAGGCTGTCGGCCTCGCGCAGCCGATCGGCGCGCGCATCGCCACCGAACTCGTGGCATTCCACCAGACGGCAGGTCTCCTCGACCAGGGCCTCGTCCACTCCGCAGTCGGTCAATATCCGCCGCACCATCTCCGCGCCCCGCGCGGCATGCGCGCGCTTGAAGGCGTCGTAGTCGGCAAAGTCCTCGCGCCGCAGGCGATCGGGACGCGCGCGCTCGATATCGTGCGCCAGCGCGGCCAGTTGCAGGGCCTGATCAGCCCGGGGATCGAGGCGCAGCAGCCATTCCACGGTGTTCTCGGCATGCCGCGGATCCTCCGGTACCGGTGAACCCGCGATCACCGCGCGGATGCGTTCCCTGGCACAATCCAGCGGATCAGACATCGCGGCACACCAGCAGCCGCCGCAGCGTCTCGGCATTCATCACCAGCGCGGTCAACCACAGCACCGCCAGCGCCTGGTCCAGCAGCGCACCGACAAGGATCACGAACACCCGCACATCGCGCCCCAGGCGGAAACGCGCCCCGCCGCGCGCACGCATGCGGCCATCGTACTTGTCGGCAGTGTAGCTGAGCAGGAAGGAACCGATGATCGCCAGGAAGCCGACCACGAGCGCCCCGTCCCAGGCGGTCTCGCGCCAGGCATGCCAGGTGAGCCCGAACAGCAGGAAGGCGTCGGCATAGCGGTCGAGCACCGCGTCCAGCCAGCCGCCGTAGTCGCTCTGCCGGAACTTGAGCCGGGCGATCTCGCCGTCGCAGCCGTCGAGCGCCAGCACCCCGGCGGCGGCCAGAGCCGCCCAGCCGGGCAGAAAGAACAAACCCGCGGCCAGCAGCGACAGCGCGAAGGAAAACAACGACACCTGGTTGGGTGTCACCGAAGTGCGCACCAGCCAGCGCGACAGGCGGATCGACAGCGGCCGATTGAGCCAGCGCGCCACCGGGCCGTCTGCGGTCTTGCCACGCAGGCGATCGAACAGTGCCTGCTCGGCACGCGCCAGCGCCGCCTCGTCGTCCACGTCACACCAGAAGCGCCCGCGCACCTCGACCGCCCTGGCCCGCCCCTCGGCGGCCAGCCGGCGCACCGCGGCCGACAGGCTGGACTCGCCGTCCTCGCCTGCCCGCTCCAGTGCGTCGAACAGCGCCGGGGTACACAGGAAGACCCCGGTATCGAAGCCGTCATACGCCGCAAGCCCCTTGCCGATGGCGACGATACGCTCGCCGTCACGACGCACCCGGGTGACATCGTCGGGATCGACCAGCGGGTTGGCGAGATCCCCGTCCACCGCCAGCGTGACGCCGTCCGGTGGCGCCCCGGCCGACAGCAGATCACCGATCAGCGCGGGCTCGACCAGGTGATCCGCCATCAGCAGCAGGAAGGGTTCGCCGTCATCGAGCCGTGTTCGCGCAGCAAGCACCGAGCGGCCGTTCTCGCTGTGCTCCCAATCGGGATTGGGAACCGCCTCGATGGGCACCGACAGGCGCGCGGAGAGACCGCGTAGGAAGTCCTGCACGGCCTGCGCCCGGTGGCCGGTGACCACCACGAAACGATCCGCGCCGGCCTCGCGCGCGCTACGGATCGCCCGCTCGATCAGCGGCACACCGGCCAGTGCGAGCAGGGGCTTGGACTCAGCCCGTCGCCTGAGCCGGCTCCCTTTCCCCGCGGCCAGTATCAGGCACTTCATGCAGCTTGCCCTGGGTGTCGTTGATGAAGGCCTCCATCAGGCGATACGCCTCGTCATCGGTGACCTGACGCGGCGGATGCTTGCAGAAGTAGCTCGAAGGCGCGTGGATCACCCCGGCCAGTCCGCGCGACCGCGCCAGCTTGGCGCAGCGGATGGCGTCGATGGCCACACCCGCCGAGTTGGGCGAGTCCTCCACCGAGAGGCGCAGCTCCAGGTTCATGGGCACGTCCCCGAACAGCTTGCCCTCCATGCGGATGAAGCACAGCTTGTTGTCCTTCTGCCAGGGCACGTAGTCGCTGGGGCCGACGTGGATGTCCTCCTCGGGCAGGCGCTCGGCGGTGACCGCCTGTACCACCTCGGTCTTGGACTCCTTCTTGGAAGCCAGGCGCGCGCGGTTGAGCATGTTGAGGAAGTCGGTGTTGCCACCGGTGTTGAGCTGGTAGGTGCGCTCCAGCTTCACCCCGCGCTTGGCGAACAGGTCGGTCAACGTGCGGTGGGTGATGGTCGCGCCCACCTGAGCCTTGATGTCGTCACCGATGATGGGGATGCCGGCCTGCTCGAAGCGCGCCGCCCACTCGGGATCGGAGGCGATGAACACCGGGATGTTGTTGACGAAGGCCACCCCGGCATCCAGTGCGCACTCGGCATAGAAACGGGTTGCCTCCTCGGAGCCGACCGGCAGGTAGTTCATCAGCACCTCGGCGCCGCTCCCCTTCAGCCGCTGCACCACCTGCGCCTTGTCAGGCTCGGGCGCATCGGCCAGCACGAAGGTGCGCTCCTCGGGGTAGTCACGCATGTGCTCTGAGAAGCCGTCGAGCACCCGCCCCATCTCCACTTTCACGCCCGTCTCCGGGATGTCGGGGCAGAAGACGGTGGTGCAGTTGGGCTTTTCGAAGATGGCCTCGGACACGTCCTTGCCGACCTTGCGAGCGTCGATGTCCCAGGCCGCCACCACCTCGATATCCGAGGGACCATAGCCGCCGATCACCGGATGCATCAGCCCGATGGCCTCGGCCGGGTCCTTGTCCTGGTAATAGTGAATACCCTGGATGAGCGAACTGGCGCAGTTGCCCATCCCCACGATGGCGATCTTTATCTTGCTCATGTGCATTCAACCTCTCGAGACAAGGGAGCCCCGCCCCCGGAACGACGCGGGGACGCATCGCTCCCGATCGAAAACAGATGAAACGAGATAAATGCCGCACGAGACGTGGGTACGGTACGGCGCGGTCAGGATGGGGCCGGACTGGCCGGATTCAAGGACCCAAAAACCCTTTCGAAAATGCAGAAATCACGGGAGGGTTCCCCGCGTCGCTCCCGGAGATTGCTCGACAATTTCTGACACACAGGGGGTGACGGAAGCGGCAATGCTTCCGCCGCCTCAAACCACCATATGCCCCACGAACTTGCTGAGATTGTCGAGGATCTCGCCGCCACGGCGGAAGCCCAGGCCGCAGGCCTCGCAGGCGTGGAAGACGCCCGCCTGGTAGCGCCGTCCGGCAGCATCCTGCGGCAGTTCGACGTACTCCTGCCAGATGGCGGGGTGGTGACCGTAGGCGCCGCCGGTCTCGGCGATCACGCGCTCCTCGGCATCGAGGATGCGGGTGTTCTCGCCCTCGCGGCCGAACAGGCGTTTTTCCACCTGCGCCTTGCCGGCGAGCGGCTGGAAGCGAGTCTCGAGCAGCCAGGGGGAATCGGGAAACAGCTCGTACAGGATGGCGAGCATGCCCTTGCTCTGGAACAGCAAGGTGTAGGCGGGGTTGACGAACCGGGTGGCACCAACCCGGCTGATGTGCTGCAGGGTGGGCACCAGTTCCGGTTCCTGCGCGGGGATGTCTTCCCAGGGAAACAGCTTGAACCAGAAGTCGGCACGCTGGGCATCGCGGTTGAACACCCCCTGCCCTTCGAGAAAACCCGTCTCATGCAGGAAGCAGAAGTCGGTGAACAAGCCGGCCTCGTGAGCCACCTGTTGCAGGTAGCGCACGGTGCGTTCGTCCTCGGGCAGGCCCTCGATGCTGGAGAACAGGAACTTCTCCTGCCGGTAGTCGGCCGCGAAGTCGCCCCCCTCGCCCACCACGCAGCAACGGAAGCTCTCCTGCAGCATCTCGTGCAGGTTGTTGAACTGCCGCGCCTCGTCCAGGCCGTTGGCACGCAGCAGCGCCCATTGCACGATGGCCGTCTCGTACAGAGCGGTGGGCGTGTCCGCATTGAACTCGATCAGCTTGATCGGGCGGCCGTCGAGTCCCCCGGCGAGGTCGAAGCGACCATACAGGTGCCAATCGTCGCGCTCCCAGCTCTCCTCGATCAGCGGCACCAGCGCGGCGTCGATACCCAGCTCGGCGTAACGGCCGTGGTCGATGACATGCGACGAACATCGCGTACAGCGCATTGGCGGCCTCGTAATAGGCCTCGGCCTCGGCCTCGCTCACCTCCACCAGCTCGGGCACGAGGTAGGCGCTGCCGTCGGCATCGGTGTGCCACTGCATGCCGATGTCCTCGAGCACGGTCACCGGCAGTGGCTCGACCTTGCGGGTACGGACCATCTCAGCCGCCGAAAGAGAAGCTGCCGGGACGCGCCCCGCTGCTCCCGCGGCTGCCGAAGAAGCCGGTGCGCGGCTGCCTCGCCGTGCCGGTGCGCAGGCTGGTCGGGGGGCGGCTGGGCCGGGTGCTGTTATAGCGCTGGGTGTTCTGCTGGAAGTTGCGGTTCCGCATCAGGCTGTTGGCGAGCATGCCGCCGAGCAGCGAACCGGCGGCGGTGGCCAGCAGGACCTCGCCCAGCGACAGGCCGCCGGAAGACAGCTGCGCCCCGTCCTGCGCCAGTCGCGAGGTGCCCTGCTCCACGCGCATCGCCTCCTGCTCGGCGATGGCCTTCAGCTCATCCGGGCTGAGGAAGCGCTCGATACCGTTCAGGTCACGCAACACCACCCGCGTGGGGCCGGTGGTGGGATGCTGCTCGACCACCCGGTAGGTGTCGGGATTGCTGCCGGTCTGTTCGATGACCAGGAACCAGTTGCGGCTCTGATCCTGCAGCGCATCGGTCGACTGGGACGGCGGTTGCGGCTGCTCGCAACCGCTCAGGCCGGCCAGTACCGTCAGCCCGAGGCCGCCGGCGACCGACAGGGAAATCGCTTTCTTGATGTGTCGCATGAGGATATCCGTCGTATGGTTTCAACCAGCGATCAGGCTGATGTCGGCAGGCAGGTGGCGACGAATCGCCTCACGCATCTGCTCGACGGTGAGCCCGGCATCGGCGAGCTGTTCGGCCTGCGTGCCCTGCTCGATCCAGCGGTCGGGCAGGCCGAAGTGCAGAATGGGGATGTCGATACCGGCGGCAGCGAGGTATTCGCCAACACCTGAACCGACACCGCCGGCGACGACGTTTTCTTCGAGAGTGACCAGGAAGCGGTGCTCCT
Organism: endosymbiont of unidentified scaly snail isolate Monju; assembly: GCF_000801295.1. Taxonomy (NCBI): domain Bacteria; kingdom Pseudomonadati; phylum Pseudomonadota; class Gammaproteobacteria; species endosymbiont of unidentified scaly snail isolate Monju. The sequence continues at coordinate 451,127 of NZ_AP012978.1, read as the reverse complement.
GAGCCAGTTCACGCACCAGTTCCTCGTCCAACGGCTTGACGAAGCGCATGTTGGCCACGGTGGCATCCAGCGCCTCACCCAGCGCCAGGGCGCGGTCGATCAGGGTGCCGAAGTTGAGGATGGCGATCCCCTGCCCGCGCCGGCGCAGCTCACCCTTGCCCCAGCGGAGCGTGGTCAGATCGGCGGCCGGCTCGGTGCCGATGCCCGCCCCGCGCGGATAGCGCACCAGCGCCGGGCCGGGGTGTTCCCAGGCGGTCTGCAACAAGGCACGACACTCCGCCTCATCGGCCGGAGCCAGCACCGCCATGTTGGGCACGCAACGCGCGAAGCTGAGATCGAAGATGCCTGCATGGGTGGCGCCGTCGGCGCCCACCTCACCGGCACGGTCCACGGCGAAGGTGACATCCAGGTTCTGCAGCGCCACGTCGTGCACCAGCTGGTCGTAGGCACGCTGCAGGAAGGTGGAATAGATGGCCACCACCGGCTTGATCCCCTCGCAGGCCAGGCCGGCGGCAAAGGTCACCGCGTGCTGCTCGGCGATGCCCACGTCGTGGTAACGCTCGGGGAAACGCTTGGCAAAGGCCACCAGCCCCGAGCCCTCGCACATCGCCGGGGTGATGGCCATCACCCGTTCGTCCTGCGCGGCCAGGTCGCAGATCCAGTCGGAGAACACCGAGGTGAAGCTGCGCCCCCCGGCCCTGGATTCCATCTTGCCCGTCTCGGGATTGAAGGGAGTGACACCGTGGTAGACGCAGGGGTCTCCCTCGGCGGGGGCGAAGCCACGGCCCTTCTGGGTGACCACATGCAGGAAGCGCGGGCCGTGCATCTCGCGCATGTTCTCCAGGGTGGAGACCAGCAGCGGCAGATCGTGACCGTCGATGGGGCCGATATAGGTGAAGCCCAGTTCCTCGAACAGGGTGCCGGGCATGAACATGCCCTTCATGTGTTCTTCCCAGCGGTGCGCCAGGTCCTTCATGCCGGGCACCTTGTCGAGCACCTGCTTGCTGCCCTCGCGCATGCGATTGTAGAAACGGCTGGAGAGCACCCGGGCCAGGTAGTTGCTGATCGCCCCCACCGGCGGCGAGATGGACATGTCATTGTCGTTGAGGATCACCAGCAGGTCGGCGTCGATGGACCCGGCATGATTCAGCGCCTCGAAGGCCATGCCGGCCGACAGGGCACCGTCGCCGATCACCGCGATGTGCTCACGCTCGATACCCTGGGCGCGTGCCGCCACCGCCATGCCCAGCGCCGCGCTGACGGAGGTACTGGAATGCCCGGCGCCGAAGGCGTCGTACCCGGATTCGTCACGCTTGAGAAAGCCCGACAAGCCGTCCTTCTGCCGCAGGCTGTGCATGCGCCGCCAGCGCCCGGTGAGGATCTTGTGCGGATAAGCCTGGTGCCCCACGTCCCAGACCAGGCGATCACGCGGGGTGTCGAACACGTAGTGCAGGGCCACGCTCAGCTCGACCACGCCCAGCCCGGCGGCCAAATGGCCACCGGTGCGCGAGACAGTGTCGATGAGGTAGCGCCGCACCGCACCGGCCACTTCGGGCAGGCGCGCAGGCCCCAGCCGGCGCAGGCGGTCGGGGGTCTCGACCTCGGCCAGCAGGGCCTCGATGGCTTCGCGGTCGCCCTGTGTCATGCGATGGTCCAAATCAAGCGGGAAAGCGAATTATTTTACGCCGAAACGGGCGGCGCGTCGCACCTCGCGTATCGGCACCCTCCGGATTCCCCCGCCCCGTAGACAGTCCATCAGCCCGGGGACGGACGCCCTGTCTCCCGGGGAGGGAAGTCTCGTTCACCCCCGCGGTCGGCAACCGGGGAAGGTCCCAGGCAGGGACGCAGGGGTTACAATTCCTGCCTCTCGCTCACGGTTTCCGCCCCATGACCAACGACGCCGAAATCCCGCTCACCCGCTCGCAACGCCGCGCCGCCCGGCTGGCACGACAGAAGCAGATCGAACAGCGCTACCACAAGGACCGGCAGCGCAACGTGCTGGCACAGCCCGGTCCACACACCTTCGCCTTCGTGCTCGATCATCTCAAGGCCGGCTTCAACGTACCCAAGATCTTCCGCAGCGTGCAGGCCTTTGGTGGCGCCGAGGTGCACCTGGTGAACATCGGGGTGTTCGACACCGCCCCCGCCAAGGGGGCCTTTCGCAAGGTGCCAGCCCGCTTCCACGAGACTTTCGACAGCGCCTGGACAGACCTGTGCGACCGGGATTACACCTTACTATGCCCTGACCGCCGACGGTGAACACGACCTGCGCCAGATCACGCTGGCGGAGAAAAGCGCCTTTGTGGTGGGCAACGAGGAGTTCGGCCTCAGCTTCGAGCCGACCGACTATCCGGGCATGCAGACCTTGCGCATCCCGCTGTTCGGACAGATGGAGAGCCTGAATGCCAGCGTGGCCGCGGCAATCGTGATGTACGAGTACGTCCGCCAGCACGGAAAGGATTGATGCATCTGCTGCGGATCCCCTGGCGCACCGTCCTGATCATGCTGCACCTGCTGGCAGGCGTGTTGCTGGTGCCGGTCGCCACCCGGCGCAACAGCGGGAGCCGCCGGCAGGTCGACTGGCGCATCGTCCGCTGGTGGCACCACCGGCTGCTGCGCATCCTGAACCTGCGCATCGAGGTCCACGGCGAGCCGCCCGCCCCCCCGGCCCTGGTGGTGGCCAATCACGTCTCCTGGCTAGACATCACTGTGCTCGGTTACCTGCTGCCCACGGCATTCCTGTCCAAGGCCGAGGTGCGCCGCTGGCCATTGATCGGCTGGCTGGCGATGCGCATGGGCACCCTGTTCATCCGTCGCGGCAGTGGCCAGTCGGCTCAGATCCGCGGGGCCATTGCCGAGCGCCTGCGGCACGGCAGCATGCTCGCCTTGTTTCCCGAGGGCACCACCAGCGACGGCCGCTCGGTACGTCCCTTCTTCTCGCGCCTGTTCGCCGCCGCCATCGAGGCGGGCGCACCGGTGGCCTCGGTGGCCCTGCGTTACCGGGTCGATGGCCATCACGATCCGGTGGCCCCCTATACCGGCGACCAGACCCTGCTCGCCAACCTGCTGGGGCTGCTGGGGCGCCCCGGCAGCACCATCGAGGTGCATTTTCTGCCGCTGCTGGCCTCCGCCAACAGCGACAGCAAGACCCTGGCCACGCGCGCGCGCGAGGCCATCGTCACCGTGGTGGAAGATCATGCCTGACTACCTGATCATCGGGCAGGGACTGGCCGGCAGCCTGCTGGCCTGGACGCTGATCCGTCGTGGCCAGCAGGTGCGTGTGCTCGACGACGGCCACCGCACCGCCAGCTCACGGGTCGCTGCCGGTCTGATCAACCCGCTGGCCGGCATGCGCTTCAATGCCCACCCGCGCACTGCCGACTGGCTGGCCGCCATGCACAGCACCTACGCCGCCCTCGCCCGCCAACTGGGCCAGCCTGCTTTCGTGCACACCATCCCCATGCAACGCCTGTTCCGCTCGCCCGAGCAGGTCCGCTTTTTCGATCGCCAGCGCGACAATCCGGCGGTGGCCGACTGGCTGGGCGCGCGCTTCGGATCCGGCGAAGCTGACTCCGGCATCCGCGCACCACACGGTGGCTTTCTGCAATCGCACACCGGCTACGTGGAACTGCCACGCCTGCTCGATGCCCTGCGCGACTGGCTGCACAGACAAGACGCCTGGCGGCAGGTCGCCGTCGATCTGCGCACACTGCGCATCACACCCGACGGAGTGGAACTGCACGGCGAGCGCGCCGCCCACCTGGTCTGCTGCGAGGGCTACCGGATGCGCGACAATCCCTGGTTCGACTGGCTGCCGCTGCAACCCGACCGCGGCGTGATCCAGCGCCTGGACGGACTGCACCGCCTGTGCCGGCACATCATCAACGGCGCACACTGGCTGATCCCGCTGGCCGATGGCGGTTACCGCTTCGGCGCCACCCATGCCCACCGGCGACTCGAAGGCCCGGTAAGCGAGGAAGAACGCGAGACACTGCACCTCGGCTTGCACGGGCTGCTCGAAGATCCGGCCGGGGTGACGGTGGTCGAAGAGGCCGCCGGGGTGCGCCCGGCCACCGCCGACCGCCAGTCCTTCCTGGGCACCCACCCGCGCGAGCCGCGGCTGCACCTGTTCAACGGCTTTGGCGCGCGCGGCGCCCTGAGCATTCCCTGGCATGCCGAACGCATGGCCGACTGGCTGCTCGACGGCCGCCCGCTGCCTGCCGAGACCGACATCGCCCGCCATGCCTGAGCCGCGCCGCCAACCGTTGACCGCACTCGCCCACCAGCGGCTCGCTGACGTGCTGGCGCCGGGCGATATTGCCATCGACGCCACCGCCGGCAACGGCCACGATACCCTTTTCCTCGCCCGGCAGATCACCCCCGGCGGCCGGGTGCATGCCTTCGATATCCAGCCGCAGGCGCTCGAGGCCACACAGGAGCGCCTCGCGCAGGCCGGGTTGGCCGAACGCGTGACCCTGCACCTGGCCGGGCACGAAAAGATGCGCGAGCACCTGCCCGAGGACCTGACCGGCCAGGTCGCCGCGGTGACCTTCAACCTGGGCTATCTGCCGGGCGGTGATCACGGCCTGGTCACCCGCCCGGACACCACCTTGGCCGCGCTGGTGCAGGCGAGCGCCCTGCTGCGCCCCGGCGGGCTGCTCTCGGTGCTGGTGTATCGTGGCCATGCCGGCGGGCGGGAAGAAGCCGAGGCGGTGGCCGGCTGGTTCGCGGCGCAGGCCACCCTGAGCGTCGAGGTGCACGACTCCCCCGGCCCCATCGCCTACCTGGCGCGGCGAGCAGGATGAGCCCCTGCGAAAACGGGAACCTGGCGCCCTCTCTGCGGTTTGATCAACCACAGGTTTGATCAACCACAGAGAACACAGAGCACACAGAGCTTGACGGTGGCAAAAGGCGGAGCGCGGACCTTCCTGCTGATGGACCTCGGTCCGTTGGCAGCGGGTTACGATCCCGCCGGGACAACCTCCAACTTCACATCCCCTGTGTCCTCTGTGGTGTTGACTTAGTTAACAACCACCGATCAGGACAGGCTGCGCAGCACCTCGAGAACCTGTTCGGCGTGTCCCTTGGGCGAGACCCCGTACTCGGCGTGACGGATCACGCCCTCGCTATCGACGATAAAGGTGGAACGCACGATGCCCTTGCGTTTCTCACCGTTCCTTTCCCTTTCCTGCCACACGCCGTAGGCCTCGCAGAGCTGGCCATCGACATCGGCCAGCAAGGTCACGCCCAGGCCATACTTGTCGCGGAACTCGGCGTGCTTCATGCAGTTGTCACGGCTCACGCCCAGCAGGGCGGCGTTCAGCCGCTGGAACTCGTCCATCAGTTCGGTGAATTCCTGCGCCTCCATGGTGCAGCCCGGGGTGTCGTCCTTCGGATAGAAGTAGATCACGTAGGGCCGACCGGCCAGATCGGCCGAACGGACCATGTTCATGTCGGCGTCCGGCAATTCGAACGCCGGCGCCTTGTCGCCCGCCTTGAGCCCCTCTACTGACATGGATGCTTCCTCACGATGATGGTCGGTTGTTGTCCTTCGCAATGTAGGGACGCGCCGGTCCGGGGTCAATCCCCGTTCGGCCCGGGGACAGGCCTCCTACCGGGATTGCAGGAGCGGCGTCCCCGCCGCGAACAAGCGACGCAACATCGCGACCTGTTCACGCGTCGGCCGCCGGCCCTGGAGCACGCACCGCACCAGTAGCGCACCGTTCTCGCCTGCGTCCTCCCTGGCGAGCCAGGCACAGAGCCCTCGGCGCAGAGACGGCAGGGCATCCTCGAAGTCACGCCGACCAAGGGCGAAGTGCCTCACATCCGCAAGTGTCTGTGCATCGGGCGCCGCCCAGTCCCCGCCGGCCTGGCGAAACAGCCCGGACACCACGCCCGGGTCCAGCCCGGCCAGCCCCGAGAGCAGGCGCCAGGGCAGATCGTCCAGAAAGCGCGCACAGGCCGCATCGCACAGTGCCTCGCCGGCCGTACTCAGCGACGCGAGCATCTGCACCGAGTGGGCGGCACTCGCGGGGTCCACGCGGTGCCCGATGCGCACCACCCGGTAGCCGTTCTGCTGCCAGAAACGCAACAGACCGGGCGACACGCCATAGCGGGAGCCAAGCAGGTCGAAGCCCTCCGCCTCGGCGCGCTCACGCGCCCGTGCCAGCAGGCCGCTGCCGATACCCGCGCGGCGATGGCGCTCGTCCACCGCGATACGCATGATCCGCAACAGGCGCAAGGTCGGCGCCTGGCACCAGCCGCCGTGCGTGGCCAGCGACTGCAACAGGGGATGGCCACGGGGGCGTCGTCGACCGGCGCACACCGCCTCGGCCAGCGCCGCATCCAGCCCGCCCTCGGCGGCCGCCAGCAACACGCCGATCACCTGTCCAGCACATTCGGCCACCAGCACCGACACCCCCGGCGCATCGAGCAACTGCCGAAGATCCGATGGCCGAGTGCGATAGTGGGCGCTGACCAGCAGGCCAAATACCTGGCGCAACAGCGCCTCCTCCTGTGCCAGTGCATCGCGTTCCAGCCAACGGTAGCGTGGCACACCCTGCACCGGCGGCAACGCCTCGGCATCCAGCAGGAACAGGCGGTTCGCCAGCGCCTCCAGGGGATCGCCCGGCGCCCAGCGCACCGGGGCGGAGAGCTCGAGATGCCGACAAGCGCGAAACCGTTCGTTCAGCCAGGCGAGGAAGCGCTGCACGAAGCCGCGCCCGCTGCCCTCGTAGCCCTGCACCGTGGTGCTGAAGACGACCCGGTTGTAACGCTCGGCCAGCGTCTGCAACAGCGGCACGCCCAGGGCGGCGGCCTCGTCGATCACCAGCAGATCGCAATCCGGCGCTTCGGCCAGGAAGTCGGCGGGCCGCCAGTAGCGCACCTCACCGCCGGCATCCGGCAGATCACGGTGCAGACGCGCGAACAGCGCTTCCACGGCGCGTCGTGTCGGTGCCAGCACGGCCACCCGGCACGACCGTTCACGCAGCAGCCGCGCCAGGCCGGCGCCGAGGGCAGTGCTCTTGCCGCGCCCCCGGTCGGCGGTGAGCAGCAGCGGGCGCCGGGCATGGCCGGTCACCACCCGGAGCAATGCCTCGACCACCCGGTGCTGATCTTCGTTCAATTCCGGGGAATGCACTGGCGCCGCCGCTGGTGGCAGAACCAGAGACTCGGTCCCGTCCACATCGAGGATGCGCACTACCGGCGAGGCGGCGAACTGGTCCTGAAGTCGCTGCAGGAAGCGCCGCCCGACATCGGTGCTCCCCAGCGGCCAGGGGGCCAGGCCGGCCAGCGCCGGGTCGTCGAAGGCCGCCCACTGCGCCCAGGACGGAGAAAGCAGGACCAGCACGCCACCGCCTCGCAAGGTACCCAGCAGGGCCGCCAGCACGTCGGGATACAGGCCGGCATGGGCGTCGTACACCAGAAGGTCGCATTCGCAGCCCAGGGCATCGAGGTAATCGTGCCGGCCGAGCCGCCGCACACCGTCCGGCGCGGCCTCGCCAAACCACAGGCAAGACCGCGACACACCCGCCGCCAGCGCCACGCGCAACAGCGCCAGCGCGCGCTCCCGATCTCCGGCCAGCACCTGGCAGCTGCGTGTTTGCCGCTTGTCGTTCACCCCTGGAGCACCTCGTGGTACAGGCATCGACGCGCCAGCCTGCGGCAAGCCCTGCAACATGGCAAGGGGCCGGGGTACTGGCATCACCATGCGGATAATGCCAGCATCCATGCCGCCATATCGCATGGAGCAAAGCATGCCCGGACCACACGCCATCGCCACACTGACCCTCACCGCGGTCGCGCTGATCCTGTTCACCCGCGAGCGGCTGGCGCTCGAGACCTCCAGTCTGTTCGTGCTGGTCGCCCTGCTGCTGGGCTTCGAGCTGTTTCCCTACACGCACGAGGGCGTGCGCCTGGAGGCGCACGAGTTCCTGCTCGGCTTCGGGCACGAGGCACTGGTCGCGGTCTGTGCCCTGATGATTGCCGGACAGGGACTGGTGCGCACAGGTGCGCTGGAGCCGGTCGGCCGTCTTCTGGCGCGCGCCTGGGGGACCGCGCCCGCGCTGTCGCTGGCACTCACCCTGGTGGTGGGCGCGGTGTTCAGCGCCTTCGTCAACAATGTGCCCATCGTGGTGCTGTTGCTGCCCATCCTGGTCAGTGTCTCGCTGCGCACCGGCAATGCCGCCTCACGCGTACTGATGCCGATGGGCTTCGCCACCCTGCTCGGCGGCATGGCGACCACCATCGGCACCTCGACCAACCTGCTGGTGGTGAGCGTGGCCGCCGAGATGGGTCTGGAACGTTTCGGCATGTTCGACTTCCTGCTGCCGGTGAGCATCGCCGGCGGGGCCGGCCTGCTCTATCTGTGGTTGATCGCGCCACGCCTGCTGCCGGCACGCGACAGTCAGCTCGGCGACACCTCGCCCCGGGTATTCACTGCGCAACTGCTGTTGCCGGAAGGGAGCTGGGCGGACGGACGACCGCTGCGAGAACTTGTCGAGAAGGCCGGCGACGAGCTGCCGGTGCTGCGCATCCTGCGTGGCGAACACGCCCAATTGCTTCCGTTGCCCGACGCGGTGTTGCGGGCCGGCGACCGCCTGCTGCTGTCGGACACGCCCGACCGACTGAAGGAATACGAGACGGTACTCGATGGCCAGTTGTGGGCTGGCGACACCCCGGTGGACGAGGATCACCCGCTGGCAGCCGGAGACCAGCAGCTGGCCGAGGTGGTGGTCACCCAGGGCTCGTCGCTGGAGGGCGCGACACTGACCCAGTCTCACTTTGTCGAACGCTACCAGCTGTTCACCCTGGCGCTGCACCGTCCCGGCTGGCAGCCGCGCCTGCTGCGCCGCGACATCCGCGATATCCGCCTGAAAGTCGGCGACATCGTGCTGGTCCAGGGCAGCCGCGAACAGATCGCGCGACTCAAGCGCGAAGCCCAGGTGCTGGTGCTGGATGCCACCACCGAGCTGCCGCACAGTGACCGTGCCCCGCTGGCGCTGGCGATCATGGCCGGGATCGTACTGCCAGCGGCTCTCGGCTGGTTGCCCATCGTCTATACCGCACTGGCCGGCGTGCTGCTGATGATCGCCACCCGTTGCCTCGATTGGCGTGACGCCGCCCATGCCCTGAGCAGCCAGGTCATCCTCATCGTGGTCGCCAGCCTGGCACTGGGCAAGGCCCTGCTGGCGACCGGGGCGGCCGACTGGCTGGCCGGCCTGTTCGTCGAGGGCACGCGTGGCACCCCGCCGGCGGCCCTGCTCTCCGGCCTGATGCTGCTGATGGCGATCTTCACCAACATCGTGTCGAACAACGCCGCGGCCCTGATCGGCACCCCCATCGCCATCGGCATCGCACGCCAGCTCGGCCTGCCCGAGGAACCCTTCGTGCTCAGCGTGCTGTTCGGCGCCAACATGAGCTACGCCACCCCCATCGCCTACAAGACCAACCTGCTGGTGATGAGCGCCGGCGGCTACCGCTTCGGCGACTTCCTGCGCGTGGGCGTCCCGCTGACGCTGATCATGTGGGCGGTGTTCTCCTGGTTGCTGCCGCAGCTCTACCCACTCACCTGATATCGACAGATTCGGTTTGCACGTTTCGTGGAATTTCGGCACGAGATGTTGAAACGTGCTCCCCGCCCCGCACGGGGGACGCCCGGAAAATCCTACGCAACCCATTGACGAGAAATGGTTTATCCAACATGGCACGAGTCCTGCTGTATACCGGGTGAAGCCGGAGACATTCCGCTTCCCGAAGCTTGAAACACCTGAAACCCACACGGAGACTCGTCATGAAGAAACTCGTCATTGCCACCCTGCTCACCCTGTCCTCTGCTGGCGCCATGGCCCTCGACCAGGTACTCGACAACAACGAGTATTACGGCAGCCCCCTGGCCGATCACGCGCCGGGATCTCGCAGCACCAGCCTGGGCCCGAACCACGATCACGGAGACGACACGGTAAAGGAATTCGTGCGCCACGGGCACGACCTGCCGGTGAAGCCCGACAATCATCCGTACGCACAGAACATGCCCATGCACGACCACGGAGACGACACCATCAAAAACTTCGTACCGCATTCCCACAGCTGATCCTCCGTCCTTCCCGGACCGGCACACCGGGAAGATTCGGGGCCGAGACGGCCCATCCCCTGCCGACTTCGGCCCCTTTCACCGGCCCTCGAGCCGGTGTCTTTTTGTGTCCTCATGGCGCGTGACCGGTTCGTTTTTCCCGTAGCAGATTCGAACACTCGCCCGGGTCTCCGTGTTTCGGGAGGGATCAATCGCTGCCCGGCCTGCTCCCGCTTTTTGGACTTCCATCGGGATCATCGACACGACTCTCCTTGGCGGGTACCTCGCGTGGCAGAGCCATCTTCAGACAGGCGCCACCACCCGGTCTCGCCTCCAGGCAGACGGTGCCACCGTGTTCCTCGACGATCCGCCGCACCAGCCCCAACCCCAGGCCCGACCCCCGGGGCTTGGTGGTGAAGAAGGGCTCGAAGGCACGTTCCACTACCTGTCTCTCCAGCGTTTCACCCTCGTTGCAAATCCGCAGCAACAGTTCGTTCTCCGACACCATCTCGAGTGACACTTCGATACATCCCCCCCGGGGACTCGCCTCCAGTGCATTGCGCACCCCGTTGAGCAGTGCCTGGTACAGCTTGTTCTCATCGACTCGCTCGAGTCGGCAATCGGGGCAGTGCTTGCGGACCAGGCGAAGTTCGGCCTGCTCCAGTAGCGGGCGCTGCTGTTCGATAACGCGATCAATAACATCGTCAATCGCCACCGGTCGATCACCAAACTGCAAGGGCCGTGCATAGTCCAGCGTCTGGGTGAGCAACTGATCGAGCCGGTCCACCTCGCCTACCACCAGGTCGATACGCCGCTTTGCACGTTCCGGTAGCGGCGACTGGTCTTGCATTCCCGAGAGCGCGAGCTTGATAGAGGAGAGCGGATTACGCATCTCGTGCGCCAGCACCGCAGCGGTCTGTCCTATGGTGGCCAACCTCGTCTGCTCGAGCATCTCGCGATGCGCCTGGCGAAGTGCCCGCGAGCGCTCGTCCACTTCCGCCTCGAGCCTGCGCTCGTAGGCCCGGCCAATGAAGCGCAGCGCAAACAGGCCGACCCCACCGATCGCGAGGTAGGTGAGAACCAGGAGCACATCGAGGTTGCGGTGCACTTCCTGCATGAACTGGAGAAATCGCTGCTGGTCGCTGGCCACGCCAAGCAGGAAACGCTGGCCTGGATAACGCTCGGAGCGCAGCGACTCGAACCAGATCAGCAAGGGGTGCCCCTGTTCGTCCTCGGCGCGGGCGACACCGGGGGCCGCTCCCTCCCGCAGGGTTCTCAGCCATGTCGAGGCAACCGGTCGTGGCCCGACCATCGGTGAATGGCTGTCTGCCAGGAGACGGCCCTGTTCGTCGAGCAGAAACAGCCGATAACCGAAAGCGCCATAGATCGCCATCACCCTCTGCAACAGGCGCAAACGCTCGGTCTCCTCCACCGCCACCCGAGGAGCAAGCAGCGACTCAACATGCGAGGCCACCTCGCGATTGTGTTCGACCGCGTGGCGCTCCATCTGCGCATACAGGTAATCGATGGTGAATTGCAGGCCAGGAATACCGATCCCCAGCACCACGACCCCCATCAGCAACAGGCTGAGCAGTGAAACCTTGGCAGGCGTCCATCGGATCTTCATCATGTATTAACCTGGCACCCATCTATGTCACCCTCAGCCACCACGAGCGCGACCGTGGCGAGGCGCCGCGCCGAAGGCAGGGTCATTCCCTGTCGAGGTGCGGCAACGACGTCCACGGGCACGCTCGTGGTGGCCGAACGGGTTGAATTTCAAAAAGATCGGGACGTCAGACAGAAGCCAGCACATTGTTGCGCTTCTTGCCAATGGAGTCACCATTGCCTGATGAGCGCGCCGCGTTCTGACTTCTGTCTGACGTCCTGAGGATGGCATAGATGGGCGCCGGGTTAATAGTCATCCGTCCAGCAGGTGCGGCCCCACTGTAACCCGGCTGCCTGCCGCCTGGACACCACGCACAAGCAATTGCCGTCGCCGGAGAACCGCCATGGCCGATATCCTGATCATCGAAGACGACCCCGTGTTCGGCGAAATTCTCTCGATGCACCTGGAAGATGCCGGGCACTGTCCCCGTCTCGCCGATACCCTCGCGAAGGCGAACGAGGCGATTGCCGAACAGGATCCCGACCTGATACTGCTCGATCAACAGCTGCCCGATGGTCACGGCCTGAGCCTGCTCGAACACCTGGCGGCGCGCGAATCTGCCCCCCGTGATCATGATCACCGGCGTGAGCGACAACAATCTGGCCATCGAGGCCATGCGTCGAGGCGCCTTCGATTTCATCCGCAAGCCCATCGAGAAGGTCGAACTCGATACCACCCTGGAGAACGCGCTCCGCCAGTATCGGCTGAGCCGGCAGGTGGCCATCGTGAGCGAAGAACTGCACGCCGACATCGACCAGATCGTCGGCAAGAGCCCGGCCATTCTCGATGTCTGCAAGACCATCGGAGCGGTGGCCTCGCGCCAGGCACCGGTACTGATCACCGGCGAAAGCGGAACCGGCAAGGAAATCGTTGCCAAGGCCATCCACTACCATTCCGGACGCCCGGGGATCTTTCTCGCGGTCAACTGCTCTGCGCTGGCAGAGGGCGTACTCGAAAGCGAACTTTTTGGCCATGAGAAGGGCAGCTTCACCGGTGCCACGGCCCGCAAGGAGGGACGCTTCGAGCTGGCTGCCGACGGTACCCTGTTCCTGGATGAACTGGGTGAAATGCCACTGGCATTGCAGGCCAAGCTGCTGCGTGTATTGCAGGATGGCACCTTCGAGCGTGTGGGCGGCACGCAGACCCTCCACTCCGGCGCCCGCATCATCGCCGCCACCAACCGTGACCTCGAAGCATTGATCCGCGAGGGCAGCTTCCGCGAAGACCTCTTCTACCGCCTGAACGTGGTACATATCCACCTGCCACCGCTTCGTGAACGCAAGGAAGACATGCCTCTGCTGATCGAGCACCTGCTGGCAAGGATCAACGCCCGTCAGCACACGCGCATTCGCCACATCGCCGAACCGGCACTGCGCAAGCTGCGTGATTACGACTGGCCCGGCAACATCCGCGAACTGGAAAACATCCTCACCCGTGCCGCCGTACTGGCACGCGGCGACACCATTACCCCCGAGTTGATCCTGCTTGCCGAGGCCCCACCCGCTGACAAGGAGGAAGACCCTGGCCAGGTTCGCCTGGTCAGCCTCGAAACCGTCGAGCGCGAACATGTGACCTCGGTCCTGCATCATGTTCGCTGGCATCGTGGCAAGGCCTGCGAAATCCTGGGCATCTCGCGCCCCGCCCTTGACCGGACGATCAAGAAATACGGGCTCGACCGCACAAGCCGACCGTGAACTCCGCGATGCCCGAGCAACCCGCGCCGATCACGCGCCTGGCTCCTCCCCGGTCAACCCGTAAACCGGGACACGGACGATCAACCACCCCGCAGGCGGCGGCGCCGACGCTCGAACTCCTCCTCATCGATCTCGCCACGGGCGAATCGCTGCTCGAGTATCTTCAGGGGGTCGTCTTCCGCATCACCACCGCCCCCCCTGTCGTTTCCCAGGCCGGACAGCACCTTTACCAGCACCACCACCAGCAGGATGATCACACCCCAGAACAACACCATGTGAATCGCTCCCAGGCCGAGCCAACCCCAACCCCATGCCGACATGTGCTCAAACATCGTTCTCTCCCTTCTTTCAAAGTTTCAGACGCCTCAGCCGCAGGGCATTGGCGATCACCGATACCGAACTGAAGCTCATGGCGGTTGCCGCCACGATGGGTGAAAGCAGCAGACCGAACACCGGGTACAGCACACCGGCGGCCACGGGCACTCCCGCCGCGTTGTAGACGAAGGCGAAGAACAGGTTCTGGCGGATGTTGCGCATCACCGCCCGGCTGAGCCGACGCGCGCGCACGATGCCCCGCAGATCGCCCTTGACCAGCGTCACCCCGGCACTTTCCATGGCGATGTCGGTACCGGCCCCCATGGCGATTCCCACATGCGCCTGGGCCAGTGCCGGGGCATCGTTGATACCGTCGCCCGCCATTGCCACGATGCGTCCCTGTGCCTGCAGGCGGCGTACCGCCTCGGCCTTGTGCTCGGGCAACACCTCCGCCTCGATCCGGTCGATCCCCAGGCGGCGCGCCACGGCCTCGGCGGTGGCCCGGCTGTCACCGGTGAGCATGACGATCTCCACGCCCTCGGCATGCAGGTCCGCTATTGCTTCCGGCGTCGAGGACTTGATGGGATCGGCCACGCCGAGCAGTGCGGCGATATGGCCATCGACCGCCAGCAGCATCACCGTCTGCCCCTCGCCCCGCAGGCGCTCGGCCTCTGCTGCCACGGGAGCGATGTCGATGCCCAGCTCCTGCATCAGACGCGCATTGCCCAGCGCGACCTTCACCCCATCGACTTCCCCGGTCACGCCCTTGCCAGTATGCGCCTGGAAACCGTCGGGCGCGACCGGCGTCAGGCCGCGTTGCCGGGCGCCACGCACGATGGCCGCGGCCAGGGGATGCTCGCTGGCCATCTCGAGCCCGGCCGCGAGGTTCACGAGGCGATCGGCCTCGTGGCCGTCCACGGTATGTACCGTGACCAGTTCCGGATGGCCCTCCGTGAGCGTCCCCGTCTTGTCCACCACCAGCGTATCGACCTGGCGCATCACTTCCAGACCCTCGGCATCCTTGAACAGCACACCCAGCAACGCCCCCTTGCCGGTGCCCACCATGATGGACATGGGCGTGGCCAGGCCCAGTGCGCAGGGGCAGGCGATGATCAGCACTGCCACCGCATTCACCACGGCATGGGCCAGTCGGGGTTCGGGACCAAGCCCCCACCAGGTCAGAAAGGTGGCAACCGCGACCAGTACCACGGCCGGTACGAACCAGGCGGATACCTGATCGGCCAGTTTCTGTATCGGCGCGCGTGACCGTTGCGCCTCGCTCACCATGCGCACGATCTGCGAAAGCAGGGTATCAGCCCCGACCTTGCGGGCCTGCATGAGCAACGAACCATTGCCATTGATGGTGGCCCCGATCAACGCATCGCCAGGCTCCTTGGCCACAGGAACCGGTTCGCCCGTGACCATGGATTCGTCGACGACACTGTTGCCCTCGATGACTTCTCCGTCGACGGGGACCTTCTCACCGGGACGCACACGCAGGCGGTCACCAACCTGAACCTGCTCGAGCGCCACGTCTTCTTCCCGACCGTCAGGATAGACCCGTCTCGCGGTATTGGGGGCCAGTTCCAGCAGCATGCGGATGGCACTGTTGGTCCGCGAACGCGCCCGCAGTTCCAGCACCTGCCCCAGCAGCACCAGGGCGGTGATCACCGCGGCCGCCTCGAAATACACCGGCACGGTACCCTCCGGCGAACGCATGGTGAGCGGGAACATGGCCGGGAACAGCAGGGCCACCACGCTGTAGAGCCAGGCGACCGACACTCCCAGGCCGATCAGGGTGAACATGTTGAGATTCCAGGAGACGACCGACCGCCATCCCCTCACGAAGAAGGGCCAACCACCCCACAACACCACGGGCGTGGCCAGTACAAACTCCAGCCACTGCACCTCGCGCATCGAAAGCGCGGAGGGCAGCCACCCGGGAGCCAGGTCCGCCACCATGGCCAGCAGGAATACCGGGACAGCCAGGGTGCTACTGAACACGAAGCGCCTCGTCATGTCGCGAAGCTCCGTGTCGTCCTCCGGCTGGACAGCGACATCCCGGGGCTCCAGGTCCATGCCGCACTTGGGACAATTTCCCGGGGCATCAGTCACCACCTCGGGATGCATGGGGCACACGTATTCGGTACGCCGGGCCGGCGCCGCCGGGGCAGCCGGCTCCAGCGCCATGCCGCACTTGGGGCAGTTTCCGGGCCCCTGCTGCCGGACCTCGGGATGCATCGGACAGGTGTACAGGACGCCTTCCCGTTGTTCACCGTGCTGCCCATGGCCTTCGGTTTCCCCGTGCGCGCAGGAATGGGCCTCGTGCTTCGAGGCGGCCGCGGCGTATCGATCCGGCGCCATCAGAAAACGCGCGCGACAGTCCTCGCTGCAGAACAACCACTCGCGATCCCCGTGAACGCCCCGCCACTTCGTATCTGGCGATACGCTCATGCCGCACACCGGATCTTTGTCGTTGCCTGCCTTCATCATTCGTTCCCCTTGCTGGCGGCACATTCCAGGCGACATGCCATGGCCGGCCATTGTCCCTATTGAAGACCCGGGCTGTTGCTCGCTTGAGTCGTCCGGATCGGCTTTTGTAACCCTTAGTGACGAACCATCCTCTCCCGCTCCGAAAACGAAAAAAGCAACCGCGCGCCAGGGGAGGCGGCACGCGATTGCCCAAAGGCCCGGTCCGGCCGGGCATCCTCGTGCGGTTCAGGCGAGCGAACCGCGCTCCTTCGCCACTATCCGAGAGAACAGCGGATAGAGTGACGGCAGGATGAACAACGTGAGCAGGGTACTGGAGACCAGGCCGCCGACCACCACCGTGGCCAGCGGGCGCTGCACCTCCGAGCCCACGCCGTGCGAGAGCAGCATGGGGATCAGCCCCAAAGCCGCGATGAAGGCCGTCATCAGCACCGGCCGCAGCCGCGACAGGGCGCCACGGTACACCGCCTCGTGCATGTCCATGCCGGCCTTCAGGTTCTGGTTGATGGCATTGACCATCACCACCCCGTTGAGCACCGCCACGCCGAACAGGGCGATGAAACCGATCGAGCCAGGCACCGACAGGTACTGCCCGGTCCAGTACAGCGCGGCAATGCCGCCGATCAGTGCCAGCGGCACGTTGAGCATGATCAGCGCCGCCTGCCCCATCGAGTGAAAGGCGAAGTAGAGCAGCAGGAAGATCAGCCCGAGCGAGACCGGCACCACGATCATCAGCCGCGTCTGCGCGCGCTGCTGGTTCTCGAACTGGCCACCGAACACCACCGAGTAGCCCGGGGGCAGATCGATCTCCTCGGCGATGCGCCGGCGCAGCTCGGCCACCAGACCGCCCATGTCGCGGCCCTCGACGTTGGACTGGATGACCACCCGGCGCTGCACGTCGTCGCGGCGGATCTGCGGCGGGCCCGACTCGATACCCACCTCGGCCACCTCGCCCAGGCGCACCCAGGCACCGGTCGGCGACTGCAGCAGCAGCTCGCGCAGCGAGGCCACATCGGAACGGAAGGCCGGGGCCAGGCGCACGTAGATGTCGTAGCGCTCGTTGCCCTGGATCACCTGCCCGGCCGCCGTACCGCCAATGCCGTCGGCGACCAAGTCCATGATCTGCCCGACCGAGATGCCGTAGCGCGCCATCAGGTCGCGCTTCGGCCGCACCACCAGCTGCGCCTCACCGGCGATCTGTTCCATCTCCACGTCGCGCGTGCCCTCGACCCGGCGCGCCAGTGCCTCGATCTCGCGCCCTTTCTCGGCCAGGACCTCCAGGTCGGGACCGAACAGCTTGATCGCCAGCGCCGCCTTCACCCCGGAGAGCAGCTCGTCCACCCGGGTGGCGATCGGCTGCGAGAAGGTGAACAGCAGGCCGGGGTGCACCGAGAGCACCTCCTGGAAGCGCTGTTGCAGTTCGAAGCGATTGCGCGCGCTGGTCCATTCGTCGACCGGCTTCAGGCCGACGTACAGCTCGACGTTGGACACCGGCTCGGGGTCACCGCCCAGCTCGGGCCGGCCGATACGGCTGGAGACATAGACCACCTCGGG
Organism: endosymbiont of unidentified scaly snail isolate Monju; assembly: GCF_000801295.1. NCBI lineage: Bacteria > Pseudomonadati > Pseudomonadota > Gammaproteobacteria > endosymbiont of unidentified scaly snail isolate Monju. The sequence goes on along the minus strand of NZ_AP012978.1, from coordinate 433,336 downwards.
AAACTGCATGAGCTGGCGTTCCAGCTTCGCGGCCACCGAGAGGGCCGTATCAAGGCTGGCCGAGGGCGCCAGCGTGGTGCGGATGTTGATGGTGCCCTCCTCCAGCTCGGGCACGAACTCGGTGCCCAGTCGCGGCAGCAACAGCATCGCGCCGACGAACAGCGCCAATGCGCCACCCACCACCAGCCCGCGCACCCTGAGCGCGCCGCGCAGCAGGTGGCGATAGACCCATTCGAGCGGGCGGAACACCGGGCTCTCGCGGTGCCGCACACCGCGCCGGAACACGAAGCTGGCCAGCGCCGGCATCACCACCAACGCCACCACCAGGGAGGTGAGCATGGCCAGCACGATGGAGATGGCCATCGGCTGGAACAGCTTGCCCTCGACACCTTCCAGGGCGAACAGCGGCGCGAACACCACCACGATGATGATCACCGCGTAGAACACGGGGCGCCCGACCTCGCGCGCCGCCTCCTGGATGCGCAGGCCGATGCCGTGATCGTCGTGCACCGCGTCGTAGGGATCGGGATCGCCCGGGGCCAGCTCGCGCCGCGCGTGCTCCTCGTGCGCTGGATCGGGATGCGAAAGGTGCTTGAAGATGTTCTCCATCATCACCACCGAGCCATCCACCATCATGCCGATGGCGATCGCCAGGCCGCCCAGCGACATCAGGTTGGCCGACAGGCCCCACCAGCTCATGGCGGTCAGCGCCAGCCCGACCGACAAGGGCACCGAGATCAGCACCAGCACGGTCGCGCGCAGATTCATCAGGAACAGCAGCAATACCGCCACGATCAGCACGAAGGCCTCGGCCAGCGCGCGGGTCACGGTGTCCACCGCCTTCTCCACCAGCACACCCTGGTCGTAGAAGGGCTCGATACTCACCCCTTCGGGCAGGGCCTGGCGAATGATCGGCAGGCGTTCCTCGATGGCGTCGATAGTAGCCTTGGTATTCGCACCCAAGCGCTTGAGCACGATGCCCGCGACCACCTCGCCGAGCTGCTCGGGCTCGCCGTCGGCATTGCGCCGGGTCATGGTCACCGCCCCCTGGCGGATCTCGCCGCCAAAGGTCACGCGAGCGATGTCGCCGACGCGCACCACCACCCCGTCACGGCTCTTGAGTGGCACGCTGGCGATGTCACGCAAGCCATCCTCGCCGGGACGCACCCAGCCCACGCCGCGAATCACCAGTTGCTCGGCGCCGCGATCCAGGTACCAGCCGCCAGCGTTGCGGTTGTTGTCCTCGATGGCCTGGCGTACTTCGTCCAGGCTCACGTCGTAGGCCAGCAGCTTGCGCGGATCGACCTGTACCTGGTACTGGCGCACCTCGCCGCCGTAGGACAGCACGCCGGTGATGCCCGGTACCGGCAGCAACACCTGTTTCACCACCCAGTCGTTGAGGCTGCGCAGGGTCATCACGTCGTAACGTGCCGGATCCTCGGCGCGCAGGATGTACTGGTATACCTGCCCCAGACCGGACGTGTTCGGCCCCATCTCGGGAGTGCCGACGCCCTCGGGGATCTGGCCGCGCGCATCCTGCAGACGCTCGAACACCAGCTGGCGGGCGAAATAGATGTCGGTGCCTTCCTTGAATACCACGGTGATCACCGACAGACCGGTCTTGGAGATGGAACGCACCTCCTCCACGTCGGGCAGCGCGTACATCACCGCTTCGATGGGATAGGTGATGAGCTGCTCCACCTCTTCGGCGGCCAGTCCCTGCGCCTCGGTGTTGATCTGCACCTGCACGTTGGTGACATCCGGGAAAGCGTCGAGATTGAGTTTCGGAATCAACGCCGCAGCCGCGCCGAGCACGCCCAGCAGGCCGAGCAGCACCAGTAGCCGGTTGGCCACCGACCAGTCGATCAGACGATTGAGCATGGCGACCTCCTAGTGGTTGTGCACGGCAAAGCCCGACTTGGCCTGCTCGGACTGGACGAAGAAGGCGCCCTCGACGACCACCTCGGTGCCGTCTTTCAGGCCGCCGACCGCCATGCGCCCGGGCAGGCGCTGCAGCACCTCGACCTCGCGCGGTTCGAACCGCCCGGGCCCCTCGACCACGAACACCTGCCAGTCGCCATCCGCGCTGCGCAGCACCGCGGATTCGGGCAGCAGCACGCCCTGCCCCACCTTTTCGCCGGTACGGATGCGCACGTTCACAAACTGGCCTGGATGCAGGCGGTCGTCCTCGTTGCGCACGCGCAGGCGAACGCCCAGGGTACGGCTCACTTCGTCGAGCCGGTGCTCGACCGCCATGACCTCGGCGGCCAGGCGGTGGCCATCGACAACCACCGTGGCGGCATCGCCCGAGCGCACCCGCGCCGCCTGCACGGCAGGCAGACGCGCGTCGATCCACAGTTCACGCTCGTCGGTCAGTTCGAACAGCACCTGGCCCGGCTGGACCACCTCGCCGAGCACGAAGGCATCGGCCAGCACCCGGCCGGCCAGCGGCGCGCGCAGCGCCAAGCGGCCATCGGAACGTCCGCTCTCGAGCAGGCGATCGATGTCCTGCTTGCCCAGCCCCATCGCCAGCAAACGCGCCTCGAGGCGGTCGCGGGCCAGGCGCGCCTCGGTATAGCGCCGGTCGGAGACGACCTTGCGTCCCAGGCGGCGCACCCGGGCCCACTCACGCTCGGCAGCCAGCAGCTCGCCCTCGGCGTCGGCCACCGCCACGCTGGAGAGCGTCACCATGGGTGTGCCGGCCTCCACCCAGTCGCCCAGGCGCGCCAGGCGTTCGACCACCTGTGCCTGGACCCGCGCAGCCACGCGGGCACTGCGGTAGTCGTTGGCGCGCACCTCGCCCGGCGCGGTCAGTTCGCGCGCCAGCGGGCGGTTACGCACGACCTCCACGCGAATGCCTCCCATGCGCACCTGTTCGGGCGTCAGCATCAGCGGTTTGTCCTCGTGGTCGCCACCATGCCCGTGAGCGTCTTCGCCATGCCCCTTCTCCCCGGGATGGTCGCGCCCCGCCTTGGAAACGACGGCCTGCGTGTCATCGTGCGTATCGTGATCCTGTCCTTCGCCGGCCCAGATAATGCCCACCGGCAGGCAGAGCAGTACGGCCAGCCAATTTCGGGCTGTCTTTTTCATTTCATTCATTCCTCTTCGATCCAACGCGAGAGCAGGCCGCTCGCGGCCCAGGTGTCCAGCCAGGCCGTCCACAGCGCGGCACGCAGCGATTCCGCCGCGGCACGAGTGTCGAGCGCCTGTTGCAGTTGTTGCAGGTAGTCACCGGTATCCAGTTCGCCGGCCCGCCACAGGCGTTCCAGCTCGCCATCCCGATCGAAAGACCCCGAGGCTCCAGAGCCGGCCATCCACTCCTCCCAGGCCCGGTGCAGCCGATGCAGCCGGCGCACACTGCCGTCGAGTGTCGCCTCCAGGCGCTGCCGGGCCGCGGCCAACCCGGCCAGGGCCTCGGCATGCGCGGCTCGCGCGGCACGCACCGTTTCGCGGTAGTCGTTGCGGACCTGCAGCGGCAGGGCGAAGCTCAGCCCCACCAGGTTCTCGCCCGCGTCGCGGCCCAGTCGCAGCCCCAGGGAAGGATCGGCCCGGCGTTCGGTGTCGGCCTGGCGTATCTGCGCCTGCGCTGCCGTCACCGCAACTGCGAGCTCCTGCAACTCGGGATGGCGCTCGTCCAGCCCCTCGGCCAGTGCCTTTGGCAGATCCGGCGGCAGCGCCGGGAACAGGCCAGGCTCGGGACAGCCGCCAGCCCCCAGCACTTGCACACCGGCAGCCGCCTCGCTGGATGCGAGCTCGAGGGCCATCTGCCGCACTGCCAGGCGCGCCAGCCGGACCGCCGCTGGCGGCACGCCACCGGCCCGCGCACGGCGTTCGGTCAGGCGTGTGAAACGCGCCAGCAGGTCGTGCTGGGCCTGCACCAGGTCGCGCTGTGCGCGTTCCTCCTCGCAACGGCGCAGGGCGGCGAGCAGTTCGCCGGCGAGACGCGCACGCACCGTCACCAGGCCGGCGCGCGCCAGCGCCAGCTCGTGCTCGCTGCCGACAGTCCGCGCCGCCTGCTTGCCGTGCCAGTCCAGCGCCTGCGACAGACCCGCCTCGAGGCTGTTGCTGCCGGTCGAGGTGCGCTGGGCATCAAGTTGCAGTTCGGGGTTGTAGAGCGGACGCGCGGCACCATCGCGGCGCGCCTCGGCGGCCCGCACGCGCGCCTGCGCGGCCCGGACCTCGGGATGGTCGGCCACCGCGCTGCGTACCAGCGCACGCAGCCCGTCGGGCAGGGGCAGCTCGGTCCCCGTGGCCATTGCCGGCGCCACGCAGGCGGCCAGCGACAGGGAGCGCACGAACGCTCCGAACGATCGACAAAACATGATTATTCACCTGAATCTGGAAACAGACGGAACGACGGCACCGTGCCGCCGCGGTGTCAGCAGCGATCAGGCGATGTGGCAGGGGGGTGGGGTGGGCGGCTGGTCTTCTCGGCGTACCAGCCAGGCGGTGGGTTCGACATGCATGTCGACGGCCAGCAGGCGCCGGAACAGGCGCGGCAGGGCGCTATCCAGCCCCAGGATATGGGCACTGACATGACAGAGATGCGTGCAGTCGTGATCTTCGATCACCGGCATCTCGGCGGCCAGACGCTCGCTGAGGAGCGATCCATCCTCGTGCGGCACAGACTGCGTCCAGGCAGCGACGACCGGCCCCGCCAGGGAGAGCCCCAGCAGCGATGTCGCGAGCCAGCCGATGAGCAATCGATGCCACATGGATTTCATCCTCTGCCAGACCGGACAGCGCTGTCAACTCCCGAAGCACACGTAACAGACAGGGTCGAAGATCCCCTTACAGGTCCAGCTTGCGTTCGAGCGGCAGGCTCGGATCACGCGACCATTCCATCATCGAACCGTCGTAGAGACGCGCATCCCGGTGGCCGAGCAATGCGTAGTCGGCAAACCAGGTGAGTGCTGCCCGGTTGCCGGTATGACAGAAGTGCACCGCGCCGCCTTGTGGTATGCCGGCATAGGCGAACAGCTTGTCGAGTGCCGCCTTGTCGCGCAGCAACCCCTTGTCGTCCACCAACCAGTCGAACGGCAGGTGCCGGGCACCGGGGAGGGTACCGGGGCGATCCCCCGGGCCGGCCACCAGCCCCACGTGTTCGGGCAGGGAGCGCGCATCGAGCAGCGGATTGGTCACCCCCCGGGCCAGCTGGTCGCGCGTGACCAGCACCTGCTTGTTGGGACGTGGCCGGTACATGGCAGGCTCGCGGTTCGGGGGAGCGCCACGCACATAGGCGCCGTGGTGCCGGTTGACGTAGTCGACCAGGCCGCCGTCGAGGATCGCCATGTGCTCGTGTCCAAGCACGACCAGCGACCAGTACACCCGGGCGACCGCGGCCACGTCACCCGGCCCGGCGCCCGTGTTCATGATGATCACTGGCGTCTCGCGGTCTATCCCCTCCGAACCCAGCAGGGAAGCCAGGCGCTTGAGCGGCGGCAGGGACAGAGGCGGCTGCTCGTCGGCCCCGCTGCGCCAGCGGGTAAAGGGGATGTTCACCGCCCCCGGGACATGATGCTGCCGGTACTGGGCCTGTTCCTGTACGTCCAGAATCACCAGTTCCGGCGCATCCACATGGGCCTTCAGCCAGGCGCCATCGACCACCGCCCCCGGCAGGGAGACCGCCGCCTGTGCCAGGCCCCAAAGGCACCACAACGTCCACGCCAACCCCATCCTCGTCTGTCGTCTCATGGCGCAATCACTCCTCCCTATGCCTTCCCTCGGCTCGCCGGCATCTTCGCACAGGCCTTCGATGAAAGCATTTCACCAATCTGACAACAAGGCCTGTCAACCTCGGCCATGGTGGCGCGTTGATTACAGTAATGATCAATTGCAACATTGTCCGGCAACCGGGAGAATCGGCCAAGGTGCCGTGGGCCGGACCACATGGAGGGTTGGGAAACAAGAAAAAGGCCGCCAGTACGGCGGCCTTTCATCGAACCTGGTGGGCGCGACAGGAATTGAACCTGTGACCCCTGCCGTGTGAAGGCAGTGCTCTCCCGCTGAGCTACGCGCCCTGAAGGGAGGCGAATGCTACCGCAACAGGAGCTGCTTGCCAAGGTGGTCCAGGGCAACACGCCATTGCGTGCGGTACACCACGACAGGGGATGCGACGAGCTGGGACAATGAAATGATGGCGGGGCCTCCTGCCCTGACGGCACGAACGACGAGGACAAGACAGCGACCATGAGCGACACACTTTCCCGCATGGCCCTCAATGACGAGGGCTTCATGTTCGACCCGCATACCGGGGAGAGCTTCCTGATCAATGAGACCGCGCGTTTCCTGCTCGACGGCATCAAGCAGGGGCAGGACGCCGAGGCACTGGCCACCGGGCTGACCGAAAACTGGGCCATCCCGGCCGAACAGGCCTCGCGCGATGTCACCGAGTTCCTGCAGCAACTGCGCCTGCTGCGCCTGATCGCATGAGCACGGTCGCCATCGCCGTCTCCGGCATCAACGCCTCGGACAATCCCGCCCCCGGCACCGGGGTGGCGCGCAGCCTGAAGGAAGACCCGGGTCTGGAGTGCCGCATCGCCGGCCTGGCCTACGACGCGCTGGAACCCGGCGTGTATCTCAACTGGCTGTTCGAGCGCAGCTTCATGGTCCCCTTCCCCACGGCCAGCGACGACGCGCTGATGCAACGCATCCTGTACGTGCAGCAGCAGTTCGGCATGGACGTGGTGGTGCCGACCCTGGATTCGGAACTGCCCTTCTACGTGCGCAACGCGGAGAAGCTGGAAGCGGCGGGTATCCGCGCCCTGCTGCCTACCGAAGACCAGTTCCGCCTGCGCGCCAAGGACCACCTGCAGGAGGTCGCGGCACAGGCAGGCATCGAGGCGCCGGCGCAACGCCTGGTCAGCAGCCACCAGGAACTGATCGAAGCGGTCCAGGCGCTGGGCTTCCCGGTGATGATCAAGGGCGCGCTCTACAAGGCCTACGTGGCACATACCCTGGATGCCGCCATGAACCTGTTCGGACGCATCGCTGCCGAATGGGGCTACCCGGTGATCGTGCAGCAGCGCGTCGATGGTGACGAACTGAACGTCATCGGCCTGGGCGACGGCGAGGGCGGCGACGCCGGCCTGGTGGCAGCGCGCAAGCTGAGCGTGACCGAGCTGGGCAAGATCTGGACTGGGGTAACCATCCGCCATCCGCAGCTCGAGGCCGCGGTGCGGCGTTTCGTCGAGGCCTTCCGCTGGCGCGGCGGCTTCGAGATGGAATGCATCGTGCGCGACGACCGCATCTGGCTGATCGAGATCAACCCGCGCTTTCCTGCCTGGGTGCACTTCGCCACCGGGGTCGGCGTCAACCTGCCGGCGCGCCTGGTGCGACTGGCGCTGGGATACGACACCGAGCGCACCAGCGACTACCCGACCGGCAAACTGTACGTTCGCTACACCATGGAGCAGATCAGCGACATGCAAACCTTCCAGAACATGATCACCCGGGGAGAGACATGACCCAGAACGAATACGTGAAACCCAGCATCACCCGGCTCAACACCGGGGGAGCGCTCAACAAGTTCGGGGCCTCGCCCTACTTTGCGCGCCCGGTGCGCGAGGCCATCGATGGTGTACCCGTGGCCGAACTGACCGAACGCTTCGGTTCGCCGCTGTTCGTCTTCTCCGAGCGGGCGATCCGCGAGAAGGCACGCGAGATCCGCGCCGCGCTGGGCAGCCATTACCCCAAGGTCACCTTCGGCTGGTCGTACAAGACCAACTACCTCGATGCCATCTGCGCCATCTTCCACCAGGAGGGCTCCCTCGCCGAGGTGATCTCGGAGATGGAATACCAGAAGGCGCGGCGACTGGGCGTGCCGGGAGAGAACATCATCTTCAACGGCCCGAACAAGTCGCGCGAGGCGCTGCGGGTGGCGGCCACCGAGGGCGCGCGCATCCACATCGACCATTTCGACGAGATCGAGGATTTCGAGGCACTGGCCGACGCGCTCGATCGCGAACTGGAGGTGGCCATCCGCCTCAACCTGGACTCGGGCATTCAGCCGCAGTGGAGCCGCTTCGGCTTCAACCTGGAATCCGGCCAGGCGCTGGACGCGGTGCGCCGTATCCATGCCGGCGGGAGGATGCGCATCGTCGGCCTGCACTGCCATATCGGCACCTTCCTGCTCGAGCCCGATGCCTACCGGGTCGCCATGGAAAAGCTGGTCGGCTTCGGTCACGAGATCGAAGAGGCCTTCGGCTACAGCCTGCGCTACTACGACATCGGCGGCGGCTTGCCCTCGAAGAGTCGCCTGAAGGGCGTGTACTTCCCCCCCCGAGGTGGCGGTGCCGCCGGTGGAGGCCTTTGCCGAGAAGATCGCCGAGGGCCTGTACAACGCGCTGCGTCCCGGCGAACTGCCGGAGCTGGTACTCGAGACCGGCCGCGCCATGGTGGACGAGGCCGGCTACCTGATCACCACGGTCAACGCCAGCAAGCGCCTGCCCGACGGCCGCCGCGCCTACGTGCTCGATGCCGGGGTCAATCTGCTCTACACCTCGACCTGGTACAACTTCACCATCGAGCCCGACCGCGAACTCCTGGGCATGAACGAACCGGCGATCCTCAACGGTCCGCTGTGCATGAACATCGACGTGATCGACGAGGCGGCCATGCTGCCGCACATGCCGCGCGGCACCCGCCTGACCCTGTCACCGGTAGGTGCCTACAACGTCACCCAGTGGATGCAGTTCATCGAGTACCGACCGGCGATCGTGCTCATCGACGAGCACGGCAAGCCCCATGTCATCCGCGAGCGCGAAGACCTGGCGATGATGACCGCGCCCGAACGCCTGCCCGCACACCTGGCCGACTGAACACCGCACGATGCCGGACCGTCTCCTGTCGCTCGTCCGCAGCCTCTCCGACAGCTACTCGGAGATCCTGTTCCTGCAACGCGCCTGGCCGGGCGCGCTGATGCTGGCAGCCACCTTCACGGTACCCTCGGTGGGCACGGCGGGGCTGGTCTCGGTCGCCGCCGCCCATGCCTTTGCGAGTTTCATCGGCATGGGGGCGGCGTTTCTCGAAACGGGCTTCTTTACCTACAACGCCCTGCTCACCGGGCTGGGCATCGGCAGCCTGTTCCAGATCACGCCACTGAGTCTGCTGCTCGCCGCCACCGCGGGCGTAATGAGTCTGAACCTGAGCCTGATACTCAACAGCCTGTTCCGCCAGTTCCTGCAACTGCCCATTCTCAGCCTGCCCTTCGTGATCATCAGCATGGTGGTCTACCTGGCCTCGCTGGGCTACAGCAACCTGCTGGTGCGCGAGGATGCCGGGCTGCTCGCGGCCTGGACCCCACAGGCACTGCCAACCGTCATCGACGGCTTCCTGCGTGCACTGGGTGCCATCCTGTTCCTGCCCTATCCGCTCACCGGCCTGATATTCGCCCTGGTGCTGCTGCTGTACTCGCGCATCCTGTTCCTGCTGGCGGTGCTCGGCTACCTGGTGGGCACCGGCCTGGTGGCGCTGATGCAAGGCGCGCCCGACAGCGCCTACCTGGACCCCAACAACTTCAACTTCATCCTCATCGCCATGGCGCTCGGTGGCGTCTTCCTGGTGCCCTCGCGGCGCAGCCTGGCGATCGCCGCGGTCGGCGTCATGCTCGCCGCCCTCTTGATGAGCGCGGTCAAGCTGTTCTGGGCACTGTACGGCTTGCCGGCCTTCACCCTGCCGTTCAACCTGGTGACCCTGAGCCTGCTCTACGTGCTGATCCTGGTCGGTTACCCCATGGTGGCCGATCGCATCGGCGCCACGCCCGAAGACACCCTCGACGACCACCTCAACCGGCGCCATCGCTTTCCACTGGAACCGAAGCGCGTGGTACTGCCCTTCAGCGGCGAGTGGTCGGTCTGGCAGGGCTTCGACGGGCGCTGGACCCACCAGGGCCTGCAGACCCACGCCCTGGACTTCCTCATGCTGCGCAACGACAGCAGCTTCCGCGGCGACGGCCTGGCGCTGACCGACTACCACGCCTGGCACAAACCGGTGCTCTCGCCGGTGCGCGGGCGGGTGGCCATGGTCCACGACGGCGTGCCGGACAACGCCCCCGGCAAGCTCAACGAGCGCGACAACTGGGGCAACTGGGTAAGCATCGACACCGGTGCTGGCTGGCACGTGATCATCGCGCACTTCGCCCAGGACAGCCTCCAGGTCAAGGCCGGCGACTGGGTGGAACCCGGCACCCGCCTCGGCCTGTGTGGCAACTCCGGCTACTCGCCACAGCCGCACATCCACCTGCATGTCCAGGCCGGCGCCATGCCGGGCGAGGCGACCCTGCCCTTCCTGGTACAGGACTATCGCAAATCGGGCGGGCGTTTCGTTCCCGCCGCCGTACCCGCCGAAGGCGACCGCGTCGCACCACTGCATCCCGACGACCACCTGCTGACCGCCACCGCACTGGTCCTCGACAGCCGCTGGCGCCTGGAGAACCAGGTCGGCGAGACGCGCGAGCTGCACGTGCGCATGAACGCGGCGGGCGAAACCTGCCTCGACAGCGGAAAGGCACAATTGTTCTTTCACCGTGACACCGGCCAGTTCTATTTCTACCGGCTCGAGGGTCATGACCCGCTGCTGGCGGCGCTGTTCCGTTACCTGCCACGACTCCCCCTGAGCCACCAGCCGGGCCTGTGGTGGAAGGACGTACTGCCGATGGCAGTGCACGAGAATCGCGCCTCCCGGCACCTGCTCAACCTGGCACGCCTGCTCGCCCCCGACCTCGGTCGCATCGATTACCAGGCACGTTTCGTCGGCCGCCGCGAGATCGAGGGCGAGACCAGCGACCGCCAGGGCGCGCGCGAGACCTTCCACATCCTGCTCGCCGAGGGGCAGGGCCTGCTGCAACGCATCGAATCCAACGGACAGGTACTGCAGATGCGCCCTCTCCAGCCGACACATGGAGACACGGATACCGACATCACAGCCCCCCGGGAGACACCATCATGAAACACGGACTGCTCGCCACCCTGCTGCTCTGCTCGGCATTGGCGCTGGCCGCATCGGACGACACCTGGGTCACGGACGCCTACCATCGCTCACTGGCCTACGAACGGGTACAGAAATACGACGACGCCATGAAGGCGCTGGCCGCCGTACTCGAACGCTATCCCGAGGCCTACACGGTCAACCTGCGCATGGGCTGGCTACACTACCTGGCCGGCCACCATGCCAATGCCCGCAAGCACTACCGCCAGGCGATCAAGGCCGTTCCCGCCTCGCTGGAGGCGCGCCTCGGCCTGCTGCTGCCGTTGCTGGCACAGCACGACTATGGCCGCGCCGAACAGGTGGCGACCCAGGTGCTGCGCACCGACCTGTACAACTACTATGGCAACCTGCGCCTGCTGCTCGCGCTGAAGGGACAGAAAAAATACGAAGCCGCGCGCACGGTCGCCGAACGCATGCTGGCAGTCTACCCCGCGGACGTGCGCTTCCTCGCCGAGCTCGCCGCAGTGCATGCCCTTCAGGGGCAGACCGACGAGGCGACCCGGTTGTATCACGCGGTATTCATCCTCGATCCGGAGAACCCGGCGGCGCGCCGTTATCTGAAGCTGGACGACAAATGAACACCATGAGGCATCCCCTGCGCTTCCCCATCTTCCTGCTGGCCCTGTGGGTGGCAGCCTGCCAGACCACGCTCGAACGTCCGAGCGGCGGCAACGCCGTCCTCGAGGCCTATGGGGCCAAGGACTACGTCCGCACCCTGCAACTGACCGGCAAGGCGAGCGCCTCCTGGCAGGACCGCGTGCTGCACGCCTGGTCCTGGTTCCAGCTCGCTCATTACCAGGAGGCGCTGCGCGAGTTCCGCGCCATGCAAAAAGACCAGCCCTCGCGTTTCCACCCCTGGCTGGGCGAGGCCTGGGTGATGATGAAACGCGGCCGCTTCGACAAGGTGCCACCGCTGCTGGATCGCGCCGAGCGCTGGATGGGCCAGCACCAGCGACCCATGCTGTTCGCTGCACGCGGCTGGCTGGCCTTCTACCGAGGCGAACTCGACCGGGCTGCCGACTGGTTCGACAAGACCGAGGAGGCCCTGTATTTCGAGGATGCCGAGTACATCTCCATCGCCACCGGCATCATGCAGACCTGGAACACCCTGCCCTGGGTCGGTCGCGGCTGGGTCGCGCTGGCGCGCGGCGACCTCGAGACCGCCGAACGCGCCTTCTCGCGCGGTCTGGAGCACGATGTCCGCTGCCACCTCTGTCACGCCGGCCTGAGCGCCGTTGCCGAACGCCGTGGCAATGTCGAGGACGCCCTGCAACAGGCCATCGCCGGTCTGCGCACCAGCCGCCATGACCCCGAACTGGTGGTCACCCTCAATCGCCTGCTGCTCGCGCGCAACGACCTCGAGCTGAGCGAACGCGTCTACCGCGAGCTGGTCGATACCGGCGACAACGACCCCCTCTACCTGGCCAACCTGGGCTATGTCTGGCTCTACCAGGGCCGCTTTGAGGACGCCGCCCGCGCCTTCGAACAGGCGCTCGCCGCCGAGCCCGGCCAGTTGCTCGCCACCCGGGGGCTGGCCGAGGTACAGCCGCTGCTCGAGGAACAGCGACGCATGCAATCGGGCGGACGCTGAGCGAGACTTGCCAGGTCGTCACCGCCTCCCAGTCATCCACACATGTCCCTGCCCGATCTGCCCATCACCCCGGCCCTGCCCGAGATCGCCGAGCGCCTGGCCGAAGGCCACCTGGTGCTCGGCGCGCCCCCGGGTTCAGGCAAGACCACCCTGGTGCCGCTGGCGCTGCTGAATGCCCCCTGGCTGACAGGGCAACGCATCCTGATGCTCGAACCGCGCCGCCCGGCAGCGCGCATGGCCGCGCACCGCATGGCGACACTGCTCGGTGAGAAGATCGGCGAGACCGTGGGCTACCAGGTGCGTTTCGACCGGCGCATCGGCCCGCACACCCGTATCGAGGTGCTCACCGAGGGCCTGCTGCTGCGCCGCCTGCAGGCCGATCCCGAGCTGTCCGGCGTGGGCCTGGTGATCTTCGACGAGTTTCACGAGCGCAACCTGCAAGCAGACCTCTCGCTGGCACTGTGTCGCGATGTGGCCGACGGGCTGCGCGAAGACCTGCGCCTGCTGCTGATGTCCGCCTCACTCGACGGCGAGACGCTCGCCGGGCAGCTGGGCGCGGCGTGGTTGCAGACCGAGAGCCGTTCATATCCGGTGGCGATGCACCATCTGCCGCGTGATCCCGATCCGCGCGAGCTGCCCCGGGTACTGGAACGGGTAGTGCGCGAGGCGCTGAGCCGACATCCCGGCGACCTGCTGGTGTTCCTGCCGGGCAAGGGCGAGATCCGCCGCCTGACCGAGGCGCTGGCCGACCTGGATACACAGGGCGTGCGCGTGCAGGCCCTGCACGGCGAGGTGCCACCCGCCGAGCAGGACGCCATCATTCGTGGGGAGGGAGAGGGCCGACGGGTGATACTGGCCACCGACATCGCCGAGACCAGCCTCACCATCGAAGGCATTCGCGTGGTGATCGACTCGGGACTGACACGCAAGCCCGCCTTCGATCCCAACAGCGGCCTGAGCCGGCTGGAGACCCGTCGCATCTCGCAGGCCTCGGCCCTGCAACGTGCCGGGCGCGCCGGACGCCAGGCCTCGGGCGACTGCTATCGCGTCTGGACCGAGACGCGGCAGGCGCGGCTCGAAGAGGCCTCCCCGCCCGAGATCCTCGAAGCCGATCTGGCACCGCTGGTACTGGAGCTGGCCGGCTGGGGGGTGCACTCACCCGACGCGCTGCAATGGGTGACCCCACCGCCGTTGGCGCACTGGACACAGGCGCGCGAGCTGCTGCAACAGCTCGGCGCACTGGACGATGGCGGCCGCATCACCACAACGGGCCAGGCCATGCTGCGCCTGCCGCTGCATCCTCGCCTGGCCCGCATGCTGCTGGCCGCCAGCACCGACGCGCGCCAGACCGCCTGTGACCTGGCCGCCCTGCTGAGCGAACGCGACCCGCTGCGGAGCCGCAACGGTGAACCTCCGCCCTGCGACCTGGTTCCGCGTCTGCAACGACTGGCCGCATGGCGCGAACGCCGCGCCGCGGATGACAGCAATCCCGGTGCGCTGGCGCACATCGCGCAGGCCAGCCGGCAACTGGCGCGCCTGCTCGATGGCAGCGAGGCCGGCACCCTGCACGGCCCGGGCCCCTTGCTGGCCAGCGCCTTTCCCGAGCGCATCGCCCTGGCGCGCGAAGACGGCGGCACACGCTTTCGCCTGCGCAACGGGTGCGGCGCCGTGCTGCCCGAACACGACAGCCTGCGCGGCGAGCGTCTGCTGGCCGTAGCCAGGCTCGATGCCGGGCGGCGTGAGGCGCGTATCTGGCTGGCCGCGGCCTTGCAGGCAGACGAACTGGCACGGGACTTCGCCGACTGGCTGGAAACAGTCCGCGAACTGCGCTGGGACCCGCAGCGCCAGGCCGTGAGCGCGCGTCTCTGCCAGCGTCTCGGTCCGCTGTCGCTGCGCGAGCAGGCGGTACCACTCGTGGCCGAAGACGATCCCGTCCCCCTGCTGCTCGAGCAGGTGCGGAAACGCGGACTGGACCTGTTCGACCAGGCCCCCGCACTGCGCCACCTGCAAGGACGCATCGCCCTGCTGCGCCGGTACCTCGGGGAAGAGTGGCCGGACTGCACCGACCCCGCCCTGCTGGCTCGACTCGAAGACTGGTTCGTTCCCTGGCTGGACGGTATCACCAGCCTGCGCGCGCTGCGCCGGGTAGACGTGGCCGGGGCGCTGCGCCAGTGGCTCGGCTGGGAGCGAAACCGGCAGCTCGATACCCTGCTGCCCGAGCACTACCAGACCCCCGCTGGCAGTCGTCGTCCCATCGACTACCCCGAGGACGGCGACCCCGTGCTGCGCGTGCCCCTGCAGGAACTCTACGGCGAGCGCGAAACCCCGCGCCTCGCCGGAGGGCGCATTCCCCTGGTCGTGCACCTGCTCTCGCCCGCCGGCCGCCCCCTGCAGGTGACCCGCGACCTGGCGCACTTCTGGACCCATGCCTATACCGAGGTACGCAAGGAGATGCGAGGCCGCTACCCAAAGCACCACTGGCCCGAAGACCCACTGAACGCCGCCCCCTGCCGACCGGGACGGAAGCCCAGGAGTTGAGTTGCGGGAACAGGTTCCCGATCTCAAGTTTCAACGGCAACTGCCGCTGTCCTCCCGGCTGCGTTGCGCATGGCAAAAGACTACAGACAGACTATATTGCGTACCGTGAGCATGCCCCGCCCGCGCAGGCGGACAAACCGGCGGAACGGGCACCGTCCCCGCTTCCGCGCCCTCGAACTGAACAGGACAAGGACCAGGGACGTGCTGTTGATCACCCGACAATCCGAACCGGCTGGCGAGATCTCGTGCGGGCCCGCATCATGCTGCCGGGCACAATCGCTATGACCTGGCCCTTCCTTGGCATCAATCTGCTGATAGCGCTGGCCTATACCAGCCTGGCCTGGCTGGTGTCCCTGGCATTCGCCCAGCCTGCCCCCATCTGGCCTTCCACCGCCCTGGCCGTGACCGCCGTACTGCTCGGCGGCTGGCGCTGGGTACCCGGCATCGTACTCGGCTCCTGGGCCGCCAACGACCTGCTGCTGGGGTGGAGCACCCCGGGAGCACTCTGGGTCACCCTGGGCAATACCCTCTCGCCCCTGCTGGCCTGGGAGATCTTCCGTCGGATCGAGCCCGATCCCGCCAAGGTGTTCGACCGGGTACGCAACGTGACGGCCTTCTTCCTGCTGTTCGTCCTGCTCAACGGGGCACTCAGCGGTTTCTTCGGCGCCACCGGAATACGTAACCTCGAAGGGCTTGGGCCAGAGCACTTCTCCGCCACCTGGATCAGCTGGGCTATCGGTGATGCCACCAGCTCAGTGCTGCTGGCACCCGCCCTGCTGCTATGGCTCCAGGCTCCGCCCTGGCGGCATCCACCCAAGTCAGCCGTCGAACTGGTGATCACCGCCGCTCTGCTGTTCGCCTCGGCCGCCTGGCTCTACCTGTTACCCGCCGGTCACCTGCAGCAATCCATCACCAACGAGGCCCTGCCCATCACCCTCCTGCCGCTGGCCTGGGCGGCACTGCGCCTGCACCCGCGCGATGCCTACACCCTGCTGGCCCTGACCTTCGTCATCATGGTGGCCGGCACCCTCTCGGGCACGGGGCCCCTGGCCTCGATCGACAAGGAGCAGGCGATCACCATCCTGCAGTTGCGCATCGGCCTGCTCGGTGCACTGGTACTGGTGATCAGCACCCTCGACCAGGAAAGACGACACGCCAATGAATTGCTGCGTGAACTCACCCGAGAGCTGGAACGCCAGGTACGCGACCGTACACGCAAGCTGACCGAAAGCCACGCACGCCTGGAGCGCATCATCGAGGCCCTGCCCGCACCCATGGTCATGAGCCGCGCCAGCGACGGCTACGTGGAACAGGTGAACGAAGCAGCGGCAGAACTGTTCGACACAACGCCCGATCGCCTGATCGGCACCAGCACCGTCGACTTCTACTGTAACCCGAAGGATCGAACAGAGCTGATCGAACGCCTGCACAACGACGGCGTGGCGCGCCAGTACGAGGTCAGCATCAAGACCGCCGAGGGACGCGAACGCTGGGTACTGCTGACCGCCGCCCTGATGCCCGACGATGGCGACTACGTGCTCACCGTGTTGCAGGACATCAGTGAGCGCAAGCGCGAAGAGGATGCGCTGGAACACATGGTTTCCACCGATGAGCTGACCGGCATGCTCACCCGCCGCGCCCTGTTCGAGCGCGCCCAGCGCAAGCTGGCCGAGGCACCTACCCACAGCGCCCTGTTGATCCTCGACCTGGACCATTTCAAGCAGGTCAACGACCGCTTCGGCCATCTCTCCGGAGACGAGGTGCTGCGCCAGGTCAGCCGTCGCATCCACGAAGGGCTGCGCAGCGACGACCTGCTGGGTCGTCTGGGCGGCGAGGAGTTCGCCGTACTGATGCACTGTCTCCAGGCGGGCGATGCGCTGGAACTGGCCGAACGCCTGCGTCATGCCGTGGAGCAACTGCGGGTGTCGCTGGATGACGGCGAGACCTACCAACCCACAGTGAGCATCGGCGTGGCCCTGCCGGACGACCGCCCGCTCACCCTCACCCAGCTGCTCAGCCGCGCCGACCGGGCGCTCTACCGGGCCAAGGCCGAAGGCCGCAACCGGGTGGCATGCTGGGAACCGACGACCTGAGACAACGCCCGCGCCGAAGGCTGATCAGCCGCGCAGTCCCTGTTCGACCGAACGCTGACGCGGCGGTTCGTCCGCGGCAGCGCGGTAGAGCACCTCACCCGCACGGATCAGCGCCCTGGCCGCATTGAAGGCATAACCGGCATCGTTCATCAGCGAGGTGGCCATCCGGGAGGTGATGCGCTGGTGGCGGATCAACTGGTCCAGGCGCTCGTCCAGGGCCGTCTCGGCCTGCCGGACCTCTGCAGCCAGCCGCTCCAGCGCCGCTTCACCGACATCGGGGCGGCGCTCGACCACCAACCGATGGATCAGGCGCAATATGCGCGCCAGCATGGCCCGCAGGCGATTGTACTCACCACGGATGTACGCATTCTCGTGCCCGGTGTAACGCACCAGGTTGCCACGCATGTGCTTGACCTCCTTGACCGCCTCGACGATGCCACGGGCGGCATTGCGCAGAGCGTGCAGATCGGCCTCGCGGCGTTCCGGCAGTTGCGCGCGCAGGCGGCTGGCAAAGTCGATGATGTCGCTGTAGAGCTGCTTGAGCTTGCGCTCGTAATGGGCCTCGATGTCGTAGTCTCCCTGCCGTGGCGGTGCCTCGATCAGACGATCGAGATCGAAATCCGAGACGAGGGTCTCGCGGTGCAGGTTGAGGCCGTGCGCCAGG
Organism: endosymbiont of unidentified scaly snail isolate Monju; assembly: GCF_000801295.1. Classification (NCBI taxonomy): domain Bacteria; kingdom Pseudomonadati; phylum Pseudomonadota; class Gammaproteobacteria; species endosymbiont of unidentified scaly snail isolate Monju. Next base: position 415,464 of record NZ_AP012978.1, on the reverse strand, counting down.
ATGCCGAAGGCCTGCTCGAACAGGTGACGCATCTCCTTGCGCAGCGAGGCCATGGCCGCGTCGGGCACCTCCAGTACCGCGGCGTTGAGATAACGCGCACGCACCACGCGGGGCCGGCGGGTGCGGAACAGCCTGCTCAGCCAGGCCAGCAGGCGTTCTGTCTGCGGCAGCATGATGGCGATACCGAGCAGGTTGAACAGGGTGTGGAACAGGGCCAGCCGCAGAGTGTATTCACCGTCCGCCAGCCCCAGCCCGCCTGCCAGCCACTCCACCACCACCAGGATGGGACGCATCAGCAGGATGGTCACCAGGCCGGTGACCAGATTGAACAGCACGTGCGCGGCCGCCAGCCGACGCCCGGCCGCATTGGCGCCGATCGCACCCAGCACGGCGGTGATGGTGGTGCCGAGATTGGCACCAATGGCCAGCGCCAGGGCATTCTCGTAGGTGATCTGGCCGCTGGACAAGGCGGTGAGGATGAGCACCAGGGTAGCGTGACTGGATTGCAGGATCACGGTGGCCAGCAGGCCAAGCGCGGTGTAGCTCAACAGCCCCTGCCATCCCGGCAAGGCGTAACGAGTGAGATCGATGAGCGCCCGAAAGGACTCGAACCCCTCCTTCATGTAGTGGATACCGAGGAACAGGAAGCCCAGGCCGGCCAGCACATAGCCCGCGCCGCGCAGTGTCCGGCCGCGCTGCAACAGCAGGATGACACCGAATACCAGCAGAGGCATGGCATACTCGGCGATCTTCACCTTGAGCCCCAGGCCGGCGATCAGCCAGGCGCCGGTGGTGGTCCCCAGGTTGGCGCCGAAAATGATGCCGATGCCCTCACGCAGCCCCAACAGTCCGGCACTCAGAAAGGAAATGGTGATCACCGAGACCAGCGAGCTGGACTGCATGAGTGCGGTAGTGACGATGCCGAAACCCAGGGACTTCCAGAGCGTCCCGGTGGTTCGCCGCAGCACTCCCTCCAGGCCACCGCCGGTGAAGGCCTTGAACCCTTCCTCCAGCGACAGCATGCCGAACAGGAAGATCGCCACCCCGGCGCTGATCTCGCGAAAATCCGGACTCAGCCAGAAGCCATAGGCCAGGACCGCCAGGATGGTCGGGAGCAGCAGGCGACGCATTTCAGCGCGGCAGGCTCACGAAACATTTGCCATGAAGTCGACACGATCGGCGATGTTGCCGACCCGGTCGCCGATGCGCTCGAGGTGATAGGCGATCCACAACAGATGGGTAGAGTGCATGCTGCGATCGGGTGCGGTCATCAGTGTCATCAGCAGGCTGGACACGGTCTCCTCGTCCAGTTCATCTACCTCGCGGTCCTCGGCAGCCACCCGCTGTGCCAGTGACAGGTCGCGATTGGTCACTGCCTCGCCGACCTGGGCCAGCATCTCCAGTACCAGGTCGCCCATGCGCGAGAGCTTTTCCATTGGGCCGGAGAAATCCGCCGAATCCATGGCCAGCACGATGGCGGCAATGTCCCGGGCATGCCCGCCGATACGCACCAGCTCGCCGGCTATCTGCAGGCAACCGACCACCTCGCGCGCTTCGACGGAACGACCTTCGCCCGCCAGCGCGTCCAGGCAGGCCTGCTCGACGATACGATAGAGTTGGCCCAGGCCGACATCGCGCTCCATCACTGCCTGCGCCTGCTCGGGCGCCTGGGTCTCGAGCGCCATCAATGCCAGTTCCAGCTCGCCCCGTGCCAGCTCGACCATCTGGTCGAGCTTGTCCTGGATGCGCGCCGGGTCCACCGGCCGAAGCTCACTGCCTGCCATCATTCACCTCGATACCTCGTTGCCGGAAGGGCCTGTATCAAGCTTAGCCCGAATATTTCACCCGTCGAACAGCGCCGGCATCGCGTGTGCTCGTCGAATCCTTGTCTACAGCAACGGCAGCAGGCTCGCCAGCCCAGGCAGGTAGATCATCGCTTCGTTATGCATGAAAACGCCCAACGCCCGCTCCTCAGTTGTCATAGGCCAGGTTCTGCCCCGGCCATTTTTCGATTTCTTTCACCGGCATGCCCTTGCGCCGGGCATAGTCCTCGATCTGATCGCGGGCAATCTTGCCGACTGCGAAGTAGCGCGCCTCGGGGTGCGCAAAGTACAGGCCGGAAAGTGCGGCGGTGGGGACCATGGCCTTGCTCTCGGTGAGCCAGATGCCGGTGTTGGCCTGGGCGTCCAGCAGCTCCCACAGCAGGTCCTTCTCGGTGTGATCCGGCGAGGCGGGATAGCCCATGGCCGGACGGATGCCCTGGTAGCGCTCGGCGATCAGGTCGTCGTTGTCCAGATTCTCGTCTGCGGCATAACCCCACAGCTCGATACGCACCTTGCGATGCAGCCACTCGGTGAGCGCCTCGGCCAGACGGTCGGCCAGCGCCTTGAGCATGATCGCCTGATAGTCGTCGTGATCGGCCTCGAACTCGGCCAGCTTGTCATCGATGCCGATGCCGGCGGTGGCGGCGAAACCGCCGATCCAGTCGGCGATACCAGTCTCCTTCGGCGCGATGTAGTCGGCCAGCGATTCGTTGTACTTGCCCTCGGGCTGGCGGCCCTGCTTGCGCAGATTGTGCAGTACCGTGCGCACCTGGCTGCGCGTCTCGTCGGTATAGATCTCGATGTCGTCGCCCACCGCATTGGCCGGGAACAGGCCGACCACCGCGCATGCCTTCAGCCAGCCCTCGTCGAGGATGCGCTCGAGCATGGCCTGGGCGTCGGCATACAGCTTGCGCGCCTCCTCACCCTTCTCGGGGTCGTCGAGGATCTTCGGAAAACGCCCGCGCAGCTGCCAGGCATGGAAGAAGAAGGTCCAGTCGATATAGGGCACGATCTCGTGCAGGTCGATGTCGTCGAGCACCGTGATGCCGGGATGGCGTGGCGGCACGATGGGCGCCTGCGACCAGTCGATGGGCGTGCGGTTGGCCCGTGCCTCCTCCAGGGTCACAAGGTCCTGGCGCTTCTGCTTGCCGGCACGCGCCTGGCGCACCTGCTCATACTCCTCCTTGAGCGCGGCGAGGAAAGCGGGCTTCTGGTCGTCCGAGAGCAACGCCGAGGCCACGCCCACCGCGCGCGAGGCATCGGGCACATAGACCACGCCGTGCTCGTACTCGGGCTCGATCTTGACCGCGGTGTGCGCCTTGGAGGTGGTGGCCCCGCCGATCATCAGCGGGATGGTGAAGCCCTGGCGCTTCATCTCCTTCGCCACGTGCACCATCTCGTCCAGCGAGGGAGTGATCAGGCCGGACAGGCCGATGATGTCGGCACCCTCGTCCTTCGCGGTCTGCAGTATCCTGTCGGCCGGCACCATCACACCCAGGTCGATCACCTCGTAGCTGTTGCACTGGAGCACCACGCCGACGATGTTCTTGCCGATGTCGTGCACATCGCCCTTGACCGTGGCCATCAGCACCTTGCCTGCGGCCTCGGCACCGCACTCGGCCTTCTCGGCCTCGAGGAAGGGTTCGAGATAGGCCACCGCCTTCTTCATCACCCGCGCGCTCTTGACCACCTGTGGCAGGAACATCTTGCCCTGCCCGAACAGGTCGCCGACCACGTTCATGCCGGCCATCAGCGGCCCCTCGATGACATCCAGGGGACGCCCCAGCTTCTGCCGCGCTTCTTCTGTGTCCTCGTCGATGTACTCGGTGATGCCCTTGACCAGCGCGTATTCGAGCCGCTTCTCCACCACGTCCCAGCCGCGCCATTCGAGGTCGTCCTTCTTCTCGGCGGTGCTGCCGTCGCCGGCGTACTTCGGGGCCAGGTCGACCAGGCGGTCGCCGGCCTCGGGATCACGGTTGAGGATCACATCCTCGACCGCGTTACGCAGCTCCTCGGGCAGCTCGTCGTAGACCGCGAGCTGGCCGGCATTGACGATACCCATGTCCATGCCGGCCTGGATGGCGTGATACAGGAACACCGCGTGGATGGCCTCGCGCACCGGGTTGTTGCCGCGGAAGGAGAAGGACACGTTGGACACGCCGCCGGAGACCAGCGCATGCGGCAGGTGCTGCTTGATCCAGCGCGTGGCCTCGATGAAGTCCACCGCGTAATTGTTGTGTTCCTCGATGCCGGTGGCCACGGCAAAGATGTTGGGGTCGAAGATGATGTCCTCGGCGGGAAAATCGAGCTCATCGACCAGGATGCGGTAGGCACGTTCGCAGATCTCGATCTTGCGCTCGAAGGTGTCGGCCTGACCCTGCTCGTCGAAGGCCATGACGATCACCGCCGCGCCATAGCGCCGGCACAGCCGCGCCTGCTCGCGGAACTTGTCCTCGCCCTCCTTCATGGAGATGGAATTGACGATGGGCTTGCCCTGCACGCATTGCAGGCCGGCCTCGAGGATCTCCCACTTGGACGAGTCGATCATCACCGGCACGCGCGCGATGTCCGGCTCGGCGGCCATCAGGTTGAGGAAGCGCACCATCGCCGCCTTGCCATCGAGCATGCCCTCGTCCATGTTGACGTCGACAATCTGTGCGCCATCCTCGACCTGGGCACGGCACACGTCCAGCGCCTCTTCGTATTCCTCGTTGAGGATCAGACGCTTGAACTTCGCGGAACCGGTCACATTGGCGCGCTCGCCGACGTTCACGAAGAGCGAGTCCTCGGTGATGTTGAACGGCTCCAGCCCCGACAGGCGGCAGGCCGGCTCGATCGCGGGCAAGGCACGCGGCGCCTTGTCGGCCACCGCCGCGGCGATGGCAGCGATGTGCTCGGGCGTGGAGCCACAGCAGCCACCGACGATGTTGAGAAAACCCGATGCCGCCCACTCGGCCACCTCGGCGGCCATCGCCTCGGGGCCCAGGTCGTACTCGCCGAACTCGTTGGGCAGACCGGCATTGGGGTGCGCCGAGACATACGTCTCGGACACCCTCGAGAGTTCCTCAACGTACTGACGCAGCAGGTCCGGCCCCAGGGCACAGTTCAGGCCCATGGAGATCGGCCGGGCATGGCGCAGGCTGTTGTAGAAGGCCTCGGTGACCTGCCCGGAGAGGGTGCGCCCGGAAGCGTCGGTGATGGTGCCCGAGATCATGATCGGCAGGCGGATGCCCTTCTCCTCGAAGTAGCGCTCGACGGCGAAGATCGCCGCCTTGGCGTTGAGGGTGTCGAAAATGGTCTCGATCAGCAGGATGTCGGCCCCGCCCCGCACCAGGGCATCCGTCGCCTCGTGATACTGGGCCTCCAGCTCGCCGAAGGTGATGGCTCGGTAGCCTGGATCGTTCACGTCCGGCGAGATCGACAGGGTACGACTGGTCGGTCCCAACACCCCGGCGACGAAACGCGGCTTCTCGGGCGTGCTGTACTGGTCGGCCACCTCGCGCGCCAGGCGAGTGGCGGCGTGATTGATCTCCCAGGCCAGATCTTCCATGCCGTAGTCGGACATCGACACCCTGGTGCCGTTGAAGGTGTTGGTCTCGATGATGTCGGCACCCGCCTGCAGGTACTGCTCGTGGATGCCGCGGATGATCTGCGGCAGGGTGAGCGCCAGCAGGTCGTTGTTGCCCTTCAGCTCGGAAGGCCAGTCGGCGAAGCGCTCGCCGCGGTAGTCGGCCTCCTCCAGCCCGTGGCGCTGAATCATGGTGCCCATGGCGCCGTCCAGGATCAGGATGCGCCGGGCAAGCAGCTCTCGGAGTTCTTCGGTACGGTCGGGTTGCATGATGCTCGGGCCGCGGAATCAAAACGTCGCATTATACAGGCCGCAACCCCGGACACCGCGAAAGCCCCGGAACCCCCATCAACGAAGGTCACGGGAAGCGCATGCCGGTTTGTGCTTGAATAGCCGGGCGCCAGTGGGCGGCGCCCGGTGACCACCGGATCGGCAGTACCGATGCCCCCATGGCATCCACGACCTCGAGGAGGACAGAAAATGGCAGAACTCTTTTCCGACGAATGGATGAAGGCGCTCAAGGATGCCTGGAACACCGAACCGGAAGTGAAGGACAAGCTGGCCGAGATCGGCTTCAATTCGGTGATCGCCTGCGGCTTCAAGGGCGAGGACCAGCCGCGCGGCATCTTCAAGGTGGTCAATGGCGAATGCGTCGAGGCCGGCAGTTACGACGGCAGCGACCCCGACTGGGACATGCGCGCCAAGCCCAAGGACTGGAAGAAATGGGCGAAGGACGGCATCGGCATGACCGGCCTGGGCACCGCCTTCGCCATGGGCAAGCTGAAGTTCCTCAAGGGCGACTTCAAGAGCATGATCAAGGACCCGCGCATGGCCGGCCCCTTCGTCAAGAGCTTCGCCCTGATGGGCAAGATCGAAACCGACTGATTCCCCACGCCCCCCTGGCAGGGCCCACAACCCTGTCAGGGAGGGTACGGTCTCATCTAAGGTCTCTGCCTCTCGATCCAGGGATTCCCCCGCCCCTGCACGCGACGGATGATGCGGTTGCGCCGGCGCTCCGCGGCATCCGGGGGATCGGCGCGATGCCAGCGCTCCAGCAACTCGCGCTGGCGGCGGAACAGCTCCAGGTCGTAAGTGTCGGCCATGTAGAGCATGGCACGCGCGATGTCGCCGCGCACCTTTGGGCGCGGCTCGGCGCGATGACGGCGGTGATCCAGCTCGAAATCGCAGCCGCGCTCGACCCAGCGCTCTCCCTTGATGATGCCGTAGGCGTAGCTTCCGCGCTCGCGGTTCAGGTCCTTGCGCGCCGGGTACATGTTGTGCATATCCGACTCGATACGGTTGAACAATGCGCTGCGCCGCCGGCACTGGTCACGATCGCCGCAACGCAACTGGCGCGCCACCCAGCCCATGGGGAACACGTGCTCGATGTTGTAGTGGCGGTCGTAGGCACCGAAACGCTTGCCGCAATACAGGCCGGTGCCGCCATCCGGATACAGGTTGCGCCAGAATTGCGGAATGGTTTCCAGATAGTCGGCATTCGCCAGACCCACCCACAACAACAGCACGACGAACCAACGTCTTCCCTGTACGAGCATGATCCCTCCTTTGCACATTCGCCTTCTCGGCAGGATAATCCCGACTTTCCCGAGGATCGCAGAGCGAGTCAAGCAGGTGGAAGCAGAGGATCAGGACATCGACCCGACACAAACGGGTGAACCGAAACACCAGAGCCACGCCGGCAAGCTGATCCTTGCTGTCATCGTCATCACCGTGATCGCGGTGATGCTGGTGCCCGGCCGCAAGGACGAGCAGGAAACACCGTCATCGACGCGCCCGATCGAGCGCCCCAGCCTGCTCGAAAAACAGGCCGCCCCGGCCTCGCCCGAGACCGGCAAGGTACAGACCGCAGAACACGCGAGCGAGCCTGCGACCAGCGAAACGGCAACACCGTCGGGCGTAGCAGACACCCCCTCCACCCCCCCGCTCGCAGACGACCGCCCCGGCGCGGCCGCGCGGCGCCTGATCCGCGAACTGCGCACCGCCGGGAGTCCGGATCTGGAGCGCGCCTGGCAGGCGGCCCGGGACTTCGAACAGTCCGGGCGCACCGACGATGCCCTGTTGCTGTATTTCTTTGCTGCACGCGAGGGCCATGGCCCCGCGGCCATGAAGCTGGCGCGAGCCGCCGATCCGGCCAGCTTTCATGAGGGCGGGCTGTTCGCGCAGGCCGACCCCCTGCAGGCCCACAAATGGTATGGCCGCGCGGCCGCGGCCGGCGTCGACGAGGCCCGGCAGGCACAGGCCCGACTACGCGCACGCGTCGAACAGGCCGCTGCGGCCGGCGACGAACAGGCTCAACGCCTGATGTTGCAATGGAAGTGAACCGATGAAAGCGACCCGGATATCTCTCCTGATGCTGTGGCTGGCCACGATGCTGGTCGCCCCTGCACTTTCGGCAGCCGACACCCCGTTGCTGATGCCGGGCAAGCAGGCACTCTACCAGCGCGTGCTGGTGGTGCCCGGCGGCCGGCTGCACGAAGCCCCCGAAGCGGGCGAGGGCCGGCCCACCACGCCGTTCACCGCGTATTACGTCTATGCACGCAAGAACGGCTGGGTACAGGTCGGCACCGACCGCCACGGCACTCTAGAGGGCTGGCTGAAGACCGGCGACACCATCGCCTGGAACCAGGGCCTGACCGTGGCCTTCCGCGAACCGAAGGATCACAACCGCGCCCTGCTGTTCCGCAGTGCCAGCGCACTCGAGCAGGTCGCCGGCGACCCCGAACGCTACCGTTCCCTCTACCGCACCGCACTCGAGGGGCGCTCGCTGCCCGACTCCCCGGTGGTGGCCATCCAGCCGCCCGGCAAGCTGGACATCCGCAAGGACTTCTACCTGGTGCCCATCCTCGAGCATCGCGACATCTACCTGGGCAACGAGCAGGCGCGCATGCTCAAGGTCGCCAGCGTGCCCCTTCAGGACGCGAAGCCGAAACCCGCCGCAAGACCGAAGACGGACGCGAAGCAGCCGGCTGGCGTGCCTGGTTACAACGCCGGCCTGGTGTTCGTGATCGACTCCACCCTGTCGATGGACCCCTATATCGACCGGACCCGCGAGGCGGTGATGAAGATCTACGACACCCTGGAGGACGCCGGCCTGCTGGGCAATGTCAACTTCGGCCTGATCGCCTTCCGCGACAACCCGAAGGCCGCACCGGGACTTGAGTACCTGGCCCGCACCTATGTCACCCTGGAGCAGGGGCGCAATCCCGGTACCTTCCTGCAACAGGTCAACACCCTGAAGGCGGCGCAGATCTCCAGTCAGGACTTCCGCGAGGACGCCTATGCCGGGGTGCTCAAGGCCATTGAGGAGATGGACTGGGAAGGTCATGCCGCGCGCTACATCGTGCTGGTCACCGACGCACGCCCGCGCGGGCCCGACGACCCGCTCTCGACCACCGGCAAGAGTGCCGAGCAGCTGCGCCGCCTGGCGCGCGAGAAGGGCATCGCCATCTTCGTGATGCACCTGCTCACCCCCGCCAGCCTGGCCGACCACGCAGCGGCGGCGCGCGCCTACCGCGAACTGTCCCGCTTCCCGGGCGTGGGCAGCCTGTACTACGGCGTGCCGACCGGCGACGTGGAAGAATTCAGCCGGGTGCTCGACACCATCGCCGGCCAGATCACCCTGCAGGTGCAGGTCGCGGCCACCGGACAACAGCGTCCGGCCAAACCCGTGGTGGAGCCCGAACCGGCCGCACCCGACAACCCGCAACTGGCCGAGCTGAAGGGCAAGATCGCCAAGCTGGGCTACGCGCTGCGCATGCGCTACCTGGAAAAGACCGCGGGGGGCGGCATCCCCCGGGTGTTCAACGCCTGGCTGCTCGACCACGACATCGCAAACCCCGAGAAGCGCACCCTGGACGTGCAGGTGCTGCTGACCCGTGACCAGCTCTCCGACCTGCACGACATCCTGCGCCAGGTGCTGGCCACCGCCGAGGAAGGCCTGCTGTCGCCGGACAACTTCCTCAACGAACTCAAGAGCCTGGCCGCCACCATCGCGCGTGATCCCGAGCAACTCGGCGAAACCACCGCCACCACCGCCGGCGAGGGCAACAGCCTGGCCGACCTGGGCTTCATGCGCGAGTATATCGAGGACCTCCCCTACACCGGCGAGGTGATGAACCTGTCGCTGGCCGACTGGGAGTCCTGGCCGGCGCGCGAACAGATCGCCTTCCTGCAACGCCTGGAAGACAAGATCGCCTATTACCGCGCCCTGCACGACCACACCGACCTCTGGGTGAGCCTGGACGGCGGCCCGGTGGACGGCGACTCGGTGTTCCCCGTGCCCCTGGAAATGCTGCCCTGATTTGGGCGGATTAACCACAGAGGACACAGAGATCACGGAGGGGGTGAAGTTGGAGGTTGTCCCGACGGGGTTGTGCCCCGGCGGGGCTGCAACCCGCGACCGACGAACCGATGATCCACCTGCAGGAAGATCCGCGCCTTGCCTTTTGCCATCATGAGCTCTGTGCGCTCTGTGTCCTCTGTGGTGAATATCAAGGGGCACATACGCATCTTCCATGATCAGGGGTGTGGGCGACCCGCGTCATGAGAGTCAGAAGGTCGCGCCATTCCAGCCCCAGAGGTGGCGCGGGGCGTCGCTGAACTCGATGTAGATCCGCTCGGCGGGTATCCCCAGTTGCTCGTCGATCAGGCGGCAGAGGGCAGCGGAGAATTCGGCGGTACGCTCCTCCGGCAGGCCGATGCTCTTGAGTTCGAGATAGGCCAGTGGCTCGGTAGTGCCGGCAAAGCTCATGGGCAGATCGGCGTGCAGTTCCACCATCACGTAACGTTCCGGCTTGCCCAGCATCTCGGCCACCGCGCGCGAGGCCGCCTGCAATACCGCATCGGTCGCCTCGACGGTGCGGTTGGTATTGATCTTCAACAACGGCATGGTGCTCTCCTCCTCATTCCTGCAGCGCGGCGGCCAGCAGGGACGCCAGCGCGATGACGTTGCTCGGATGAGGAATGCTATCGGTACTCCAGATCTCGTGCACCCCTGCCGCGCGCAGGCGCTCGGCCGCGTCGTCCGCGAACAAGGCATGGGTGACCATCGCCGAGACCACCGCCGCGCCGGCATCGAGCACCTTGCGCGCGGCGACCTCCAGGGTGCGGCCGGTACTGGCCACGTCGTCCACCAGCACCACGTGCCGCCCGGCGAAATCGCCGTGCAGGCGAATGCTCACCTCGCGGTCGCCCCGTCGGGTCTTCTCGCCCACGCGCCAGTCCAGGCCAGCACGCCGGCCCACCGCCGAGACCCATTGTTCGGACTCGGCATCCGGCCCCACCAGCAGGGCATCCGGCGCCCGCTCACGCAGGAAATCCGCGATGGGATCCCGCGTGCTGAGCGCCCGCGGGTGCGCCAGGGGCACCGCCTCGGCCAGCGAATGCACGCGGTGCAGGTGCGGATCGACAGTGACCAGACCATCGAAGTAGCGGGCCAGCAGGCCGCCGATCACCCGCTGGCTGACCACCTCGCCGGGATGGAAGGCGCGATCCTGGCGCATGTAGCACAAATAGGGGGCGACCAGGGTGAGCCGTTGCGCACCGAGATTGCGCGCACCCTCGGCGGCCAGCAGCAGCGCCACCAGCTTGTCGTCGGGGTGGTCGAGGCTGCGGCACAACACTAGCGAATCGGGCAACTCCGGCGGCAGGCGCACCCGGGTCTCGCCATCGGGAAAGCGGTGCAGCTCCACCTCGGCATAGTCCAGCCCGGCCGCGGCGGCCAGCCGCCGTGCCGGCTCGCGGTACTCGGGAAAGGCCAGCAACATCTCAGAACACTCCACTTTCCAGCGGCTCGGGCCGGGAACGGTCGATGGTGAAACCGCTGTCCTCCTCGGCTGCCACCACCGCGAAGCGGAAGTCGGAAGGGAAATTGGCATGGATGCTGTAGAGCACCTCGCCCTTGCTCACCCGCTCGCCGAGCTTGCGGTGCAGATCCACGCCGGCCCCCTTGTCCATGGGCGCACCAGCAAGTCGCGCGATCTGCGCCATGCGCAGGTTGTCGATGGCGGTCACGTAACCGGCGCGCGGGGCACGCACCCGCTGGCAGAGGTGGCCGGGCGCCGGCGGGGTCTCGACCGCCCCTTGCGCCCGGATGATGGCCTGCATGCGCTCCAGGGCGCGTCCCGAGTCGAGGATGTCGCGTGCGATGGCATAACCCTGGCCACCACGGATGTCGGGATCGAACTCGAGGATACGCCCGGCCAGCCGCAAGGCCTTCTGGCGCAGGTCCTGCGGCGCCTCGGAGTCATTGCGCAGCACCTGCATCACGTCGCGCGCCTCGAACCAGGGACCGATGCCGCGCCCGATCGGCTGGCTGCCGTCGGTGATCACCACCTCGACGTGCAAACCCATGCGGTCGCCCACGAACTCGAACAGCTTGCGCAGGGCCACCGCGTCCTGCGTGCGCCGCACCTTGGCGGTCGGTCCCATGGGAATATCCAGCAACAGGTGGGTGGAGCCGGCGGCAACCTTCTTGGACAGGATGGACGCCACCATCTGTCCCGGGGAGTCCATGGAGAGCGGGCGCTCGACCGAGATCAGGATATCGTCCACCGGCGCCAGCCGCGCGGTACCGCCCCAGGCCAGGCAGCCGCGCTGACGACGCACGATCTGGCGCAGCCGGCGCGGGCTGAGTTCGACCTCGGCCAGCAGCTCCATGGTGTCGGCTGTGCCCGCCGGCGAGGTGATGGCACGACTGGAGGTCTTGGGGATGAGCATGCCGTGCGCCGCCACGATGGGCACCACCAGCATGCTGGTGCGATTACCCGGTATGCCACCGATGCAGTGCTTGTCGGCCACCAGCGGTTCGCCCCAGTCCAGGCGGTCGCCGGTATCGGCCATGGCGCGGGTCAGGGACAGTACCTCCTCGCGGCTCAGGCCGTTCTGGCCGCAGGCCACCAGAAAGGCCGCCATCTCCATCTTGGAATAGCGGTTGTCCACGATATCGCGCGCCAGCGCGCGCAACTCCTCGTAGCCCAGCTCCTCACCGGCGATCTTGCGGTGCACCGCCGCCAGCGAGGCCGGCGGCCGGGCATGCGCCACGCGCACCGGGCGCCCCTCCTTGAGTCCGAGCTGATCGAAGGCCTGCTCGCTCAGGCCCAGCTCGTCGGGCGCCACCAGGGTGGCATCGTCCACCACGTTGAGCACCGCCAGCACCCGCTTGCGCCCGGCGCCGATCTCGATCTTGGCCAGGGTCTGAAAGCCCTCGGCGCGATAAACCGGGCACTCGCGGTGCATGTAGGCCACGTTCTCGCGAAAGGTGTCGATGGCGACACGCCGCAGCTTGAGGGTCTGACGAGTCCGGGCCATGCCGATGCTCCAGGAATTCCATCCCCAGTATGGCCGAGCACCGCCCGCCTCGCCATGCCGCAGGTCAAGCAAACATTCGGCCCGGGGACGGGCCTCCTGCCGGCAGGAGCGGCGACCTCGCCGCGAACAATGCGCGGGGCGAAGCGGAAACGGGCCCCATTTCCGGTTCCCCAGGGCGGTTCGCACAGTACAATAGCGCCCCCCCCGAACCGCAGCGGACCGATTTACCTTGAGCAGTTTCCTCACCAGCCCAAGCCGCGACCGCGGCATCATCTACCACCTGCGTGACGTGGTGCTGGACCGCGAGTCCCAGGGGATCTCCTTCCGCCTGAACGTGCCCTCGCTGCAGATCGCCCAGGGAGAGAAGATCGCGCTGATCGGTGAGTCGGGCTGTGGCAAGTCGACCCTGCTCGATATCCTGGCCTTCATCGCCCAGCCGACCGGCATCGGCGCTTTCCGCTTCCGCCCGGAGAACACCGGCGAGCCCATCGACGTGGGGGCCTTCTGGAAGCGCCACCAGCTCAACCGCCTGGGCGAGCTGCGCAAGCAGCACATCGGCTACGTGATGCAGACCGGCGGCCTGCTGCCCTATCTCACGGTGCGCGAGAACATGAACCTCTCGCGCAGCGTGCTGGGACTGAAGGAAGGCACGGTGATCGAGGAGCTGGCGCGCGAGCTGGGTATCGCCCGCCACCTGGACAAGCTGCCCGAAACCCTGTCCACCGGCGAGCGCCAGCGTGTGGCCATCGGCCGGGCACTGGCGCACGAACCGTCCATCGTGATCGCCGACGAGCCCACTGCCTCGATCGATCCCTTTGCCGCGGAGAAGATCATGTCGCTGTTCATCGGCCTGGCCGAGGAGCGCAACATCACGGTGATCGTCGCCAGCCACGCCTGGCGGCACATCAAGCGTCTGGGCCTGCGCCGGCTCGCTCACCACACCCAGCGCTCGCCGGATGGACGCACCACCGAGACGGTCGTCAACGGGTAGGCCCATGCGTTTGTTCAAGATCATTCGTCTGGCGAGCCGCGACTACTTCCACGAATGGCAGATGTCCGGCTGCTTCGCGCTGGCCCTGGCGGCGGTGCTCGGCCCCATGCTGGTGTTGTTCGGGCTCAAGTTCGGCATCATCGGCGGCATGCTCGAGCAGCTCATCGAGGACCCGGCAAACCGCGAGATCCGCCCGGTGGGCAGCGGCCACCATGACATTGCCTGGCTGGATGCCCTGCGCAAGCGTCCGGATGTGGCGTTCCTGGTGCCGCGCACCCGCTCGATCGCCGCCACCCTGCAACTGCGATCCGACAAGGCCGGGCGCATCCTCGATGCCGAGATGATCCCCTCGGATCACAATGACCCGCTGCTGCATGGCCTGGGCGTCACCCCCGAAGGCCTGCGCCGGATCGTGCTCTCGCACAGCGCCGCGCAGAAACTCAAGGTACAGGCCGGCGATATCATCGACGGCAGCCTGGCACGGCGCTACCAGGGCCGGCGCGAGCGCGTCCATCTGCCGCTGGAAGTGGTCGCCGTGGCGCCCGAGTCAGCCTTCGCGCGCGACGGCGCCTTCGTCGACCTGGTGCTGCTCGAGGCGCTGGAAGACTTCCGCGACGGCCACGCCGTGCCCGCCCTGGGCTGGAAGGGCGTCCCCCCACCCGAGCAACGCAGCTACCCGGGCTTCCGCCTGTACGCGCGCTCCATCTACGACGTGGCGCCGTTGAAGGCCCTGCTCGCCGAACAGGGCATCGACGTGCGCACCCGCGCCGCCGACATCGAACTGGTGATGAAGATGGACCGCAACCTCAGCGCCATCTACTGGGCCATCGCCATCATCGGCCTGGTCGGCTTCTCGCTGTCACTCGGCGCCAGCCTGTGGGCCAACGTGGACCGCAAGCGCCGCGAGCTGTCGGTACTACGCCTGGTCGGCTTCCGCACCGGGGACATCGTCTGGTTCCCCGTGGTGCAGGCCTTCTACACCGCGGTATTCGGCTGGGGACTGGCGATCGTCATCTATCGCGGCGCCGCCTGGGCCATCAACGACATGCTCTCCGACCAGCTCGCCGACGGCCAGCAGGTCTGCGTGCTGCTGCCCGAACACTACGCCTGGGCGCTGGGACTGACCGTGACCGCCGCGGTGCTCGCTGCCGCATTGGCCGGCCTGCGCTCGGCGCGCATCGAGCCCTCGGAGGGGTTGCGGGAACTGTAACCGTCGACGAAGCGGGACAGGCTGGGGGCCTGCCGCCGATCACCCCGCCGATTCCCCTCCGCGCCAGCACACCACGCCACCGTCTGCGATGGCCTCGGGGAAGCTGCCCGGCGGTCCCAGTGCGGGATCCAGCATCCCCGTCACCCGGCAGCGCTGCAGGACGATGGAGGCGACCCCCAGGCTCTGCAGGCGGTCCAGCAAGGTCTGCAGCCGGTCGGAAGGCAGCAGGCGCGGATGGACCGTCACCCGCACCTCGCAGGGCACGCCGGCCTCCAGCAGGTAGCGCAGGCTCTCGAAGGCACGCACACCGCTGTCCGGCACCCCGGTCACCACCGGGTAGTCGCCCTCCAGGGCCTTGATGTCCAGCCCGACCCAGTCGAGTGACGGCAACAGGGCCGCCAGCCTCTCCGGGTAACACCCGGCGGTATGCAACCCGACCCTGAACCCCAGGTCGCGTACCGCCGCGACGGCATCGGGCAGGCCCGCCTGAAGGGTCGGCTCGCCCCCGGAGAAGACCACGGCATCCAGCAGTCCCTGCCGCCTGCGCAGGAAGGACAGCACCTCCGGCCAGTCGATGGACGAGACCGCGCAACAGGTGGCCGTTGTGACAATAGCGACAGCGCCAGGGACAGCCCTGGCAGAACACCACCGCCGCCAGCTCACCGGGATAGTCGATGGTGGTCAGCGGCGGGAGGCCGCCGACCCGCAGGGCCTTCATGCCCGGGGGCGGGCTCCGCCCGGTTCGACGAAATAGCGCCGCTCGGCATGCTCCGAGCGCTTGCCGGGATTCCAGGAGGAGACAGGCCGGTGATAGCCCATCACCCGGGTCCAGATCTCACAGCGGGTCCGTTCACGATCATCGAGCTTGATGGTCACCTCATGCATGGGCGTTTACCTCCTCGGCTTGCTTGCGGGCGACCAGTTCCTGGTCGCACCTGGGACAGAATTCGTGTTCGCCGGCCAGATAACCGTGTCGGGGACAGATCGAAAAGGTCGGCGTGATCGTGATGTAGGGCAGACGGAAATTACCCAGGGCACGCCGCACCAGGCGCTTGCAGGCCTCGCTGCTGGAGACCTTCTCCGGCAGGTACAAGTGCAGCACCGTGCCCCCCGTGTAGCGGCTCTGCAAGGCCTCCTGGCGTTCCAGGGCCTCGAAGGGGTCGTCGGTGAAACCGACCGGGAGCTGTGAACTGTTGGTGTAGTAAGGGGCCTCGGGGGTACCTGCCTGCAGGATGTCCGGAAAACGCCGGCGATCCTCCCGGGCGAAGCGATAGGTCGTACCCTCGGCTGGCGTGGCTTCCAGGTTGTACAGGTGGCCGGTCTCCTCCTGGAACTCGTCCATGCGCGCACGCACGTGATCGAGCAGGCGCAGCGCCATGGCCTCCCCTTCGGGCGTGGTGATGTCGTGCCGGTCGCCGGTGAAATTGCGCACCATCTCGTTGATGCCGTTCACCCCAATGGTCGAAAAATGATTGCGCAGGGTGCCGAGATAGCGCCTGGTATAGGGAAACAGGCCATCTTCCATGTAGCGCTGGATAACCTTGCGCTTGACCTCCAGGGAGTCACGCGCGATACGCAGCAGCTCGTCCAGGCGTGCCAGCAGACCAGTTTCGTCTCCCTTGTACAGATAGCCGAGACGTGCGCAATTGATGGTGACCACCCCCAGTGAACCGGTCTGCTCCGCCGATCCGAACAGGCCGTTTTCCCGCTTGAGCAACTCGCGCAGATCGAGCTGCAGGCGACAGCACATGCTGCGGATCATGTTGGGCTTGAGCTCGGAATTGAGAAAGTTCTGGAAGTAGGGCAGGCCGTACTTGGCCGTCATCTCGAACAGCAGGTTGGCGTTCTCGCTGTCCCAGGGAAAATCCGACGTGATGTTGTAAGTGGGAATGGGGAAAGTGAATACCCGACCTTTCGCATCACCGGCGCTCATGACCTCGATGTAGGCGCGGTTGATCATGTCCATCTCCGCCTGCAGATCGCCGTAGCAGAAGGGCATCTCCTCACCGCCGATCACCGGCACCTGCTCACGCAGGTCCACGGGACAGACCCAGTCGAAGGTCAGGTTGGTGAACGGCGTCTGGGTTCCCCAGCGCGACGGGACATTGAGGTTGTAGATCAGCTCCTGCAGGTATTGCCGGACCTGCGCGTAATCGAGGCGATCCTTGCGCACGAACGGCGCCATGTAGGTATCGAAGGAACTGAAGGCCTGCGCACCCGCCCACTCGTTCTGCAGGGTGCCGAGAAAGTTGACGATCTGGCCGATGGCCGAGGACATGTGACGCGGCGGCGCCGATTCCAGCTTGCCCGGCACGCCGTTCAACCCCTCCTGCAGCAGGGTGCGCAAGGACCAGCCCGCACAGTAGCCCGCCAGCATGTCGAGGTCGTGGATGTGGATATCGCCCTCGCGATGCGCCTTGCCCGCCTCGGGCGCATAGACGTGATTCAGCCAGTAGTTGGCGATCACCTTGCCGGAGGTATTGAGGATCAGGCCACCCAGCGAATATCCCTGGTTGGCATTGGCGTTCACCCGCCAGTCGGTGCGATCGAGGTACTCGTCCACCGACTCGGCCACGTCCAGCAGGGTACGACGATCGGCACGCAGGCGCTGGTGGCGATCCCGGTAGCGCATATAGGCACGGGCCGTGGCCAGGTGGTCGGCAGCGATCAGGGTCTGCTCGACGATGTCCTGGATGCGTTCGATGTCCGGCACGCCGTCCGGGAAATGCCCGTGGGCGAGTACCTTGACGACCTGGGCGGTGAGCCGTCCGGCCTCCTCCTCGCCGAATTCCCCGGTGGCCTCGCCGGCCCGACGGATCGCCGACAGGATGCGCCGACTGTCGAACGGCGTCTCGGTGCCGTCACGCCGGCGTACGCGCCCCGGGAGACGGGCGACCTCTTGAATATTGGCTGACATGGAACTTCCTCCTTCGGCGGGTGGGCTCAACACAAGATCTTATAGTTCGACAATCACGACACCACAACATGTTGTGGTTCATGACGGATTACACCCCAATATCGCCGGTTGCAACTTGACCAAGATCAAGGGGGGGCTGCCGCGGCGATCCGATAATCTCCGCAGCATGCGTCGATCCTTCAGGCCTCCCGATGACCCACCTGCTGCCCCAACTCGTGAATACCTTTGGCCAGGACCTGAAACGGCGCCATGGGCAGCGGGTGCACAAGATTGCGATCAATGCCGGCTTCACCTGCCCCAACCGGGACGGCAGCAAGGGACGCGGTGGCTGCACCTTCTGCAACAACGTCTCCTTCAGCCCCAACGCCCGCAACCAGCCATCGGTCGGCGAACAGATACGCAAGGGCCGCGCGGTGATCCGCAAGCGTACGGGTGCCCGCCACTTCATTGCCTACTTCCAGGCCTACACCAACACCTATGCCGAGGTGGAACGGCTGGACGAGCTGTACCGGCAGGCACTGCGCGAACCGGACGTGATCGGCCTGTCGATCGGCACCCGCCCGGACTGCGTGCCGGACGAAGTGCTCGACCTGCTCGCGGGCTACCAGGCGGAGGGACACGAGGTATGGCTGGAACTCGGTCTGCAATCGGCCTTCGACCAGACCCTGGAACGGGTCAATCGGGGCCACGGCTTCGCCGAGTACCGGGACGCGGCAAGGCGGGCGCGCGGCCGGGGCCTGAAGGTATGCACCCACCTCATCGTGGGCCTGCCCGGCGAGGGTCCGGAGCACGCCCTGCAGACCCTGGAACGAGTGGTCTCCGAAGGCGTCGATGGTCTCAAGCTGCACCCCTTGCACGTGGTCAAGGGCACCCTGCTGGCCAACCAGTGGCGACGCGGTGAATACCGCCCCTGGCCATTGGAGACCTACGTCGAGACCGCCGCCGACCTGATCGAGGCGACTCCGCCCGAGGTGCTCTACCACCGCCTGAGCGGTACCGCACCGGCCGGCATCCTGCTGGCCCCGGCCTGGTGCGCCCGCAAATGGCAGGTGATCGATAGCATCGCCCAGCCCCTGATCCAGCGCGGTACCCGCCAGGGCAGCGCTTGGCCCCATCCCCCAACCACCGAGGCGGTCATCTCATGGAACTCGTCTGCCCAGCCGGAAACCTGACCTCCCTCAAGGCGGCCGTGGACGCCGGTGCCGATGCGGTGTACATCGGCTTCCGGGACGCCACCAATGCTCGCAACTTCGAGGGTCTGAACTTCGACCATGACAGCATGGCCCAGGGCATCGCCCACGCGCACGCGCGTGGCCGCCGTGTCTTCCTGGCGCTCAACACCTATCCCCGCCCGGAGGGCTGGCCCACCTGGCAGTCGGCAGTGGACCGGGCCGCCGATCTCGGCGTGGATGCCCTGATCGCGGCCGACATCGGTGTCCTCGACTACGCCAGTACCCGACACCCCGGGCTGAACCTGCACCTCTCCGTGCAGGGATCGGCCACCAGCTACGAGGCGCTGCGCTTCTACCACGAACAGTTCGGCGTGCGACGCGCGGTACTGCCGCGCGTGCTCTCGATGGCCCAGGTCCGCCAGGTCGTGGAGCACAGCCCGGTGCAGATCGAGGTCTTCGGCTTCGGCAGTCTTTGCGTGATGGTGGAAGGACGCTGCCTGCTGTCTTCCTACGCGGCAGGAAAGTCGCCCAACACACACGGCGTTTGTTCGCCGGCGGCGGCGGTCCAATGGGTGGAGACCTCGAAAGGACTCGAGACACGCCTAGGTGGCGTGCTGGTCGACAGCGTGCCCAAGGGGGCGAATGCCGGCTACCCCACCCTGTGCAAGGGCCGCTACCAGGTGGATGGACAGACCTGCTACGCCATCGAACAACCGACCAGCCTCAATACCCTCGACCTGCTGCCCGAACTCACCGAAGCCGGCGTGGCCGCCATCAAGCTGGAGGGACGCCAGCGCAGCCCGGCCTACGTACGCCAGGTGACCCAGGTCTGGCGCGCTGCCATCGACAGTTGCCTGCGCGATCCCGAACACTACCGACCACTGCAGGAATGGCAGCAGGTGCTGGGCCGGGTGAGCGAGGGGCAACAGACCACCCTGGGCGCCTATGCCCGCACCTGGCAATGAACCCGGGAGAAGCACCGCCATGCACGCCTCACCACTCCGCCTGTCCCTGGGCCCCATCCTCTACTACTGGTCGCGTGACGAACTGTTCGCCTTCTACCGCGACATCGCATCCCACCCGGTGGAGACGGTCTACCTGGGCGAGAGACGGTGTGCGCCAAGCGGCGCAGCCTGAAGCTCGAAGACTGGCTGGCGATCGGTGAGGAACTGGCGGCGGCCGGCAAGGAAGTGGTGCTCTCCAGCCTGGCCCTGATCGAGGCCGAGTCCGAGCTCAAGGCCCTGCGCCGCCTGTGTGACAACGGACGGTTCCTGGTCGAGGCCAACGACATGGCCGCCGTGCAACGCCTTGCAGGCCGTTCACCCTTCGTGGCGGGCCCCTTCATCAACATCTACAACCACCGCACCCTGCACAAGCTGGTCTCGCTGGGGATGCGGCGCTGGGTCATGCCGGTGGAGTTGTCACAGGCGGCACTGGCCCGCATGCAGGCCAAGCGCCCACCGAAGGTGGAGACCGAGATCTTCGCCTTCGGCCGCCTGCCCCTGGCCCTCTCGGCACGCTGTTTCACCGCCCGCGCGCACCGGCTGCCGAAGGACGATTGCCAGTTCCGCTGCCTGGACTACCCCGACGGCATGCTGCTGTCGACCCAGGAAGAGCAGCGCTTTCTCACCCTCAACGGCATCCAGACCCAATCGGCACAGACCTTCACCCTGCTGGGCGTACTGGCCGAGGTCGCAGAACTGGGAGTCGAGCTGTTGCGCATCAGCCCCCAGTCACGTCACACCGGGCGCATCGTCGAGATTCATGCCGAAGTACTGCGCCAGGGACGCCCGGTCGATGAGGCACTCGACGAACTGCTGCGCTACCTCCCGCACGGCCCCTGCGACGGCTATTGGCACGGCCGCCCCGGACTGCACTGGTCGGCTCAGACCGCTGCCACGTCCTCGCGACCGCAATAGCGACCGTACAGATCGGTCATGCGCTCGAGCGAATATTGCAGCGCGGGGGGCAGCAATGCCCCCTCCCGGGCATCGGGAAAATTCTTCAGGTGCAGGCCCGTCGCGGTATCACCCTCGATGCGCAGGCGCCGCTGAAAGAACAGCGTATCGGCATCCTCGCGCCGGGCCGCCAGCTGCAGGAAGGTCTGCAGCTCGCCGCGGAAACCAACGTCGACAGGCGCCTCGGCGGCCGCGGCGGCAAAACGTCCGCCACGCATCACCAGTCGGTAATGGAGTCCGACGTCCTCCACTTCGACGTGCAGCACCTTACCCTCGAGGAAGTCCAGCTCCCCGGCATCCAGTGCATCGGCGAAAAGACGATTGACCACCAGCGCCAGCCCCCGGGCATGCATCCCGGCCGGCATCCACTTCAATGGCAACGACAGCGCCTCGCAGGGCCTTGGAATCGGCAGTCTCATGCCTTGCCCTCCCCTATCCGGAACCCGTGACCGATCATAGCACCACCGATTCGGCCGCCCTGTCACCGGACAAGGCCGTCTGCCCGGACGTTCATTCCGTCGCACAGCATCTCGTCAAGCGATACGATCGGACAACGCCCGCCGCCGCACCAGGTCGATGTGCTGGCGCAGGTGGTAGAGACGCCGGGCGTAGGAGAGCGGCACCTCGATCTGCCGCACCTCGCCCTCGATACGCTTCAACTCGGCCAGCGCGGCCTCGCGGAGTTCCGGGGTGGCATCGACCAGGGCGTCGTCCACCTGCGCCAGGTCGTCGTACCAGCGGTAGATCTTCGAGGCCATGCGCCAGTCCACCAGCGGAGGGATGGCCTTGAACAGCGGCAGCAACATCAGGATCAGCGGCAGCAGCATGACCTTCAGGCGGTCGATCAGCGAGGCGGCCCAGAACGGCAGATAGCGCTGCAGGAAGGGTGGGCCGTGCTCGTAGTACCGCTGCGCCTCGGGAGCCAACGGCCAGGCCAGCAGGTCGGGAGGCGGAAATTCGCCGTGGGCGGCGAACCAGTCGCCTGCGCGGTGCAGCCGCCCGATGACCTGCAACAGCAGGTCGTTGATCGCCGGGTGGACATGCTCGGAGACCACCAGATTGGCCGCCGGGGCCAGCAGTTGCACGTCGTGCGGCGGCAGGTTGTCGCGCAGGTCGGCCACGCCTTCCGGCACGGGCACGCCGGTGAGGAAACGGTGACGTCGCGCATAGGCCTCGGCGCGCCGGAAGGAGAGCAATTGCACCTCGGGCGCACGCAGCAATTCCTGGATCAGCGAGCTGGCCGGCGAGGTGACGAAGAAGGCGGCATCCAGCTCGCCACGGCGCAGACGCGCGGCAGCATCACTGCTGCTCGTGGCGATCAGGGTGGTATTGTTCGCGTCGATGCCGTTCTCGGCGAGCAGACGCAGCACCAGGGCGCGGGTACCCGAGCCCTCGCCGCCGGTGGCCACACGGAGTCCGCGCAGGGCGCGCAGGGCGCGCAGGTCGTCGAGTGCAAGGTCGCGGCGCGCAAACCACCAGAGCGGTTCGTAGTACAGACTGCCCAGCGAATACAGCGCCGGTCCCGGGCTGTCGTCGGGGATGCCTCCCTGCACCAGAGCGATGTCCACCTTGCCCTGGCGCAGCAGGCGGATGTTCTCCACCGAGCCTGCGGTCTGCACTACCTCGAGGGTGATGCCTTCCTTCGCCAGCTCGCGGGCATAGGCCTGGGCGTAGCGGTAATAGGCTCCCTGCGGACCGCCGCTGGCGATGCGCACATGATCCGGTGGCGCCGGCTTGATGAACTGGTAAGCGACGATGAAGCCAATCAGCACCAGCACGGCGGCCGGCCCGTAAAGCTTGAGTGCCTGCTTGAGTTCCCTGTCCATGCATGCTCCTCAGCGATCGTCCAGCAAGGCGGCCACGAGCGCGCGCAAGTCGCTCACGGTGTGATCGGGCGGTGACAAGTCGTCGGGCCAGGCCGTGCCGTTGCGATTGACCCAGACGGCATGCATGCCCGCGCGCCGCGCCGCCTCGACATCGCGGTGCGGATCGTCACCGACATGCGCCGCCTGCGACAGGGGAATGCCACTGACCTTGGCGGCGGCATGGAACAGCGCCGGATCCGGCTTGGCCGCACCGACCTCCTCGGCCATGAAGGCATGATGGAAGCAGTCGGCCAGTGGGGTGTGCTCGATCTGCGCATTGCCGTTGCTCACTGCCACCAGCACGAAGTGCTCGCGCAGGGTGCGCAGTGCCTCGACCACCTCGGGCCAGGGCGTGACCTTGTTGCGCTCGCGGCGGAACACGGCATTGGCCTGTTCGGCGATGGCCTCGTCCAGCCCATGCTGGCGCGCCAGTTGCCGGTAGCTGTGCAGGCGAATGCCGGTGAGATCGTGCGCCCAGTGCGGGTTCTCGCGCGCCACGCGGATGCGGTGCTCACGCAGGCTGTCGATGTCGTAACGCTCGGCGATCACCGGCGCGGCCTCGCGGAACCAGTCGTGTACTGCCCGTTCGGCGGCCTGGATCACCGGCATGCAAGGCCAGAGGGTATCGTCCAGGTCGAAGGTCAGCAGATGGACCGGATGCGGCGACCAGGTACTCATGCTGCCTGCAATGCGGGCATCACCCGCCGCTCGAGAAAACCGGCCAGCGGGGCCACCGGCGGATGCCGTTCGGCCACCGCGAGAATGTACCCCAGGGTACGCGGGATATCACCCAGGTAACCCGACTTGCCATCACGGTGATACAGGCGGGCGAAGATGCCCGCCGCCTTCAGGTGCCGTTGCACGCCCATCAGATCGAACCACTCGGGCAGCCGCGCACGCTGCGCCTCGTCCAGCACACCGGCGGCCACCGCCGCCGCGGCATAGTCGTCCAGCCAACCGGCGACCCGCTCATGCGGCCAGGCGATGTAGCAGTCTCGCAGCAGAGAGACCAGGTCGTAGGTGACCGGTCCGAGCACCGCGTCCTGGTGATCGATCACTCCAGGCGAGTTCGCGTCGCAGACCAGCAGGTTGCGCGAATGGTAGTCGCGGTGCACCAGCACCCGGGGCTGAGCCAGGGCGTTGTCGATCAGGTGCTCGAACACGGTATCGAGCATCCGCCGCTCGGCCGGCGCCAGATCCAGGCCCAGGTGCACATCCAGCAACCAGTCGGGAAACAGCGCCATCTCGCGGGCCAGCAGGGCACGATCGTAGTCCGGCAGGCCCGAGGCATCGGCGCGCTGGATACACAGCAGGGTGTCAATGGCCTCGCCGTAGAGCCGGTCGGCCGAGGCCTCGTCGAGTTCGCCAAGGTAGAAACGGTCGCCCAGGTCTTCGAGCAGAAGGAAACCGCGCTCGAGATCCTGCGCATGGATGCGCGGCACATGCACCCCCGCTGCCTCGAGCCGCTGGTTCACCTCGACGAAAGGACGGCAGTCCTCATGCGCGGGCGGGGCATCCATGACGATACGCGTTTCACCGTCCGGCAGCAGCAAACGGAAATAGCGACGGAAGCTGGCATCAGAGGATGCCGCCACCAGGCTGAAACCGAACAGGCCGCATCGGCCCTCGAGCCAGTGATGCATCTGCGCCTCTCTGCCTGGCATGCCGCTCCCTCCAACATTGAAGAAAGCGCCATTCTATGAGATTTTAGCGGCCGTTGAAGCGCCAGGGGGCATACCTCCCGGCCCAAGCACCTGGTAGAACGCTAACCGTGTCATACAACCCCCGTTCCGGCCGCCATCACCTGTTCCGAAGACATCGTCTGGGCCACGCCCTGTTGTGCGTCCTGGGCATGGCCGTCCTGGTGCCGGCCAGGGCGAATGGCTGGGACTGCAAGGCCACGGTCGGTGGCGGCTGGGACTGCACCGGCGACGCCGGGCGCATCAGCGTTCCATCCTCCCCGCCACCGCCCGCGCCCCCGCGTGATCGCCTGACACCACAGGCGTCGGCCCCGGCCGCAGTGAAGGACGTCCCCGCCCCCCCACCTGCCCCGGCGCCACCCCGGCCTGTAACAGCGGAACAGGACAGCAGCCGGTCGAATACACCGCCGGCGGCAACCGGCGGACAGACGCCAGCAGCCCCGTCGCGTTTCGAAGTCTCGCCGCCACGGCCCGCGCCCGGGAGCGCAACGCCCCCCCTTGCCTCCGGGAAACCCGAACAGGCCACCGCGGCTTCGGAGCCAACCCGACGGGAAGCAACCGCCCCGTCCCTGGAGACCCGCGCGCTGCTCGATGCCGGCATCCCCTGGCAGTCCTGCACCCGTCTCGCGGCGGCCCCGCAACCTGTCGCCGAAACCGCCCTCGTCGAGGTCACCGCCGACAGCGCCAAGGCCTCGGTGATCGACGATCAGGCCCTGTTCAGCGGCAACGTCGATCTGCTGCATGGCCATGACCGCCTGCGTGCCGCGCGTATCGCCTTCCAGCGCGACAGCGGGGAACTCACCGCCAGCGGCGGTGTTCTGCTCAGCCGGCCCGACCTGCGCCTGGCCGCAGAACAGGTTCACTACAACCTGAACACCCGCCTGGGCCACGCCGAGCAGGCCGAGTACCGGCTACCCGGCATCCTGGCACGCGGCACCGCGGCACGCGCCGAGCTGACCGGCCCCGGCACCGGACGTTACCAGCGCATCACCTACACCACCTGCCCGCCCGGCAACGACGACTGGCAGCTCACTGCCGAGAGCCTCGACATCGACACCAGGGAAGGACTGGGCACCGCGCACGGCGCGCGGCTGTCGTTCAAGGGGGTGCCGATGGCCTATGTGCCGGTGCTGACCTTCCCCATCGACGACCGGCGGCGCAGCGGCTTGCTGATTCCCAGCCTGGGTTACAGCGATCGCCTGGGACTGGACCTGAGCCTGCCCTACTACTTCAACCTCGCGCCCAACTACGACCTGACCCTGACCCCGCGCCTGCTCGGCCAGCGCGGCCTGCTGCTGGGCGGGGAATTCCGTTTCCTGACCCGGGCGCACGAAGGACGCATCACCGCGAACTACCTGCCGCACGACCGGCAGGGGCCGACGGGAGACTCACGGCGAGGCGCCCTGTCGTTGAGCACTGACGGCCATTACACACCACACCTCAGCAGCACGCTGCGTTTGAACTACGTGTCGGACGAGCGCTACCTGACCGATTTCGGCGCCGATCTGGAATCGACCAGCACCACCCACCTGGAGCGCACCGCTGAACTGCGCTATGCCAGCGACCGCTGGCAGGCGCTGGCGCGGGTACAGGAATTCCAGACCATCGACCCCTTGTTGCCCAAGGCCAGTCGTCCCTATGCACGCCTGCCACAACTGCAGCTGGCCTTCGCCGACAGTGCCACCGACGTGCCGCTACGTTATGGCCTGGATGCCGAATATGTCCGCTTTCGGAAGTCCGGTGGCTTCGTCGAGGGTGACCGCCTGGACCTGCACCCGACGCTCAGCCTGCCCCGGCAGACCGCTTTCTACCATCTGGTGCCCAGCGCCGGCTTGCGCTATACCCGCTACCGCCTCCACAACCAGGCGCCAGGGCTCAGCAGCAGTCCCGACCGGTTCACCCCCATCCTGAGCCTGGACGGCGCACTCTATTTCGATCGCGCTACCCAGTGGTTCGGGCAGGCCGCGACCCAGACCCTGGAACCCCGGCTCTATTACCTGTACGTCCCGTACCGCAAGCAGAACGACATCCCCCTGTTCGACACCAGGGAGTACGACTTCGGCCTCGATGCACTGTTCCGGGACAACCGCTTCACCGGCCCCGACCGACAGGGCGACGCCAACCGCCTGGGTCTGGCACTGACCAGCCGCATCCGGAACGACAGCGGTCGCGAGCTGGCTCGTGCCAGCATCGGGCAGGTCCTCTACCTGGCCGACCGCAAGGTGCAACTGCCCGGCGTGCCGACAGCGGTGGACGACAACTCCGCAGTGATCGGCGAACTGGCCGTGCAGCTGGGTGACGGCTGGCGTGCGCGGGGTGGCCTGCAATGGAATCCCAACAGCGACACGATCGAGCAGGCGCTGGCCCAGTTCAGCTATCGGCAGGACGACGACCGGGTGATCAACCTTGCCTACCGGCTGCGCGACGGCCTGTCCACGCATACCGATCTCGGCCTGATCTGGCCCATCGGCGAACGCACCCGCGCGATCGCCCGCTGGAACTACTCGCTCAGCGAAGGCCGCAACCTCGACGCGCTCGCCGGCATCGAGTATGGCAAGTGCTGCTGGCGACTGCGTGCCCTGGTGCGCCAGCAGGTCACGGGGACCGGCAACACCCAGGACCTGTCCTTCCTGCTGCAACTCGAACTCAACGGCCTGGGTAAACTGGGCGACAACATCGATGCCCTGTTGAAGAACGGCATCTACGGCTACCGCAGAGACGATGACTAGACTCCGACACCTCCTGCCGATTTCCCTGATCCTCCTGCTGACCAGCGGCGTGCTGCAAGCCGCCCAGGTGCTCGACCGCATCGTGGCCGTGGCCGGCGACGACGTGGTGACGCTCGGCGAGTTGCGCGAAAAGACTCGCGAGCTGGCCGGCGAATTGCGGCACAGCAATCCCGGCTCACTGCCCAGCGAGCAGCAGATTGTCAACAGCGCACTGGAGAAACTGATCCTCGACAAGCTGCAACTGGCCGAGGCGCAGCGCCTGGGGATCACCACCGACGACAAGACGGTGGACGAGGCCATCGCGCGTATCGCCGCGAGAAACCAGCTCAGCGTGGCGCAACTGCGCGAGGCGCTGGCCAGCGAGGGCGTGTCCTTCGAGCAGTTTCGCAACAAGATCCGTCACCAGCTCATCATCTCGCGCCTGATCAACCGCGAGGTCACCCGCCGCATCCAGGTCTCGGAATCCGAGATCGACCAATACCTGGCGCGCGAGGCCGCCGCGCCCGACGAGAAACGCGAAGTGCACCTGATGCACATCCTGGTAGCCACGCCCGACGGCGCCTCGACCGAGCAGATCGCCCGGGCGCGTGCTCGTGCCACCGAGGCGCGCAAGAAGCTCGAGCAGGGCACCGACTTCGCCAGCGTGGCGCGCGAGTATTCCGATGCCCGCAACGCCATCCAGGGCGGCGACCTCGGCTGGGTCCGCCTGGGACAACTGACCCCGACGATGGCCGAGGTGGTCTCCAAGGCCAATGCGGGAGAGGTGATCGGCCCCTTTCGCAGCGGCGCGGGCTTTCACCTGCTGAAGGTGGCGGAGTTCCGGGGTGGCAAACAGGAGGAGCGACGCATCGTCCCGCAGATCCACGCGCGCCACATCCTGATCCGCACTGACGAGGTGACCTCTGACGCCGACGCCCGCCAGCGTCTCGAGCAACTCGCCGCGCGGGTGCGCAACGGTGAAGACTTCGCCACCCTGGCGCGCTCGCACTCGCAGGACCAGGGGTCGGCCATCAAGGGCGGTGACCTGGGCTGGATCAGCCCGGGCAACATGGTGCCCGAATTCGAGGAAAAGCTGGCCACCACCCCGGTGGGCCAGGTGAGCGAGCCCTTCAAGACCCGCTTCGGCTGGCACATCGTGCAGGTGCTCGGCAAGCGCCAGCACGACGAGACCGAGGAGGCGCGCCGGCTGGCAGCAAAGAAGGCGATTCGCGAACGCAAGGCGCGTGAAGCGACCGAACAGTACCTGCGCCGCCTGCGCGACGAGGCCTTTGTCGAGATCCACCTCGACGACCCGGACGCATGAATCCCCGCCCCCTGGCGATCACACCGGGTGAACCCGCCGGCATCGGGCCCGACCTGGTCGCGCAGATCGCGCAGCGTACCTGGGACCGCCCGCTGGTAGCGGTCGCCGACCCGGCCTTGCTGGAAGAACGCGCCAAACGCCTCGACCTGCCATTGACCCTGCTGCCCTTCGAGGACGGCACCCCGCCGGCCCCACCCGGCGCCCTCCACGTGCTGCCGGTCGCTCTGCGTCACGCAGCACAGCCCGGTCGGCTCGACCCGGCGAATGCCGCCTATGTCCTGGAGACCCTGGAGACGGCGACCCGGAGCTGCCTCGAAGGCCGTTTCGCCGGACTGGTGACAGGCCCGGTGCACAAGGGCGTGATCAACGCGGCCGGCATCCCCTTCACCGGACACACGGAATTCCTCGCCGGAATCACCGGCGGCCACCCGGTGATGATGCTTGCCTGCCCCGGCCTGCGCGTGGCGCTGGCCACCACTCACCTGCCACTGCGCACGGTGGCCAATGCCATCACCCCCGGGCGGCTGGAGACGGTCCTTCGCGTGTTGCACGACGACCTGCGCAAGCGCTTCGGCATCGAGGCCCCACGGATCCTGGTCTGCGGCCTCAACCCGCATGCCGGCGAGGATGGCCACCTGGGCCACGAGGAAATCGAGATCATCACCCCGGTACTCGAGCGCCTGCGCGCCGCAGACATGGACCTGACCGGCCCCCTGCCGGCCGACACCCTGTTCACCCCGCGCCTGCTCGAAGGCGCCGACGCGGTGCTCGCCATGTACCACGACCAGGGCCTGCCGGTGCTCAAGCACAAGGGCTTCGGGCAGGCGGTCAACATCACCCTCGGCTTGCCCATCGTGCGCACCTCGGTCGATCACGGCACCGCCCTGGAACTGGCCGGCAGCGGACGCGCCGACCCCGGCAGCCTGGTCGCCGCCATCGAACAGGCCATGACCATGACGGGGAGGGTTCACCACGAAGCACACGAAGGACACAAAGATTGAAATGCATCGTCGGGACTCGCACTGACGGCGAGCACCCCGAGTCCTTGGCAAGGTCACCACCTTAATCCCTTGGTGTTCTTCGTGCCCCTTGTGGTGAATGTTCCGGGTGCTCGTTCGTGTCCACGGGGTTTCAGGGGGCCGACGAGGCCTCGATCTTTTCCTTGACCTGGAGGGCCGCCTCCAGCGCCCGCAGGCCAACCTCGCCACCCACCAGCGGGGGCTCGCCGTCACGAATGCAGCGTACGAAGGCGTCGATCTCGGCATCCAGCGGCTTGACCGGCTCGATGGCGACACGCTCGGTAACGATTTCCGGCCATTCGGCGCCGTCCTTCTGCTGTGGGTAGGCGATGTCCAGGGCCTGTTCGATGAAGTCGAGCGACTGGTAGCGGTGGTGTTCGAACACACGGATGCGCCGCATGCGCTCGCGCGAGACCCGGCTGGCGATCACGTTGGCCACCGCGCCGTTGGCGAATTCCAGCCGCGCATTGGCGATGTCCAGGTGGTCGGTGAGCACCGCCGCGCCGGCTGCCGAGATGTTCGCGATCTCGCTGTCGATCAGCGACAGCACGATATCGATGTCGTGGATCATCAGGTCGGAGATGACGTCCACGTCGGTGGCCCGCGCCACGAAGGGACTCATGCGGTGCGCCTCGATGAAGCGTGGCGATTCGATACGCTCGGCCAGCGCCATCACCCCGGCGTTGAAACGCTCGAGATGCCCGATCTGCAACACCACACCGGCCTCGCGCGCCAGACGCACGATCTCTCCCCCCTCCTCGACGGTGGAGGCGATGGGCTTCTCCAGCAACACGTGCCGCCCGGCCTGCAAAAAGGGGCGGGCCACCTCGAGGTGAGCCGTGGTGGGCACCACGATGCTCACCGCCTCGACCTGCTCGAGCAGGGCACCGACGTCCTCGAACACTGCACAACCGGCCTCTTCGGCCACCTTGCGGGCAGTCTGCGCATCGGTATCGACCACGCCGACCAGTTCGGCCTCGGGATGCCGCGCATGGATCAGGGCATGAAAACGCCCCAGGTAGCCGACACCAACCACCCCGACAGCAAGTTTTGCCACTGTAGCGCCTCCGACTCTGGAAAGGACGGAAGGGTATCAGAAAGCAGGCAGA
Organism: endosymbiont of unidentified scaly snail isolate Monju; assembly: GCF_000801295.1. NCBI lineage: Bacteria > Pseudomonadati > Pseudomonadota > Gammaproteobacteria > endosymbiont of unidentified scaly snail isolate Monju. The sequence continues at coordinate 384,771 of NZ_AP012978.1, read as the reverse complement.
GACCGCGCGGAAAAAGGGGCCATCCCTGGCGCCGACGCAGGAGGAAACTCAGCGGGAAGACACGACCCAGAGACCCAGCATGAGCGATGGAGCGGCGGCACGACAGGGTCGGGCCTTGCGAGCGGTGCGACCATCGACGCGGGTATCGGTGATCTGCATCAGGGAGCTGCAGGAGGCCAGCCGCTGGTACTGGCGCTGCCGCTCCTGGTCGCCACGGGCACTGACCTGTGCCGCGAAGGTCAGCAAAAAGGCGATGGAGACCACCATCACCACGACGCCGAACAGATCGGGGCGCCCACCGATGGGGTTGTCCAGGAATTTCATTGGGATCACCTCGTTTGCCTTTGGTGTGACCCCAGTGTGGTAGAGGAGGTGCCACAAAAGTGTGCGCCAGCACACGCCTGACCCGTCAGGACAGGGGGGAATGTGCAAAACGGCGAGCCACGTCACGCGCCGTGGGGACGGCGGACACGCTGCGAGTGTGCACAAGGTCCGAAAAGGAAGCGGGAGGAGGGAACGCCGGCCGGCGTCAGGACTTGCCGTCCTTCTTCTCGTCGTCGGCCGACTCGTCGACTGCCCCGGCGGCCTTGAGTTGCTCGACGATGGCCACCTCGCCGGCGAGGGTGGCGCGTGCCAGGGCGGTCTTGCCGGCGGCGTTCTTGAGGTTCGGATCGGCACCCGCGCGCAACAGCAGGGCCACTACCTCGGCATGACCATAGGCGCTGGCATCCATCAGCGCGGTGTTGCCTGCGGCATCCACCGCGTTGACATCGGCCACGGCCAGCAGCAGCGCACGTGCGCTACGCACGTTGCCCGCCCGCGCCGCCAGCAGCAGGGCCGGCACACCCGCGGGATTCTTGACATTGGCGTCACCACCGGCAGCGAGCAGGTCGCGCACCGCCTGTACCCGGCCCTGCCCCACGGCGGCCAGCAGTTGCGCACCGGCATCGAGCGCCAGGACTTCGCCGCCCGACAGCAGAGAGACCAGCACCATGCCTATCAATCGCCCTTTCATGCCCCGCATATCGGCCTGTGACGGCGGATCTTTATGCTTGCTTTTACCCGCGCCTGCGCTTAGCGTTAGATAATCGTTACAACTATGGCAAACTGACTGCATGAACGTCGCCAATACCCCCGAAATCGACATCAAGGTCGAGGTCACCCATGTCGCGGAGCAATCCGACCCGGAGGCCAACCGTTACGCCTTTGCCTACACCATCACCATCAGCAACCTGGGACAGGAGGCCGCCCGGCTGCTGCGCCGTCACTGGGTGATCACCGACTCGAACGGCAAGGTGCAGGAGGTGCGCGGCGAAGGGGTGGTCGGCGAGCAGCCGCACATCCAGCCCGGAGAGTATTTCCAGTACACCAGTGGGGCGGTGATCGAGACACCGGTGGGCACCATGGAAGGGGAATACGAGATGGTCACCAGCGACGGCCGTGACTTTCTCGCGCACATCCCCCGCTTCACCCTCGCCATCCCGCGCACCCTGCACTGAGCCATGGCGGTCTACGCCGTCGGTGACGTCCAGGGTTGCTACGACGCGCTACGCGCAGCCCTCGATGGCGTAAGCTTCGACCCCGCACGCGACCGGTTGTGGTTCGTGGGCGACCTGGTGAACCGCGGGCCGCAGTCGCTCGAGGTGCTGCGTTTCGTGCACGGACTGGGCAAAGCCGCAACGGTAGTACTGGGCAACCACGACCTGCACCTGCTGGCGCTGGCCGCCGGGCACGGCCTGCCGGGCGACAAGGACCATCTCGATGAGGTCCTCGCTGCGCCCGACCGTGACGAGCTGATCGACTGGCTACGCCACTGCCCCCTGCTGCATCACGAACCGGCCCTGGACTTCACCCTGCTCCACGCCGGGCTGCCACCGCAATGGACACTGACCGAAGCGACGGCGCATGCGCAAGAGGTGGAATCGGTGCTGCGCAGCGACGACCATCCTGCCTTTTTTGCCCACATGTATGGCAATCAGCCGGATCGCTGGTCGGAGGAACTCGCCGGCATGGACCGCCTGCGATTCATTACCAACTGCTTCACGCGGCTGCGCTTCGTGACCCCCGACGGCCGGCTGCTGCTCAAGGAGAAGGGGCCGCCAGGCTCGGCGCAGGACCCGCAGGCCCTGCCCTGGTTCGATCACCCTGGGCGCGCCAGCCGCGGGGAGCGCATCGTCTGCGGCCACTGGTCCACCCTGGGCTATATGGCGCGTCACAACGTCTGGGCCATCGACACCGGCTGCCTCTGGGGCGGTCGCCTGACCCTGCTGCGCATCGACGGGGCCGAACCACGCCCCTTTGCCCACGAGTGCCCCGGTGCACAGGACCCGGCACGCTTTGCCTGAAGCCGCTCAGCGCAACCGGCCGCGGGCGATGTTGCGGCCGTAGAAGATCTCCAGCATCTCGCGGCGCAACTTGTCGGTGATCTCGCGTTGCTCGCGTGGCGGGATATCCTCGGCATCGATACCGAACAGATAGCTGTCCAGGTCGAAGTCCTTGAGCATCATCTTGGTGTGGAACAGGTTCTCCTGGTACACGTTGACATCGATGATCTGGTAGCGCTCGCGGGTATCCCGCGCCAGGAAGTTTTGGATCGAATTGATCTTGTGGTCGATGTAGTGCTTCTTGCCGTTGACGTCCCGGGTGAAGCCGCGCACCCGATAGTCCATGGTGACGATGTCCGAATCGAAGCTGTGGATCAGGTAGTTGAGTGCCTTGAGCGGCGAGATGCGTCCGCAGGTGGACACGTCGATGTCCACGCGGAAGGTCGAGATCCCGTTGTCGGGATGGCTCTCGGGGTAGGTGTGCACCGTGAGGTGGCTCTTGTCCAGATGCCCCACGATGGCCTCCGGCAGAGGGCCCGGGGCCTCGGTATTGGACAGCTCGCGCGCCGCCACCGGCTCCTCGGAGATCAGCATGGTCACGCTGGCCCCCTGGGGATCGTAGTCCTGGCGCGCGATGTTGAGAATATTGGCGCCGATGATCTCGGCCACGTCCTGCAGGATGTGGGTCAAGCGCTCGGCGTTGTAGGCCTCGTCGATGTACTCGATGTACTCCTTCACCTGCGCCGGCGTGGCGGCATAGCAGATATCGTAGATATTGAAACTGAGCGTCTTGGTCAGGTTATTGAACCCGTGCAGTTTCATGCGCGAGGCACGCATTGGCCCACCCCCGGTCTGCCGCTGGAAAAGACGGCGAAAATTACCCCAAAAAACCCGTCTCGCCTAGCCCGGGCGATCAATCGACTTCCACCAGTTCGAAGCTGTGGGTGATCTCGGCCATGGCGCCGAGCATGATGGAGGCCGAGCAATACTTTTCAGCGCTCAGTTTCACCGCGCGCTCGACCACCTTTTCGCTCAGCCCTGGCCCGCCGACCCGGAAATGCGCATGGATGCGGGTGAACACCTTCGGCTCGGTCTCTGCCCGCTCGGCGGTAAGCTCCACCTCGCAGAAGCGCACGTCCTGGCGGGACTTCTTCAGGATGTGCACCACGTCGAATTCGCTGCATCCACCCATGCCCAGCAACAGCATCTCCATCGGCCGCACCCCGAGGTTGCGTCCACCGTGCTCCTCGGGGCCATCCATCACCACCGCGTGCCCACTGGGCGACTCGCCCAGCATCAGGGCGCCTTCGATCCACTTTACTCGTGCTTTCATCAGACCTGGCTCACAAAACGGAAAAAATGGGAAAATTTCTACCGGACTTTATTCGACAGCCTTCAGGGGCATTGCCTAGAATCTGCTTGCAACTCGACTACTATGACACTTATGACGCAATCCAGCACCACCAGCAGCATCGCCAAACCGCCCCCCCAGGATCCTGCTTGGCTGGAACCCTTTCTGGCACACTGTCACCGTAGAAAATACCCGGCCAAAACAGATTTCATTCACCCGGGCGACTCGGCCGACAGCATCTTCTACCTGGTCTCCGGCCAGGTGACGGTACTGATGGAAGACGACGACGGCCGCGAAATCATCCTCACCTACCTCAACAAGGGCGAGTTCATCGGCGAGATGGGCCTGTTCGTACCGCAGCCCACCCGCTCGGTGACGGTGCGCACCCGCGCACCCTGCGAGCTGGCGGAGATCTCCTACACCAAGCTCGAAAACCTGTTCGAGAGCGACCTGAAGGAGCATGCCAAGGACATCCTGTATGCCATTGGTCGCCAGCTCACCGAACGCCTGGTGGCCACCAGCCAGAAAGTGAGTCACCTCGCCTTTCTGGATGTCACCGGACGCATCGCCGGCACCCTGCTCGACCTGTGCAAGCAGCCCGACGCCATGACCCATCCCGACGGCATGCAGATCCGCATCACCCGCCAGGAGATCGGCCGCATCGTCGGCTGCTCGCGCGAGATGGCCGGACGGGTACTCAAGGACCTGGAGGAGCGCGGCCTGATCAGCGTCAGCGGCAAGACTATCGTGGTCTTTGGCACCCGCTGAAGCGACGGTTCAGGCAAACAACTCGGCGAGCCGTACGCCAGGGTCGTCGGCGCGCATGAAGGCCTCGCCAACCAGGAAGGCGTGTACCCCGTTCTCGCGCATGTAGTGCACGTCCTGCGGCGCCAGGATGCCGCTCTCCGTCACCACCAGGCGACCGCCGGGAATGGCCGGCAGCAGTAGTTCAATGGTGGTCTCCAGACTCACCTCGAAGGTGCGCAAGTTGCGATTGTTGATCCCCAGCAGCGCCCCCGGCAGCGCCAGCGCGCGCTCCAGCTCACCGGCATCATGCACCTCCACCAGCACGTCCATACCGAGCGCCTGGGCCCGGGCGTTGAGTTCGGTCATCTGCGCATCATCCAGGCAAGCGGCGATCAGCAGAATGCAGTCCGCCCCGATGGCCCGCGCCTCGATCACCTGGTAGGGGTCGACGATGAAATCCTTGCGCAGCACCGGCAACTCGCAGGCCGCACGCGCCTGTTGCAGGTAGGCCTCGCTGCCCTGAAAGAAGTCACGGTCGGTGAGCACCGACAGGCAGGCAGCCCCGTGCCGGGCATAGCTGGCGGCGATCGTCGCCGGGTCGAAGTGCTCGCGCAGCACCCCCTTGGACGGCGAGGCCTTCTTGATCTCGGCGATCACGCCGGCCTGTCCCGCAGCGATGCGCGCCTCGAGGGCGGCGACGAAGCCGCGCGGGGCGTCGATCTCGCGGACGCGCGCGGCCAGCTCGGTTTCGGGCACAGCGGCGCGGCGCTCGGCAATCTCTTCGTGCTTGCGCGCGACGATCTTCTTCAGGATGTCCGGCGTGCCGCTCATGCCGCCCCCGGGCGCTGGCTCAGCTCGGCCAGCCGCTGCAGGCGGCGCTCGGCTTCACCGCTGTCGATGGCCTCGCGTGCCCGGACCAGGCCCGCGGCCAGCGAGTCGGCCACGCCCGCCACGTAGATGGCCGCCCCGGCGTTGAGGGTGACGATGTCACGCGCCGGTCCCGGCTCGCCGGCAAATACCCGGAGGATGGCAGCCAGGCTCTCCTCGGGGCCCTCGGCGCGGATCGTCTCCAGCCCGGCGCGCTCGATGCCGTGCTCGGCCGGATCGATGGTGTAACGACGGATCTCGCCATCGCGCAGTTCGGCCACGTCGGTGAGATCGCCGATGCCGATCTCGTTCAGCCCCTCGCGCGCATGCACCACCATGACATGGCGCGCACCCAGCTCACGCAACACTTCGGCCAGCGGCTCGAGCAGGGTTTCACTGAACACCCCGAGCAGCAGGTTGGGCACCCCCGCGGGATTGGTGAGTGGCCCAAGAACGTTGAAGATGGTGCGCACCCCCATCTCCTTGCGCGGGCCGATGGCGTGTTTCATGGCACTGTGGTGACCGGGTGCGAACATGAAGCCCACGCCGACCTCGCGCACGCATTGCTCGACCTGTTCGGGGGTCAGCCCCAGGTGAATGCCCGCAGCCTCCAGCGCGTCGGCGCTGCCCGACTTGCTGGAGACCGAGCGGTTGCCGTGCTTGGCCACGTGACAGCCCGCGGCGGCGGCCACGAACATGCTGGCCGTCGAGATGTTGAAGGTGCCGGAGGCATCGCCCCCGGTGCCCACGATATCCACCGCGTGCGGCAGCCCGCCGATATCCACGCCGGCAGCCAGCTCGCGCATCACCGAGGCCGCGGCCGCGATCTCGGTCACCGTCTCACCCTTCATGCGCAGACCGATCAGGAAACCACCGATCTGCGCATCGGTGGCGCCGCCGGTCATGATGGTGCGCATTACCTCGGTCATCTCCCCGGCCGAGAGATCCCCCCGATCGACCACCCGCGCGATTGCCTGAGACATGTTCATCATCCAGTACTCCAAGCATTCAGATTTACCGCGAAGGACGCGAAAATGCCACCGGCTGGGTTGCAGCCCGCCATGTCAGATCGAAACCCGACCGGCTGAATCGTCTCGCATTCAAGCCCTTTGCGCCCTTTGCGGCCATTTACCATCCAGAAAATTCTTCAGCAGCTGGTGCCCCTGCTCGGTGAGGATGGATTCCGGGTGGAACTGCACGCCCTGGATGTCGTGTTCGCGGTGACGGACGCCCATGATCTCGTCCACCTCGCCATCATGCTCGGTCCAGGCGGTCACCTCGAGACAGTCCGGCAGCGACTCCCTTTCGATCACCAGCGAATGATAACGGGTGGCGCGGAACGGGTTGTCGAGCCCGGTGAACACCCCGACATCGGCGTGGTATACCGGCGAGGTCTTTCCGTGCATCACCTCGCGCGCATGCACGATGCGCGCGCCGAAGGCCTCGCCGATGGACTGGTGTCCCAGGCAGGCCCCCAGGATGGGCAGGCGCCCGGCAAAGTGGCGGATGGCCTCGACCGAAATGCCGGCCTCGTGCGGAGTGCAGGGACCGGGGGAGATCACCAGCCGTTCCGGGGCCAGGGTCTCGATGCCATTGATGTCGATCTCGTCGTTGCGCACCACCTTCACCTCGGCGCCCAGCTCACCCAGGTACTGCACGATGTTGAAGGTGAAGGAATCGTAATTGTCGATCATCAGCAGCACGGCTCAGCCCTCCCCATCCGTACCGATCGCCCTGTCCAGGCCGGCCTCGGCCAACGCCACCGCGCGGAACACCGCCCGCCCCTTGTTCATGGTCTCCTTCCACTCCAGTTCCGGGCGCGAGTCGGCAACCACCCCGGCACCCGCCTGGATATGCAACTGCCCCCCCTTGATCACCGCAGTGCGGATGGCAATCGCGGTATCCATATTGCCGTTCCAGGCTAGGTACCCCACCGCGCCGGCATAGATGCCGCGCTTGACCGGCTCGAGCTCGTCGATGATCTCCATGGCGCGGATCTTGGGCGCCCCCGAAACGGTACCGGCCGGGAAGGTGGCGCGCAGCACGTCCATGGCGGACAGCCCCTCACGCAGTTCACCAACGACATTGGAGACGATGTGCATCACGTGCGAATAGCGCTCCACCACCATCTTCTCGGTGAGCCGCACCGTGCCGACCCTGGCCACCCGGCCCACGTCGTTGCGCCCCAGGTCGATCAGCATCAGGTGCTCGGCCAGCTCCTTGGGATCGGCCAGCAGTTCGGTCTCCAGCGCACCATCTTCTTCCTCGGTGTGACCGCGACGGCGGGTACCGGCGATGGGCCGCACCGTGATCTCGCCGTCTTCCAGGCGCACCAGGATCTCCGGCGAGGAGCCGACGATCTGGAATTCGTCGAGATCGAGGAAGTACATGTAGGGCGAGGGATTGAGCCCGCGCAGCGCGCGGTACAGATCCAGCGGGCGCGCCGAGAAGGGGATGCTCAGGCGCTGCGAGAGCACCACCTGCATGCAGTCGCCGTCGAGGATGTACTGCTTGATGCGCCCCACCGCCGCCTTGAAGCCCGCCTCGGTGAAGCCGGAGACGAAGTCCGACTCCTGCACTTTCCGTGACGGCGGCAATTCCGGGCGCGGGGCCCCGGTCTGCATGCGCCGGTAGAGCGTCTCGATCCGCGCCTCGGCATCCGCCAGGGTCTGTCCGGCCTCCACATCGGAGTGTACCACGATGTACATGCGCCCGCGCAGATTGTCGAACACCACCACCTCGTCCGAGACCATCAGCAGGATGTCGGGCGTACCCAACGGGTCGGGCTTGTCGGGATTGCGCAGGCGCGGCTCGATGTAGCCGACGGTGTCATAGCCGAAATAGCCCACCAGGCCGCCGTGGAAGCGCGGCAGCCCCTCGAGCGCCGGCACCCGGAAGCGGGCGCGGAAATCCTCCACGAAGGCCAGCGGGTCGTCACTCTCGACCACCTCCTCGCCGGCCTCGCCGATCAGGCGCACCTGGCCGCCACGCACCTCCAGGCGGGTGCGGGCCGGCAGGCCGATGATGGAATAGCGGCCCCACTTCTCGCCGCCGTGGACCGATTCAAAGAGATAGCCGTAGGGACCGTCGACCAGCTTGAGATAAACGCTGAGCGGGGTGTCGAGGTCGGCCAGCACCTCGCGCACCACCGGGATGCGGTTGTAGCCCTGCGCCTGCAGGGCGGCGAATTGCTCAGGATTCATGAGGGACTCCACGCAGACAGAAAGACAAGGAACAGCGACACGACAGCGCTCAACGCCATCGCGTGGTCTTTTCCTTTCTGTGGTGGGCTGCCAGGGCCATGGTGTGGTCGTCCGAATGCCTGAAAGTCCGAACCATAGCCAAAAACCGCGCAGAGGCCAAGCCAAAGGTGCTGCAGCCCCCTGTTCGGCCCGGGGACGAGCCTCCTACGGGCAGGAGCGGCGTCCTCGCCGCGAATGTTGGGCCCGGGGACGAGCCCTCCTGCATGTGGGATCGGCGCCCCGCCGCGCCCCCCCCGTTTGCGCCATGCAAATATCAGCGTATTGACATTTAAGCATTTACTAATATACTTGTGCGTGAACACCGGCAGCAGTACCGCCGAATTCCCGAACCTCGCAATAACGAATTCACAAGGAGAGCTGTCATGAAAAAGATCATCGCTATCGCTGCCATCATCGCTTCCGCCCAGGCCGCTGCCTTCTGGGATTCCAACAATGGTTCCACCAACGGTGCCTACAACGGCAACGGCGACTTCGTCGGCAACGGCAACGCCGAAGGCGAGGCCACCTTCTCCATGACCTTCAAGGGCCGTGGCAAGACCGCTGGCGACTTCAAGGGCAACGGCTCGACCGACGGCAACTTCTCGGGCTATGGTTACGACCAGCCCTACTATGCGCCCTACTACTATGGCGCCCCGGTGGCACCGGCTGCCGCTCCGGCCCCGGCTGCTGCCCCCGCCGCTCCGCAGGCCCCGGCCGCCAAGTAAGACCGGCGCCCTTGCCGACGGCAGAGACCCCGCCATCCGGCGGGGTTTTTTGTTGCCTGTCCGACGGCCCCGTGTTTCCCCGCCGGTGAGCACGAACCCAGGTACCCGCTCGCCGATACAAAAAAGGCCCCGCCACGAGGGCGGGGCCTGGCCAGTCGAGGATCGGCTCAGGCGGTACGGTACGGGACCGCCGAACGATCACTGCAGGCTGAGGATCCACTTCACCAGGCGGGTAGCCTCCTCGTCGCTCACGTTGTTGGGCGGCATGGGGATCTGCCCCCAGACACCGGCGCCACCGGACTTGACCTTGGCCACCAGGCGGTCGAGCGCCCCCGCATCCCCGCGGTACTTGGCCGCAACATCCTTGTAGGCCGGGCCGAGCACCTTGGCCGCCACCTGGTGACAACCCAGGCAACCCTTGGCCTGGGCCAGCGCGCTGGCGTCTTCGACCGCCGGCGCGGCGGCAGGCTGACTGGCGCCAGGCGCCACCGCCTCGGTGACGGCATTCATTGCCGGGCCCGCAGCCTGGGTCGCCGCCTCGACGGCGCTGCCGACCATGTCGGCAGCGGCCTGTGCCGGGCTGACCGGCGCAGCCGCCGCGGCCTTGCCATCGCCAGCACCGGCATCGATACCGGCCTGCTTCAACATGTAGGTAATGGCGTTACGCAGTTCCTCGTCGCTGACATTGCCGCCCCCACGCGGCGGCATGGCGCCCTTGCCGGCAATGGCGCTCTTGACCAGACCGTCGAGACCGCCGTTGGCGTCGAAGCGCGGCTGCCACTGATCGGCGCTGCCGATCTTGGGCGCATTCAGCGCGCCGGTGGCGTGGCAGGCGCCGCAGACGGCGCCAACCACGTCCTTGCCGGAACGCGGGGCGGCGGGCGCGGCACCGGCCTTGGCCACGGCCACCTCGCCCACCGGCTTGATGCGCTCGGCGATTGCGGCCTGCTTACGGCTGTCGCTGCCGTGTTTCTCCTCGAGCGTTTCACTCACCGAGCCGGCGGCAAACATGATGAGGATGGTAAAGGCGACCAGAGCGCCCAGAACGAAGAGAAACATGCGCAGGAAACCAGAATCGTTTTGTGCGGACACGGCAATCTCCCGTGATGAAGTGGGTCGAAAGGGTGAAATTCGGCCGCGATTATACCGGCTGGCGATACAATTACCTATCCCTGGCAGGGAGAACTACTCGGTTTCGACGAACTCGCCCAACCGGACCAGGGCATCCAGATCGAGAATCTCCAGCCGCTGTCGCTCGGCGCGAGCGATGCCATCCATCCGCAGGCGCCGCTTGCGCAGCCGGTGGAACAGCTCGGCAATCAGGAAGGCGATGCGCTGCTCGGCGGTCTTGCGCCCCAGGCCCAGCATGGCGCTCTGGCAACTGGCCATGTAGCGCGCCTGGATACGGGTGATGTGCGCGGCCAGATCGGGATGCTTGCCCATCATCTCGTGCAGGCCAGCCTGGCCAAAACCGCAGACCACCGCGTTGGTGATTGCCAGCGCGGAATGGTGGATATACCCCTCGCCGGGCGGCATGTAACCCAAGAAGTCGCCAGGCAGGGCCACGCGCAGCCCCTGGCGGCGCCCGTCGGAATGCGAACGGTACAACATCAACCACCCTTCGTAGAGGGTGTAGGCCATGGTCGCCGGCGCCCCCTCCTCATAGAGCAGACGCCGCGCCGGCAGGTGATACTGGTCGGTACGCCGCGACTGGGCATCATCTATATAGCTGACGGGTACCACCTGGAACAGCGCGTTCTGGCGGATGGGACAGGCCGCGCACTGGGTCGGCCGGGCACGCGGCTTCAGGAACCTGGACATGCAATCCCTCTTTTCCAAGGACTCGGCGGCGCCGCTCCGACGCCGGTATTCTCGTCCCCGCGAAAGCGGGTCGTTCGCCAATCTTTGCACGAGTCTTCCCAAATTGCATGAGGGGTAAACCCGCATCCCGGCCCGATGGTGTAGACTGCCGGTCCTCAGCAGCCCTCGACCAGAAGCCGAGACGTGAACCCAACCCACCGCCTGGAGACCAGCAAGCTCTGCTGCAGCCGGGGAGACCGGCAGCTGTTCCGCTGCCTCGACTTCTCGCTCGAGAGCGGCCAGCTGATGTACCTGCGTGGTCCCAACGGCAGTGGCAAGACCACCCTGCTGCGCACCCTGGCGGGGCTGCTGCAGCCGGAATCGGGCGAGGTGTTGTGGAATGGCGAGCCGATCCAGCGCCAGCGCGACGCCTTCCACGACGAGCTGCTCTATCTCGGCCATCTCAACGCGCTCAAGGGCGACCTCAACGCCATCGAGAACCTGCGCATGGACGGCGCGGTGCGCGGCCATGCCATGGATGAACAGGCCGCCTGGCGGTTGCTCGAAGACATTGGTCTGAGCGGTCACGAGGACCTGCCGATCAAGCACCTCTCGCAGGGTCAGAAGCGCCGCGTGGCACTGGCCCGCCTGTGGTGCAGCCGGGCGGCACTGTGGATCCTGGACGAACCCTTCAGTGCCCTGGACGTGGCCGCGGTGAACACCCTGCAGGCGGTGATCCGCGATCACCTGGCACGTGGCGGCATGGTCATCCTTACCACCCACCAGGAGGTCGATCTGACCTCGGGCACCGTCTGCTGTGTCACTCTGGGCGCGGAGACCCCGGAGGTGAGCCATGCTTGAGGCGCTGTTCTGGATCGTGCGCCGCGACGTGACCATCGCCCTGCGTCGGCGCACCGATGTGTTCACCACCCTGATCTTCTTCCTCATCGTGGTCAGCCTGTTCCCGCTGGGTATCGGCCCGGAACTCGACACCCTGCGCCTGATTGCCCCCGGGGTGGTCTGGGTAGGCGCCCTGCTCGCCTCCATGCTGGCACTCGAGCAACTGTTCCTGGCCGACCACCGCGACGGCACCCTCGAACAGATGCTGCTGGCCCCACAACCGCTGCCGCTGCTGGTGATCGGCAAGGTGATCGCGCACTGGCTGATCACCGGCCTGCCGCTGGTGATCATGGCCCCGGTGCTGGGCCTGCAATACGACCTCTCGGCCGAGGCACTGACCGTCATGGTCTGGTCGCTGCTGCTGGGCACGCCCCCCCTCAGCCTGCTGGGCGCCATCGGCGCGGCACTCACCCTGGGGCTGCGTTCGGGTGGCGTGCTGGTGGCTCTGCTGGTGCTGCCACTCTACATTCCGGTGCTGATCTTCGGCGCCGGCGCGGTGGAGGCAACCACCTCGGGCCTGGGCGGCGGGGCGCACCTGTCGATGCTCGGGGCCATCCTGCTGGTGGCCCTCCTCGGCACCCCGCTGGCCACCGCAGCCGCACTGCGAGTCGCCAGCGAATGACCACGTTCGCAGGCCGATATGACCTGCGTCATAAATCCACGAGACACCGACGGCAAGGGTGAACTTGCGCCTTTTGCGTGGGTCTAGATCATCGGTTAACCTCACGGCTCGCCCGAACCACCCCCAACACACCGCAATCACATGCAGAACAGGCTTATCAACTGGTTCAAGTTTTCTTCGCCCGCCACCTTCTATCCGCTGGCCGGGCGCCTGGCCCCGATCTTCTGGGTGTTGGCGATCGTGCTCATCGGTATCGGCCTGTACATGAGCTTTTTTGTTGCACCGGTCGACTACAAGCAGGGCGACGGCTACCGCATCATCTTCATCCATGTCCCCGCCTCCTGGATGTCGATGTTCATCTATATCGTGATGGCCGGCTGGAGCGCCATCGGCCTGGTCTTCAACACCCGGCTCTCGGCCATGATGGCCCAGGCGCTGGCCCCCACCGGAGCCATGTTCGCCTTCGTCTCGCTGTGGACCGGCTCCTTCTGGGGCAAACCCATGTGGGGCACCTGGTGGGTGTGGGACGCGCGCATCACCTCCGAACTGATCCTGCTGTTCCTCTACCTCGGCTACATGGCGCTGGTCGGGGCCATCGACGACCGCCGCCGCGCCGACCGCGCCGGCGCCATTCTGTTGCTGGTCGGGGTGGTCAACGTACCCATCATCTATTTCTCGGTGAAGTGGTGGAACACCCTGCACCAGGGCGCCACCATCAAGATGAATGGCCAGACGAGCATGGACGAGACCATGTTGCTGACCATGCTCATCATGGCTCTGGGCTTCTGGGCCTACAGCATCGCCGCCGCCATGGTGCGGGTACGCGCCATCATCCTCGAGCGCGAGGTCGGGGCCACCTGGGTGCGAGAACTGATCGGAGAGCGGGCATGAGCAGCATTCTCGAAAAACTGGACATGGGCAAGTACGCCCTCTACGTGTGGGGTTCCTTCGGCGTGACCGCCGCCTGCATGATTCTCGAACCCCTGCTGTTGCGCTCGCGCACCGCGCGCATCCGGCGTCAGATCGCGCGCCTCAACCGCCTGGAGACCGACAAACGATGAAAGCCCGACACAAGCGCCTGATCCTGGTGGCCGCCGGCCTGGCAATCCTCGCCCTGGCCACCTCCCTGGTCCTGAACGCCCTCGAAGGCAACCTCTCGTATTTCTTCTCGCCCACCGAGGTGGCCGAGGGCAAGGCCCCCGCCGATCACGTCTTCCGCCTCGGCGGCATGGTAGAGAAAGGCAGCGTGCAGCGCGCCGAAGGCGACCTCACCGTGCACTTCGTAGTCACCGACTTCCACAAGAAGATCCCCGTGGCCTACCAGGGCATCCTGCCCGACCTGTTCGCCGAGGGCCAGGGCGTGATCGCCCAGGGCAAGCTGAACGCCGACGGCGTGTTCGTGGCCGACGAGGTCCTGGCCAAGCACGACGAGAACTACATGCCGCCCGAGGTCGCCGCCGCCATGAAGGCCGGCGAGAAGGCACGCATGCAAACCACCGCCACAGGTAACTGAACATGATCCCCGAACTCGGACAACTGATGCTGGCCCTGGCCCTGGCCCTCTCCGTGGTGCAGGGCGTATTTCCCCTGATCGGCGCACAGCGCGGCATCAGCAGCTGGATCGCCCTAGCACGCCCGGCGGCACGCATCCAGGCACTGGTGATCGCCATCGCCTTCGGCCTGCTCACCTGGAGCTTCCTGCAACACGATTTCTCGGTGCTGTACGTGGCGCAGAACTCCAACACCCGGCTGCCCACGCCCTATCTGATCTCCGCGGTCTGGGGTGCGCACGAAGGCTCTCTGCTGCTGTGGGCGCTGATCCTAGGCATCTGGACCACCGCGGTCACCTTCTTCAGTCGCAGCGTGCCCGAGGTGGTGGTCGCGCGCGTGCTCGGTGTACTCGGCCTGGTGAGCGTGGGCTTCCTGCTGTTCATGATCCTCACCTCCAACCCCTTCGACCGTCTGATGCCTCCCGCCCCGGAAGGTCGTGACCTCAACCCACTGCTGCAGGACCCGGGACTGGTGTTCCACCCGCCCATGCTCTACATGGGCTATGTCGGCTTCGCCATCCCCTTCGCCTTCGCGGTGGCCGCCATGCTCGGCGGCCGACTGGATGCCGCCTGGGCCCGCTGGTCGCGTCCCTGGACCAACATGGCCTGGCTGTTCCTCACCCTGGGCATCACCCTGGGCAGCTGGTGGGCCTACTACGAACTGGGCTGGGGTGGCTGGTGGTTCTGGGACCCGGTAGAGAACGCCTCCTTCATGCCCTGGCTGGTCGGCACCGCCCTGATGCACTCGCTGGCGGTCACCGAAAAGCGCGGCGCCTTCAAGGCCTGGACCGTGCTGCTGGCGATCTTCTCCTTCTCGCTCAGCCTGCTGGGCACCTTCCTGGTGCGCTCCGGCGTGCTCACCTCGGTGCATGCCTTCGCCTCCGACCCGGAACGCGGAATCTTCATTCTCGCCTTCCTGTTCACCGTAGTCGGCTCCTCGCTGGCGCTGTATGCCGTCCGCGCCAACGAGATCAAGAGCAGCGTGCGCTTCGAGATGCTCTCGCGCGAGACCTTCCTGCTGCTCAACAACGTGATCCTGCTGGTCTCGGCCGTGGCCGTGCTGCTGGGCACCCTGTACCCGCTGATCTCGGATGCCCTGCAACTGGGCAAGATCTCGGTGGGACGTCCCTACTTCGACACCATCTTCATGATCCTCACCCTGCCGCTGGTCGTGCTGATCGGCATCGGCAGCATGGCGCGCTGGAAGCGTGACGAACCGGCCCGCCTGTGGCAGAAACTGCGCATCCCCGCCATCGCCGCACTGGTGCTCGGCCTGGCCTGGGGCCTGCTGGCCGTGCCCTTCGTCAACCCCATGACGGTGCTCGGCCTGACGCTGGGGATCTGGGTGCTCGCCGCCACTCTGGCCGCGCTGCGCGAACGCCTGACCCCATACGCCAATCTGCGCCACGTGCCGCTGGACTTCTGGAGCATGATCCTCGGCCACCTGGGCATCGGCGTATTCGTCATCGGCATCGCCATGACCACCACCTACTCTACCGAGAAGGACATTCGCCTGGCGCCGGGCGAAACCTACCAGATCGGCGACTACACCTTCGAGTTCAATGGCGTGACCAGCGTCGAAGGGCCCAACTACACCGCCTACGAAGGCAGCATTACCGCCTATCGCAAGGGTGAACGCATCGCCGAGCTGCACCCGCAGAAGCGCACCTACCTGGTACAAAAGATGCCGATGACCGAGGCGGCCATCGACGCCGGCCTGTTCCGCGATCTCTACGTCGCCCTGGGCGAAGACCTGGGCAAACAGGCCTGGAGCCTGCGCGTCTATCACAAGCCCTTCGTGCGCTGGCTGTGGCTGGGAGCGCTGATCATGGCCCTGGGTGGTCTGCTGGCCGCGGCCGATCGCCGCTACCGGGTGCTTGCGCAACGTCGCAGCACCGTCAACGACGCTGTGGAGGCCCGCGCATGAACAAGGCGATCCTTCCCCTCGGCATCTTCGTGGTACTGGCCGGGCTGTTCTTCTACGTCCTGCAGCAGATGGGCGAGGGCGAATACAATCCGCGCGACATTCCCACCGAGTTCATCGGGCGTGCCGCTCCCGAGTTCTCCCTGCCCGAACTGTTCGACCCCCAGCAGCAAGTACGCCCCTCGGCCTACAAGGGCAAGCCCTGGCTGCTCAATTTCTGGGGCACCTGGTGCCCGGAGTGTTGGCGCGAGCATCCCTACCTGCTGCAATTGAAGGCGCGCGGCATTCCCATCGTCGGCGTGGACTGGCGTGACGAGCGCGCCGATGGGCAGGCCATGCTGCGCGAGAACGGCAACCCCTTCGTGGCAGTTGCCTTCGACCCCGACAGCACGGCGGCCATCGACTGGGGCGTGTATGGCGCACCCGAGACCTTCCTGATCGACGCCGACGGCATCATTCGCGCCAAGCACAAGGGCGCGCTGAACGAGACCGCCTGGCGCGAGAAGTTCGCGCGCTGGTTCGAGGACAAGCAATGAAACGACTGCCGCTGATCCTGCTGCTGGGCAGCCTGTCTTTCAGCACCCTGGCCACCAACATCGAGGTCTACGACTTCGACAGCCCTGCACAGGAGCGTACCTACAAGGAGCTGACCACCGAGCTGCGCTGCCTGGTGTGCCAGAACCAGGACATCGCCGACTCCAACGCCGAGCTGGCGCAGGACATGCGCCACAAGGTCTTCCGCATGCTCAAGAACGGCAAGAGCAAGCAGGAGATCATCGACTTCATGGTCGAACGCTATGGCGATTTCGTACGTTACAAGCCGCCTTTCAAGGGAAAGACCCTGGTGCTGTGGGTCGGCCCCTTCGTGATCTTCGTGCTCGCGGTGATCTTCATGCTGCGCGCCATCCGACGCGCCCGGCAGCAGGAAGAGCGCCGCGAACTCAGCGCCGAACAGATCGCCCAGGCGGCCGACCTGCTCGAACAGCCATCCGACAAGAGTACCGATTGATGACCGCTTTTCTTTTGATCGCTGGCGCATTGCTGGCCGTGGTGCTGCTGTTGCTCATCGTGCCCCTGCTGCGCCGGAACCGGCAGCCACCACCCAGCGACGACTCCCGCGAATACGATATCCGCATTGCCCGCGAACGCCTCGAGGAACTGCGCAAGGAACACGCCCGCGGCGAGCTGTCCGACGAGGAGTTCGAGCAGGCCAAGGTCGATCTCGAGATCGCGCTGGCCCAGGACCTCGAGGCCGTCGAGAAAGGCACCGTCAAGGCCACCGCCGATCGCTCGGCGATCGCCACCGTGATCGCGGTGATCGTGCTGGTGCCAACCATCGTTGCTGGCGTCTACCTCAAGACCGGGTCGCCCGACCTGATCGACACTCCGCCGCAGCAGATGGCCGCCAACACGACCGCGAAAAATGCTGCGCACAAGCCGGGCAGTATTGCCGAGCTGGTAGGCGAACTGGAAAAACGCATGCAGCAGGAGCCGAACAATCCGAAGGGCTGGTTCCTGCTTGGCCGCACCTACATGAAACTCAAACGCTATGACGATGCGGTCCGTGCCTTCGGCAAGCTCAACGACTTGTTGCCGAACAATCCCACGGTACTGATATCCCTGGCCGACGCCCTGTCGATGCAGAACGATGGAAAAGTGCCCGAGCGGGCCGTGACCCTGCTCGACAAGGTACTGGAGCTCGACCCGGAGAACCCGACCGCCCTCTGGCTGCGCGGCAATGCCGCCGGCCAGCGCCACCAGGACGCCGACGCACTGAAGTTCTGGGCTCGCGCCTGGCCCCTGCTGGCCCAGGAACCTGCGCTGCAGCAAGAGCTGGGCAACCTGATCCGTGCGGTGGAACAACGCAGCGGCCTGAAGGCCGATCTACCCAAGACACCGCCGCCGATCATGACGGCCGGTACAAACGAAAACGGCACTTCGCCGGCGCCGGCAACCGGCGGTCCCAGCCTCACCGTGGAGGTGGCGCTGGATGCCGAACTGATGGACAAGGCCTCGCCCGACGACATCGTGTTCATCTACGCCAAGGCCGTCTCTGGTCCGCCCATGCCACTGGCGGTAGTCCGCAAGCGCGTCTCGGAACTGCCGGTCAAGGTTGGGCTCAACGACGGCATGGCGATGATGCCGCAGATGCGGCTTTCGAGCTTCCCCCGGGTGAAGGTCGGTGCGCGGGTCTCCAAGTCCGGACGCCCCATTCCGCAAGCCGGCGACCTCCAGGCCCCGGAGGTGGAAACCCCCAACGACAGCGACCAGCCGATCCAGTTGCTGATCAACAGCGTGCGGCAATAGGGTCGCCGTTTCGCGCACAGAAACAAGGCCCCGGGATCACCGGGGCCTTTTCTTTTGCCTGCAGGGAAAGGACAGACTTCAGGAGGCCTGGCGCTCGCCCTCCAGCAGGGGCCTGACGTAGAGATTGAACTCCTCGTCCCCCATGCGGCCCCGGTGGATGTAGACCATGCGCCCGGTCTGCGAGATGACCACGGTATAGGGCACGATCTGTTCACCGTTACCCCATTGTGGCAGCAGGGCCGCATTGTCGGGGTTGGCCAGGTCAGCGACCAGCACCGGATAGTTGATCCCCAGAGTACGGGCCACATTGCGCAGCTTGCGCTCTTCGTCCAGACCAAGCCCGACCACCTGCAGCCCCTTGTCCCCGTAGCGGCGCTGATACTCCACGAAATCGGGAATCTCGTACTGGCAGGGCGCACACCAGCTCGCCCAGAAGTTGAGCATGATGACCTTGCCCTTCCAGTCGGCCAGCCGATGGTTCTTGCCGTCGAGCCCCTTGAGCTCAAAGACCGGCATCTCCCAGGCATTGTTGGTGCGCTGCGGCAAAGTGATGGTGGTGGTGCGCGGGTCGGCCGCGGCCTCCTGTACCGATGCCCGGGCTTGTTGGGCAGTGGCCTGGCGTTCCACCGAGGCCTCGCTGAAATGCCCGGCCAGCCAGGCAACCGCGCCGGCAGCGACCAGCACGGCCACGCCGACCTGCAAGCGGCTGTTGGCAGATACCGTGTCGCTCATCAGGATTCTCCCCCCTCGGGTTTCTTCAGCACATGCCAGACGATCTGGTACTTCTGCTCCAGCTCGCCGATGAACGCCTTCATCTTCTCGGAGATCATGGCCTGGCGGACCTTGTCCCTGACCCCTTCGAAGGGGCGCATGCGGCCCAGCCGGCGCTCGACGATGGTCAACAGGTGGTATCCCTTGGGTGTCTTGACGATGGGACTCACCTCACCGTCCTTCAGCCTGGCCAGCGCAGCCTCGATCTGCGGCATGCCACTGCCCTGCCGCACCCAGCCCATGTCACCATTGTGCGAGCGACCGTAAGGATCGATGCTGTATTCACCGGCCAGCTTGAACAGACTCTCGCCCTGCTCGATGCGGCGACGCAGGGCCTTGGCCTGGGCGTAGGACGAGGTGACCAGCTGTCCGACATGGCGCCGCTCGACCACGTGCCCCAGCTCCGGATGAGCTTCGAAGTACGCCCGCATGGCGGCCTCGTCGGGGACCCATTCCTTTTCCTTGTGCTCGATCAACAACGCCGGCAGGCGCTCGTTGCGGAAGGCCTCGACACGTTCGCTGACATCGACGCCTTCCTTTTGCGCAACATCGGCAATCAGTAGCAACTCCCCACGCTTGTAGAGTTGCTCCTTGACGTACTCGGGATTGGGCAGTTTCGGATATTCGGCCACCTCGATCACATCGCCATAGGTGATGCGCAGGCCGTCGCCTTCCATCAGCACTGTGTCCGGCGTGATGCCGGGCTTGATCCGGTCTTCGTGCAGCACCACGTGGCGCTCGTCACGCAGCTTCTGCAAGGTCAGCAGGCGTACCTGGCGATAGCGATCGGAAATATAGGCCGACTTGAGGGCGGTGAACACATCGGAATTGCCGTTGCTCTCCTTGCGCAGGCGCAGCAGTTCGTCATCGGGCACGCGCAGGCGCTCGCGCAGCTTGTCCATATAGTGCCGGTAGAGCATGCCGAGGCGGAAGTTCTCGACCTCCTCGAGAAACTCGGGAGATCGATCCAGCCCCTGGGCCTCGGCCTCGATGCGCAACAGGCGCGAGAGGACCAGGCGCTTGAGCAGGTCGCCACGCAACGAGGCCTGGTCATCTTCGTCCATGGCGGCAAACTGGGTCGCAAAGGGCGAACTGGCCACGGCCTGTTCCAGATCGGCCGCGGTGACCTGCAAGCGACCTATCGTCACCAGCGACTGCTGGTTGCCAGCGTTGGCGTGCAGGGAACCGGCCAACAAGAGGGCACCGAGCGCCAGGGAGACGCGGTGCAACAGCGAATTTGGATAGAAAGGGAATCTGTTCATGCTGTGATGTACTCCAACAGCGTGCGGAGCCTTGAGGTCGCGCTTTGCGCGCTGCCGGCCCCACGAAAAACAGGGGGCATAACCCCCTGTCGACTGAAGGGCCGGCCGACCCAGGGGGTCGACCGGCTTTCCGGGCCCAAAGGATCACTCCTCCGGGATCTTGCCTCCAAGGTCCGGGGCATAAGCGTGCATCCACTGCACGGCAGCCTCGAAGTCATGCTCGATAGGCTTGCCATTCCACTCGTGGCGGTCGGCCACTTCTTCCTCGTCGGGCTGGTGCTTGGCGATCAGCGGCACACCGTCCGAGTTGGTTTCGTGGCAGGAAGCGCACTTGAGCGGACCATGCGAACCATCGGGGTTGTACATGGCGGCCTGTGCGTAGGTGGTCTTGTCCACCTCAGGCGTCACCGGGTACAGACCGTGGATCGACTCGTGACAACCCTGACAGGCGATGCCGGCATGCCCCTTGGTGTAACGCATCAGGCTGTACTTGCCCGGCTGGTTGATCGGGAAGGCAACACCGCCCTGACCCTCGACGAAGGGCGCGGCGTGACAGTCCGCACAGTGCGGGGAACCGGGCGACAGCCAGTAATCGCGGCCGTGAGTCGCGGCGTCATACGGCACAGCGGCAGCACCGGTAGCCCCTTCCGGCAGCTTCAGCGAGGCGATATCCACCGCCGGGTTGGCCGACAGAGGCACCACGTTGATGTCGCCGTCCTCGTCCTTGTGCACCAGCGGGCCATCACCCTTCAGCGCGATCACCGCGATGTCCGGAACCAGGCGATCCTTGGCCCAGGTGTGCAGGATCTCGGACTTGCCCGGGGTATCCTCGCCTTTCTCGTTGAGCACCACCTTCGGGTCCATCATGGCCTTGAGCTGATCCATGGTGACGCCGATGCCGGCCGCGATCTCCTCCAGCGACTTGTTGCGCAACGTAGTGCCGGTCTGCAGGAAGGCATTCTGCAGGTTGTCACGCTGGTACAGCTCACGGCTCAGCTGGTTGTGGCAGTTGGTGCACCACAGACCCTTGCCGCCCTGACCGTTGCCGATCTGCGAGACGTTGTCCTGCAACCACTGGCCGATGGCGTTGAGGTATTCCTTGGTGCCCACACCATCACGATCCTTGCCGGGGTTGGAGTGCACATCGCGCCCCACGTAGCAGCCACCGGCGGCATCGCGGTTGTCCGCATCCGCGTAGGCGTTCTTGCCGTCCGGGGTGATCGGATAGCCTTCCATGCTGCCGTCCTGGCGGTGTGCCGGGTGGCAACCCTGGCAGGCAGCGGTGCGGCCTTGCGAGTCGGGCAGCGGCGCCTTGATCTGGTGCACCGTGTGGATGGCCTGGGTCAGCGCCGGGATCACCTCCTCCTTGCCATCCTCCTTGTGGGTCTTGGACTGAAGCACACCGATCACGTTGTCCGCGTGACACTTCTGGCACAGCACCGGGTCACGGCCGAGACGGTTGCTGATATCACGGCTGTTCGGCCTGTAGTTCTTCAGGAAGTCGGTGCCGTTCTTGTCGTCGTGGATCTCCATGATGGAGATGGAGGTCGCCTTCAGGTTGGCGATCCAGTCCGACGCACCCAGACCCTTCCAGAAGGCCTTCTCCTGCTTGTACAGGGTGTACTTGTCACCGTTGGCCGTCTTGTTGGCGTGACAGTTGGCGCAGTTGGGGATATCGATCGGGCTGGTACCCACGAAGCTCACCGGCTTGCCCGAGTGCGAATCGAGCACCGGCTTGCCGGTGTCGGCATCCACCAGGGTGACCTGGGCCATCTGGTAGGGCTGGACGTCGGACTCGACCAGGGTCAGCGGGTTCTTGGCTGCCACGGTGTCGGTGAACGGGGTCAGCGGCAGGCCCAGCGCATCCCAGATGCCCGGATTGGTCAGCACGATGGGCACATTGTCCAGCACCGGCGACTTGGTGAACACGATGGTGCCCTTCTCGCCGGTGTAGTGCAGGTGGCCACCCTTCATCGGGCTGGGGACGGCGGCACCAGCCGGGCCATTGTCCTGCGGGACGGGAATCTGGATGCCCACGAACAACTTTTCACTGTCCTTGCTGGTGCCCTTGGGGTTGGTGCCCTTCAGGTCCTTGTAGACATACAGGTGGGTGAAATAGGCGTTGGCCACGTTCTCGTTCTTCTCCCACTTGCCATCGCCATCAACATCGTACGGCACATTCCAGTAGGCCAGCTTGGAGCCTTCGGAATAGGTGTTGTCAATGTGGCCATAGGCCAGCTTGAAGCGCTTCTTGCCATCGACAAGAACAGAGTGATCCTTCTCGTCGGACTCGAGCAGCTCAGGATAGGCCCGGGGGCCATCGGCGGTCTTGATGACCTGGGACTGCACCGAGTTGTATGGCGGCAGTACACAGCAGTAGGTGAAGTCGAAGCCGGTGCAGTGCATGCCCAGCTCATAGTTCACCGTAATGTTGTAATCGTTCTTTGGCTTGGTGACATCGGCGGTGGCGGTGCCCGCCGTGGCGCCGGAATCCGGCGCCTTGGCCGTCTGCTGCGGCGCACAGCCAGCAACAAACACGGCGCCGAGAACCGCGAGCGCTATCGCTTTCCTGTTCATGACTCTCCCCTTTGATGAGGTCGTGGCAAACAAATCGATCAACACGGGAATGGGGCCATGTGGCACGGTCCCTGTCCCCGATCTCACCACCCGGATACCCCTTATAGTTATGTGGGCTCTGTGAGACCATCAGGTTTATAGCACCGGGTCATTGGGTTTTCAAATACAAGACTGTAGTTTAGACAATCATGATATTCCGTATGAAAAGGCTTCGAGTTGCACCTCGACTAACGGGCATATTGGTATACAGCACGCTCATTCTGCTTACTGGTCGAGCCACAACAGCGGCGGATCTGACGGAATTCGAAGCCGCACTGTCTCTCGCTCCCGACCTGAAAAACGGGCGTCGCCTGTATATCTATTGTGTGAGTTGCCATGGCCCGGAAGGCTGGGGACGCGAAGACGGCACCTATCCACAGATTGCCGGCCAACTCGCCAGCGTCATCATCAAGCAATTGGCCGATATCCGCGTCGGCAACCGTGCCAACCCCATCATGCGTGCCTTCACCTCTCCCCGCGTGCTCGGTGGGGCGCAGGAGATCGCGGACGTGGCCGCCTATGTGGCCTCGTTACCCATGACACCCCACAACGGTCGTGGCCCCGAACACCTGCTGCCCGAGGGACAGGCCATCTATGCTGAACAGTGCGCGGATTGCCATGGCAAGCACGGCGAAGGCGATGCCGAAGACCACATTCCCCGGTTGCAGGGGCAACACTTCAACTACCTCAAGCGCCAGTTCGACCATATCCGCACCGGCAAGCGACGCAATGCCGATCGCAAGATGGCGCGGCAGATCCGCGCCTTCAGCCGGCATGACGAGAACGCAGTCCTCTCACATGTCTCGCACCTGCGTCCACCAGCGGAAAAACTGGCCAGACCCGGCTGGATCAACCCCGATTTTCCGCACGTCGCTCGACCGGCGCCGGGAAACCGTTAACCCAGATCACTGGACAAGGACCGGTAAACGACATTTAGAATGCACCCGCGATGATACCCGGCGGCCATCGCCAAGGTTCACGGTGCCCACGGCCGGGCACCTTCAGGAAACTCACGACCGAAGGAGCATATCTACCATGTTGAAGACAAGAACCCTTGCTATCGCCCTGCTCGGCGCAGGACTGGCCTTCGCCATCATGCCAGCGATCGGCACCGCCGACGTCAACAGCCTGGCCGAAAAGTGCGGCGAATGCCACGGCAAGGATGGCAACAGCAGCGATCCGAAGGTACCCAACATCGCGGGTTACTCGGCCAAGTACATCGAAGACGCCCTGGAGGACTATCGGGACGGCGAACGCCCGGGCCTGAAATTCAAGAAGGAGGATGGCACCGAAACCGACATGGTCGAAATTGCCAAGAAGCTGAGCGAGGACAACATCAAGGCCATCGCCGAGTACTACTCCGGGCAGACCTTCAAGAGCCACGCAGGCGAGCAGGAGACCGATCCCAGGCTGGTCGCCCGTGGCGAGAAGATCTTCAAACGCAAGTGCAAGAAGTGCCATACCGACTTCGGTACCGACCCCGAGGACGATGCCGGCATCCTGGGTGGCCAGTGGATGGAATATCTGCGCCACCAGTTCGAGATGTTCGCCTCGGGTGAGCGCGAGATGCCGAAGAAAATGAAAAAGAAATTCAGGAAGCTCAAGAAGGAAGACTACGAGGCCATCATCCACGCGCTGGGCAGCAAGTGAGCCCTGGCCCGGATATTTCACCGGTATCCCGAGAGCCGGCGGAATTCGCAGCCGTTGTGGCGCCGGTTTGGAACGAAAGCGATAGCCTTCGCTATCGCTTGAATGAAAACCAGGCCACAACGAGCGAGAAACCGCCGGAATCGGGATAGAACAACGCGGGGGACATACTGTAACCGACGACTGGCCTCCCTTTTTGCCATTCTTTCTCGATTATTCGGCCTCTTAGAGCTATAGCGTTGTTCGGCCGGTGAAATATTCGGGCCAGGCACGGCCCAAGAAAAATCCCGCCAGACCGGCGGGATTTTTCATTGTACACAAACCGGATCAGTCAGTTCATGTAAACCTCGAAAACGGCACGCACCTGGCGGTTACGCTCACCCTTGGCCATCTCGCGGGCCGTCTTGCCATCGCGGTTGCGCAACAAGGGATCGGCCCCCTGTTCGAGCAGCAGCTTCACGAGCTCCGGTGAACGGACATTGACTGCCTCCATCAGGGCGGTCACGCCATCGGCATCGCGCGCGTTCACATCCGCGCCCTGTTGCAACAGCAAGGCCACAGCCTCCTTCTTGCCCTGACTGGCAGCCCAGATCAACGGAGTGGCCCCATCCCTGGCCGGGGCGTCTACCGCGGCGCCATGTGCCAGCAGTTCCTTCATCGCCCCAACCTGGCCATGCGAAGCGGCGATCGTCAGAGCGGTGCGCCCGCGGTGATCCCTCGCTTCGATGTTGGCCCCGTGCGCGAGCAGCAGGCGCAGGACCGGCACATACCCGCCAGCGGCAGCCATCATCAAGGCCGTCTGTCCTTCCTTGTCGGCGACCTCGGTCTTCGCCCCCTTGAAGAGCAATTGTTCGACCATGTCCACCAGACCATAGCGGCTGGCGATCATCAGGGCATTCCACCCGGCACGAGTCCGCGCCGACATGTCAGTCCCCTTCTCCAGCAGCAGGGCAGACAGCTCGTTCTCACCGTTCTCGGCGGCAAAGGTCAGCGCGGTACAACCGGCAACCGTCCGCCGGTTGACATCGGCTCCCCGGGAGACCAGCAACGAGGCCGCCGCGATATTGCCGTTTTCCACCGCCATCATCAGCGCCGTCTTGCCGTACTTGTTGGGCGCATCGACATCAGCCCCCTGATCCAGCAACTCGCGCATGGTCTCGACATCGCCCACGGTGGCAGCGGCACGCAGTTCGGCTTCCTTCTCGCCGGCCAGTGCAATCTGGCCGATCAGCACGAAGGCCATTACCACACCTGTCCATAATCTCATGCCTCTCGCCATGTCATCCCTCGCTTGCCTGTTCGGCGTCCTCCGGCTCCTCCGGTTCCTCGTGGGCGATACCCGTATGACAATCGATACAGGTCTCACCCCGTTCCTCGGCGCGCGCATGGCGCTTGCGGGCACTGCGGTCCTGCTCGTCGAAGGCCATGGCACCAAAATCGTGACAGGAACGGCACTCCCGCGAGTTGGTCGCCTTCATCTTGTCCCACACCACGTTGGCCATCTCCCATCGATACGCCTCGTACTTTTCGGGCGTGTCGATCTTGCCGGTGATCTCGCCCCAGACATCCTTGGCCGCCGTGATCTTGGCGATCATCTTGGGGAAAAAAGGCTTGGGCACATGACAGTCGGAACAGACGGCCCGCACGCCCGAAGCATTCTTGTAGTGCACCGTCTCCTTGTATTCCCGCAGGTTGGTCTGCATGGAATGACAGGAGGTACAGAACTCCAGTTCGTTGGTATAGGCCAGCCCCATGTTGAACAGGCCGGTGAACACGATACCCATGAAAAAGATCAGCAGGCCCGTGGCCCAGGTCAGCTTGCGCGCCATCGCGACTCCTCCAGGTCATGCAACTCCCTCTTCTCCGGGGAGTTTTGCTGTTGTTCTCTATATACCCTCTTGATCCTAGGGCTGAACAATCGCTCTTGTAAAGCGCTGCCCCCCGAGAAGTGGCAAATCCGCCGCGCAGAAAACACCGGCCGATGCTAGAATACGCCCGCTTTGCCGGACTGCTTCCGACAACGCGCCATCTCAGCGCCCGTAGCTCAGCTGGATAGAGCGTCGGCCTCCGGAGCCGAAGGTCACAGGTTCGAATCCTGTCGGGCGCGCCACTTCCCTTTCTCTTTACTCTTCCTGCTGCGACGCAACCGCGTGGCCCGGGTTGTCTCCACTTCCCGACAGGGCCTGACCTGCCACGAACGCGCTTCCCCGATATATTGCCGGCGCCCTGCCCACGAGCGAGGCGCTCGCGCTATCACTCTGCAATGTAACCAGGGACAGGCAGCCGGCATCCAACTGCAACGAAAGCGACACGGATGCGCGGCACAAGAGAAACACGTCTGGAGAAAGATCATGCACAAGAGGAAGTCTATCTGGCGATATGCGCCCCTGGTGGGTGTCACCGCGCTCATCATGTCCGGTTGCGCCACCACCAACAACGCACAGGTGAGCGACCTGCAGAAGGCGCTGGAAGCCAAGCAGAAGGAGAACAATGCACTGCGTGCCGACCTGAGCACACTGCAGCAGCAGGCCGCGACGTCGCAACCGGCCCCCGCCCCGGCGATGCCGGCCACTGCGGCAGCCCCCCTGCTGCCGCCCAACCCGAAGGCAGGCGAGTGCTATGCCCGCGTCTGGGTATCGCCGACCTACAAGAAGGTCCCGCACAAGATCCTGGTCAGCGAGGCCAGTGAGCGCACCGAGGTGATCCCTGCCAGGTATGAATGGGTCTCAGAGGAGGTGGTGGTCAAGCCTGCTTCCTACCGCATCGAGACGGTGCCCGCACGTTACGAAACAGTCACCGAGACCATCCTGGTCAGCGAGGCCAACCGTGAATGGCGCACCAGCCTGGACCGCAATGCGCCACCGGCCAGCAAGGAGTTGCTCGAAGCCGCACGCAAGCACGGTGTGGACCTGGATGGCACCAAACCAGGCATGTGCTTCCACGAACACTATCGCCCGGCGCGCTACATCACCGAGGAACAGCAGGTACTGGTCAGCGATGGCGGCGAGACGCTGCACGCCACTAAGCCCAAGTACCGCATCGTCGAGAAGAAGGTCCTGGTGAGCGAGGCGTCGGTAAAGTACGAACAGGTCCCCGCTGTCTACGAGTGGACCGAGGAAAAGGTCATCGACAAGCCGGCGCACACCGTCTGGAAAAAGGGCGAAGGCCCGATCCAGAAGATCAACGAGGCCACCGGCGAGATCATGTGTCTGGTCGAGGTCCCGGCCACCTACAAGGTCATCCGCAAGCGGGTGCTGAAGAAGCCCGCCTCCGTGCGCAAGATCGAGATCCCGGCCAGGTACAAGACCATAAGGGTGCGCGAACTGGCCGAGGAACCGCAGGTGGTCAAGCAGGACGTGCCGCCGCGTTACAAGACCATCAAGGTCCGCAAGAAGGTTGCCGATCCGGAATTCGTGTGGCACGAAGTCCACATGCACGGTGAGCCGCGCGCCACCCGCACCGGTAACAAGATCTGCCTGCTGGAGATGCCGGCCAGGTACAAGACGGTGACCCGTCGCGTGCTCAAGTCGCCGGCCACCACCCGCAAGATCGAGATCCCTGTGGTCACCAAGAAGATCAAGGTCCGCAAGATGATCGCCGAACCGCAGGTCAAGCGCATTGCCATCCCGGCCAGGTACGAGACCGTGTTCGAGCGCCAGCTCGACCAAGAGGGCCACATGGAATGGCGCTCCATCCTGTGCAAGACCAACATGACGGTCTCGCGCATCAAGGGCATCCAGCGCGCCCTGCAACGCGAGGGCTATTACAAGGGCGTGATCGACGGCATCGTCGGTCGCCAGACCATTGCCGCAGTCAACGCCTTCCAGAAGGCCAAGGGGCTGCCGGTGGACAGCTATCTCAACATCGAGACGGTGAAGACCCTGGGCGTCTCGCCCCGCTGAGGCAACAAGGGTGACTGCCGGTCGCCCTGCCTGAGCGACAACCCCGGTTCCGCACCTGCGGACCGGGGTTTTTCATGCCACCCGGCCTTGCCTTTGTCACGCCGACCTCAGCTGCCGTCCTGATCGAGTACCACCTCCACCTCGCGCACCTCGCCGTTGCGCCAGAGTCGCAGACGCACCCGATCGCCCAGGCGATGGTCACCGAGGCGAGCCTGCAAGGTCTCGATCGAATCGAGCGGCCGGTCATCGAGAGCGATCAGGATGTCGCCGGGAACCAGCTCACCGTTCGGCCCGATGTGGGTTCCACGCAACCCGGCCTGTTCGGCGGGCGATCCGGGAGTGACCTCGAGCACCAGCACACCCGGCACCTCGAGCTGCTCGGTAACCAGACGGCTGAGACGCTGGTCGCTGCGAATACCCAGGCTGGGGCGGATGTACCGTCCGCGTGCGATCAGTTCCGGCACCACCCGGTTGACGGTATCGACCGGCACCGCGAAGCCGATCCCCGCATAGGCTCCCGAGGGGCTGTAGATGGCGGTGTTGATACCGATCAGCCGTCCCGCGCTGTCGAGCAAGGGTCCGCCCGAGTTGCCGGGGTTGATCGCCGCATCGGTCTGGATCAGGTGCTCGATGCGCGCGCCGTTCTCCTCGGTGAGCGAACGATCCAGCGCCGAAACCAGGCCACTGGTGAGGGTGTAGTCCAGCCCGAAGGGGTTGCCGATCGCGAATACCTTCTGCCCCACCTTCAGATCGTGGCTGGTACCGATGGGCACCGGGGGCGGACGATCGAACTTGACGTCGATACGCAGCACCGCCAGATCGTGCGCCGGACTACTGCCGACCAATACCGCGCGATAGCTGCGTCCGTCGTTGAGCCGCACCAGGGCCTCGGAGGCGCCGGCGATCACGTGGTGATTGGTGACGATATGGCCCAGGTCGTCCCACACGAAACCCGAGCCAGTACCCCGCGGCACGCTGAACACATTGCGCGTCCACAAGTCGACCACGCGCTGGCGGGTGGTGATGAACACCACCGACGGGCTGGCGCGCTCGAAGATGGCGATGGTCGCCTGCTCGTCGGCGGCCAGGTCGCCACGTGCGGTGACCGGACGCGGCTCGGCAGTCATGCCGATCAGCCAGTGCTGCGCCAGTGGCAGGAACTGCCACAGCACAAACAACAGCACGACGGTCCAGGTCAGCCAGCGCAGGCGCGCCAAGTAGGGATCGCTGGGGGATTGCATGGTTCGGGCCCTCGACAAAAAAGGCGCATGCTGGCCCGATTCAGCGTCCCGCGCAATCGCCGATGATGCGTTTTACATCCTCGCCATCGAGGCTTTCCTTTTCTTCCAGTTCGGCGGCCAGCGCATCGAGCCGCTCGCGGCAGCGCTGCAGAATCTCGCGGGCCCGCTGTTCGCCTTCCTCGACCAGAGCGCGCACCTCGGCATCGATGGCCTCGGCGGTGGCCTCGCTGAAGTTGCGCTCCTCCACCGTCTGCGCACTGTTCAGGTACTGCAACTGCTGCTGCCGCCCCCACACCACCGGGCCGAGTTTTTCGCTCATGCCCAGCCGCGCGACCATGGTGCGCGCGATCTCGGAGGCCTTCTCCAGGTCATTCGAGGCGCCCGAGGAGATCTCGCCGAGCACCAGTTGCTCGGCCGCGCGCCCACCGAGCAGGATGGCGATCTGGTCCTTCATCTCCTGCGGGGTGGAGAGCAGTTTCTCCTCGACCGGCAGTTGCAGGGTGAAGCCCAGGGCTCCGATGGCACGCGGGATGATGGTTACCCGGTGCACCGGGTCGCCGGTAGGCATCGCCACCGCGACCAGGGCGTGCCCGGACTCATGCACCGCCACGCGGCGTTTCTCCTCGGGACTCATCGCGCGCTGCCGCGCCTCGGGACCAGCGATCACCCGGTCGATGGCCGCCTCGAAGTCGCGCATCTCCACCTGGTGACGGTTGTCGCGCAGGGCGAAGATGGCCGCCTCGTTGCAGATGTTCTCGAGATCCGCACCGACGAAACCCGGCGTGCGCGCAGCCACCACGCGCAGGTCCACGTCGGCGGCCAGCTTCATGCGGCCGGCGTACAGGCGCAGGATGCCCTCGCGGGTGGCGAGATCCGGCTTGTCCACCGGGATGCGGCGGTCGAAGCGGCCCGAGCGCAGCAAGGCCTGGTCGAGGATCTCCGGCCGGTTGGTCGCCGCCATCACCACCACGCCGGTGGAGCTGTCGAAACCGTCCATCTCGGTGAGCAGCTGGTTGAGCGTCTGTTCGCGCTCGTCGTGCCCGCCCCCGAGCATGCCGGCACTGCGCGAACGGCCGATGGCATCGATCTCGTCGATGAAGATGATGCACGGTGCCTTGGCGCGCGCCTGCTCGAACAACTCGCGCACCCGTGCCGCCCCCACGCCGACAAACATCTCGATAAATTCCGAGCCACTGATATTGAAGAAGGGCACTCCGGCCTCGCCGGCCACCGCGCGCGCAAACAGGGTCTTGCCGGTACCCGGCGGGCCGAGCAGCAGCACCCCCTTGGGTGCACGCCCACCCAGCTCGCGGATGCGCTGCGGGTCCTTGAGAAAATCCACCGTCTCGCGCAGTTCCTGCTTGACGTCCTCGTAACCGGCAATGTCGCCGAAGGTGACCTTGGGCCCCTCCTCGGGGTGTACATGGATGCGGTTGCCGATGTTGAGGAAGCCCTTGTTCAGCGGCCCCATGTTGCGCGCGATCCAGCCCCACACCAGGAACAGGATGCCGAAGGGCAACACCCAGTTGAAGAAGAACTGGCTCAGCCAGTTGTCGCCCACGCGTACGGTATAGCGCACGCCATTGGCGGCCAGCTTGTCGGCCAGTTCCTGGTTGGCGAGCAGGGGCACGGTAATGAAACGCTTCGGCTCGCCGGTCTGCGGATCGGTCTCGGTGAGGGTGCCGACGATGGCCTTGTCGGTGATCACCGCCTCGGCCACCTCGTGCTTCTCCACGTGCTGCAGGAACTCGCTGTAGGGTATCTCCAGCCGCCGTGCCTCCTGCGCCTGTCCCCAGAAATGGAACGACAGCAGAATGAACAACAGGTACAGGATCAGATTGAACTGCGGGTGTTGCCAGAAGGGTGTCTTGCTGGACTTGTTGATCTCGATGCGGGGTTTGTCACCTCCCGCATGAAATTCACTCTTGGCCATGGGGTTGTCCTTGTTCTCGGTTGTCCGGCGCCGAGAAGCGCCTGCCGTCGTGAAATGGGGGCGGCACCGCCTCGATCAAGGGTAGCGCAAAACCCGCGGTGGGACGGGCCGCAAAGGAGGGCGGCCCACCCCGCTACCCGACCTCGCGCCAGGCTTCGGGTTCCGGGTCCGGTATCTTCAGGGTCACCAGCTCCTCGGCACTCACCGGGTGGATGGGGAGTGTCGCGTCCAGGTCAGCCTTGGTCGCCCCCATCTTCAGCGCCACCGCGAAACCCTGCAACATCTCGTCGACGCTCTCGCCGACCAGGTGGATGCCCACCACGCGCTCGTCCTCGCCGGCGCATACCAGCTTCATCGCGGTCTCGGTCGGGTGTGCCGAGAGCGCATGCCGCATGGGTGTGAAGCGCGTGGAATAGACGGTCACCCGGTCGAAGCGGTCGCGTGCCTCGGACTCGGTGAGCCCGACCGTACCCACCGGCGGGTGCGCAAACACCACGCTGGGCACGTTGTCATAATCGACCCGCGCCCGCGGCCGGCCGCCGAACAGGCGCTCGGCGAGGCGCCGACCGGCGGCGATGGCCGCCGGGGTCAGCGGCACCCGGCCGGTGACATCGCCGATGGCGTACACCCCCTTCACGCCGGTCTGCTGCCAGGCATCGACCGGGATGCTGCCGTCGGGCGCGGTGCGGATACCGGCGGCCTCGAGGTCCAGGCCCTCGGTGTTGGCGCGGCGACCGGCCGCCCAGATCACCGCATCGAAGCCGCCGAGCGTCGCGCCTTCGCGAGACCGCAGGCGGATACCCCCGCCGTCTCGCTCCAGCGCGGCCACCGGCCAGCTCAGGTGCAAGGCGATGCCCTGGCGGCGCATCTGCTCGCCGAGCACCTCCGAGATCATCGGGTCGAAACGTTCCAGCACCCGGTCCTCGAGCGCGACCAGCGCCACTTCCGAGCCGAGCGCGCGCAACATGCCGGCCAGCTCCACGCCGATGTAGCCGCCGCCGATCACCGCCACCCGGCGCGGCTGTTCGCGCAGGGCGAAGAAGTCGTCGGAGGTGATCCCCAGCTCGGCGCCGGGCACCGGCGGCACCAGCGGACGCCCTCCCGTGGCGATGACGATGTGATCGGCGGTGCAGCGCTCGCCATCCACCGCCAGGGTGTGCGCATCCGTGAAACGCGCCCGGCCGTCGATGCGGGTGATGCCGGACTCGCCCACGTAGCCGTTCCAGTAGCGGCGGATGTCGGCCACGTAGCGCTCACGCGCGCCCACCAGGGTGAGCCAGTCGGTGGTCCCACGCGAGGCGGGGATGCCGAAGCCGGGCGCATCGTCCACCGCGTGCGCGAGCTGCGCGGCATACCACATGATCTTCTTGGGCACGCAGCCGGCGTTCACGCAGGTGCCCCCCATCTCGGCCGCCTCCACGACCGCCACCCGGCGGCCGAGCTGGGCGGCGCGCTCGGCCACGGCCAGCCCGCCGCTGCCGCCGCCGCCGATGGCGATGAGATCGAAATGTCGGTTCATGGTGTTCTCCTTGCCCTCCCTGGCCCTCCCCGCAAGCAGGGAGGAAGCACGGGATCGTTCGGTTCCAGGATTGCGCATCCACGAATGGACGGCTGAAAGGTGCTTCAGGCGGCCTGCGATGCCTGTTCGGCCAGCCAGGCCTCGAGTTCCTCGGAGCCCCCGATGTAGTGACCATCGACGAACATCTGGGGCACCGTCTCGCGGCCGGTGATGGCGCGCACCGAGCGGATGGTGGCGTCGCGGCCGAGCACGATCTCCTCGTAGGGCATGCCGCGCTCCTTGAGCATCGCCTTGGCACGGGCGCAGAAGGGGCAGCCGGGCTTGGTCATCAGGCTGATCGGCCGCGGCTTGCGTGCGTTCGGGTTGATGTAGTTCAGCATGGTGTCGGCATCCGAGATCTCGAAGGGGTCGCCCGGCACGTCCGGCTCGATCAACATCTTCTCGATCACCCCGTCACGCACCAGCATGGCGTAACGCCAACTGCGCTTGCCGAAGCCGAGATCGGACTTGTCCACCAGCATGCCCATGCCAGCGGTGAACTCGCCGTTGCCGTCGGGGATCAGGGTGACGTTCTCGGCTTCCAGGTCCTTCTTCCAGGCCTCCATGACGAAGGCATCGTTGACCGACAGGCAGACGATCTCGTCCACCCCGTTCTCCCGGAACACCGGTGCCAGCTCGTTGTAACGTGGCAGGTGGCCCGAGGAGCAGGTGGGCGTGAACGCGCCTGGCAAGGCGAACAGCACCACGGTGCGGCCCTTGAAGATCTCGTCACTGTGGATGTCCTTCCACTCCCCGTTCTCGCGGGTGTGGAAGACGACGCTGGGTACGGTTTGTCCTTCACGATTCTGCATGGTCTTTCTCCTGTCTTTGGGTTGATTGCTATCGACGACAGGAGGATTATCACGTTTAGCTATCCACGTTTAGCTATCAATTATGGAAATCAAATATTACTAAATGGTCGATAGCTTTTAGCGATTTATCGAATCGAAGGATCAAGACTTTTCCCCGGTTGCCCGTGGCGCGGGCGCCATGACCAGCCAATCATGTGGAACCGACGCCGTTTCCACGCCTGCCCCACCCGCTCTGTGCCCTCTGTGGTGAGAAACAATCAGTGCCAGAGGCCGCTCAGGTGCCAGCCGGGGCGCCGGCGGACCAGACCGCCGAGACCATGCAGGTGCAGGACGCCACCAGGCAGGTCGGCGAGAGAAACGGTCGACCCCATGCGTTGCTTGAGTTCCATGAGCCGCGCGATGCGGTCGGCGGTCTCGGGGTGGGTACGCAGCAGGGAGGGTTCGGGCACCCGGCGACCGGGCAGGAAGATACGCTCCAGCCAGCTGCCCTGGACGCGCTCGATCTTGGCCAGCGCGCTGGCCAGACCGTCGGGATCGCCGGTCAGCCGCGCGGCATTCAGATCGGCGTCGTACTCGCGAGTGCGAGACAGCGCCAGTTGCGCCAGGCCGCTGAGCGTGGGCGCGAACACCAGCAGCAGGATGGCCGACCAGCTGATGACCGCACCGCCGAGCAGGATCAGCGGCAGGTTGGCCAGCAGCAGGAACTGGCCAAACAGCGACAGAGTGCTGGTGGGCGCGGCTGAACAGATCGGCCAGCCCCATCACCCAGAGGTCGCGGTTGCGGACGTGGCTGATCTCGTGCGCCAGCACCCCTGTCAACTCGCGCAGGTCGAGATTGCGCAACAGTCCGTCGGTGACGGCGACCGCGGAATGCGCCGGGGTCCCCACGGCAAAGGCGTTAAGCATGCTGCTGGGCACCCAGTACAGTTCGGGGGGGCGTTCGAGCCCGGCGCGCCGTGCCAGTTGCTCGACGGTATCGAACAGCTCGGGCGCCTGCTCGCGCCGCAGGGGGCGAGCACCGTACAGGCGCATCACCCAGCGCGGCGAGATGCCGGGATTGAAGACCACACCGAGCGCCGTAGTGAACAGCATCATCCAGACCCCGCTCTCGCCCCACAGCAGCCAGCCCAGCAGGGCCATGAAACCACCCATCGCCGCGAGCAGGAACAGCGACTGCAGGCGATTGCGCCAGGCGTGTTCCTCCCAGACCAGCGGGTCGATGCCCGGTGTCGCCCCGTTCACTCGGCCCCCAGGCGACGCAGCCGGCCGCGCAGGCGCTCGATCTCCTCGAGCAGGTCGAGCGCCAGCGCCGCCCCGGCGAGATTGACGCCCAGGTCGGCACGCAGACGCTGGGCGCAACGCACCCGCTGCACACTCAGGCCGCTGAAACGCCAACCCGCCGGATCACGCCCCAACGGCTCGATCAGGCCATATTCGACCATCTCCAGCACCGTCTCGGCCGGCAGGTGGCAGGCCATGCTCAGTTCGGCGAGGCTCAGTTCCACGTCCTCTTCCAGCAGCTCCCCGTCAAATAGCGTCGTCATTTGCGTGTTCATGGCCCGTCACACTCCCAGATATGCCCGCGGGGCGAAGCCCGGAAAGGCATCCCTGAACCGCTCGTAGGCGGTGCGCGCTTCCGCATCATCGGCCGGCGGCAGGGCAATCTGTAGTTCGACGTAGAAATCCCCCGGTTGCTTCGCCGGAATCCCGCGGCCCTTCAGACGCAGCTTGCGCCCGGCCTTGGAGCCGGCGGGGATCTTCAGGTCCACTGCACCAGCCGGCGTGGGCACCTTGACCTTGGCGCCCAGCGCTGCCTCCCAGGGTGCCACCGGCAGCTCGATGTAGACATCCTTGCCCTCCACACGATAAAAGGGATGCGGGCGGAACGCCACTTCGAGATAGAGATCCCCCGGTTCGCCCTTGCCAATGCCGGGACTGCCCTGACGCGCCAGGCGGATGTGCTGCCCTTCCTTCACCCCTTTTGGAATGCGCACGTTGAGCGTGCGCTCGCGCAGCTGCGGCCGGCCATCCGGTCCCAGCTCGGTGTGCTTGAGGGTGAGCGTCCGGGTCGCCCCCTGGTAGGCGTCTTCGAGATCGATCAGCACCTTGGCGTAGGTGTCCTCGCCGCGCAGGTCGAAGCCGCCACCGCCCGCCGTCGAATAGGTGTATTGCCGGCCGCCGCGCGCGCGACCGAACAGGCTCTCGAAGAAGTCGCTGAACTGCTCGGCATCGGCACCGGTGAAGCCGCCACCGTGGAACTCGAAGCCCTGGTCCCAGTCCGGCGGCGGACGGAAGTCCTGCCCGGCCTGCCAGTTGGCACCGAGCTGGTCGTAGGCGGCGCGCTTCTCGGGATCCTTGAGCACCTCGTAGGCCTCGCCGATCTCCTTGAAGCGCTGCTCGGCATCCGGCTCCTTGCTCACGTCGGGATGATACTTGCGCGCCAGCTTGCGGTAGGCGCGCTTGATCTCGTCCTGCGTGGCGTCACGCGAGACGCCCATGATCTCGTAGTAGTCCTTGAATTCCATCGAATACGGCTTGCCTGATCTGCTAGGGTTGGCGGAACAGTCCCAACATCGGGGCTGGCGGACGGAATTCAAGAAACCTCTGGACAAGTCCGGAGCACTGAGATCGCCGCCCAAAATGTGTCAGTTGAAGGCGCCCATTGCACGTAATGGCCAGCGATTACGAAGACAGGCAACGCAAAAATGACACCTTTCGGCGATGAGATCACGTTTTACGAGCTGTTCTGAGGTTCCTCGATCCGCCTGGCCGCCAGTCTGACACACCGGAGTTTCGCATGCCGCGTCTGCTGTTCGTCTACAACGCCGACTCGGGCCTGTTCAATACCCTGGCCGACATCGGCCACAAGCTGTTCTCACCGCAGACCTACCACTGCGACCTGTGCATGCTCACCCACGGCGTGCTGCGCGAGCGCGAGGCCTGGCGCGACTTCGTCGAGGCCCTGCCGGTGGAGACACGCTTCCTGCATCGCGACGAGTTCCGGCGCGAATACCCGCAGGTGCGGGTCAAGCTGCCCGCCGTGTTCGTGGAGCGCGAAGGCGAGATCCGACAATGCCTGAACGCCCGCGCGCTGCACGACTGCCGGGACCTCGACCACCTGAAGGAAGCGATCCGCCTCGCCTGCCTGTCCGCCTGCAAACAGGAATCCCCATGATGGCCAGGAGATACCCCGCCCTCACCCCGGAACAGACCGACTTCATTACACGCCAGCACTTGTTCTTCGTCGCCACCGCGGCACCCGAGGGACGGGTGAACCTCTCTCCCAAGGGCGGCAACAGCCTGCGCGTGCTCGATCCCCGACGGGTGATCTGGCGCAACCTCACCGGCAGCGGCAACGAGACCGCCGCCCACCTGCGCCAGAGCCCCCGCATGACCCTGATGTTCTGCGCCTTCGACGGCGATCCGCTGATCCTGCGCCTGTACGGCGAGGCCGATGCGACCCACCGCAACGATCCCGACTGGCGCGAATTGGACGCGTATTTCCCGCCCGACCCCGGTGCGCGCCAGATCATCGAGCTGCATATCGACCTGGTGCAGACCTCCTGCGGCTTCGGCGTGCCCCTATTCGACTATCGCGGCGAACGCCACCTGCTCGCCGACTGGGCCTGGCGCAAGGGCGAACACGGCATCCGCACCTACTGGGCGGAGAAGAACCAGCTCAGCCTCGACGGGCTGCCCACGGGAATACCTGCCGAGCCGACGGGGAAAACCGGGGAATAAACCGCGGCGCCCCGCATCTCCCCCACATGCGATTCCTTCCCTGCCTGCTGATCACCCTGCTTTGCTGGGGGCTCGCCACCGGCGCGCCGCCACGCAGCGTGCACATCGGCGTGCTCGCCTTCGACGGCGAGGAACGGGCGCTGGCGCGCTGGCAGCCGCTGGCCAGCTACCTGAGCGCACGCATCCCCGGGTACACCTTTCGCATCGTACCGCTCACCCACGAGGGGTTTCGCAACCGCATCCGCAAGGATCAGCTCGATTTCGTACTCACCAACCCGGCGCACTACGTCCAGCTCGAGGTGAGCTTCGGCGCCACGCGCATCCTTACCCTGCGCAACCGGCACGACGAACGCCCCCTGACCCGCTTCGGGGCGGTACTCTTCACGCGCGCCGACAGCGAGATCCGCACCGCCGCGGAGCTGCGTGGACGACGCCTCGCCGCGGTCAGCCCCGAGGCCTTCGGCGGCTTCCTGCTGGCGCGACGCGCGCTGCGCGTGCTGCTCCCCCGTCACGAACCCGGCTTCCCCCTGCGCCTGAGCACTCCGCTGTATCCCGAATGGCCGCTGGCACGGCTCCCGCGCACCGACGAGACGCTGGCCGGGGAAGTCGCCCTGCACCTGCTGCAGATGCCCGCCAACGGCCCGGTGGCGCGTGCCGCCGGCATCGCCGGGTGGACCATCCCGCTCGACTACAACGGCGTGCACGAAGTGCTGCGCACCCTGCAGATCGCTCCCTACACCCCGCAACCGCTCACCCTGTCCGCCCTGTGGCGCAGCCACGCGGCCCTGCTCAGCGGCCTGCTCGCCGCCCTGCTGTTCGGCCTGGCCGGCAGCCTCTACGTACTGCGCATCAACCGTGAACTGAAACGCTCGCAGCAGGCACTCACCCGCCATCGCGACGAGCTCGAGCGCCTGGTCGAGGCGCGCACCGAAGCGCTGCTCGTGGCCAACCGCGAGTTGCAGGAAGACATCGCCGCGCGCATCCGCCAGGAAGAGGCCCTGCACGACGGCTGCGACTGTCTGCAGGGCATCCATGCGCTGATCGTGCGCGACGACCTCGATCCCGAACAGCGCCTGCAGTCCATCCTCGACCGGCTGGCCGCCTATTTCGCCACCCACCGCCTGCTGCTGCATCGGGTGCGCGACGGGCGCCCCGAGTATTGCGCGGCCAGCCCGCCAGACACCCCGCCAGACACCCCGCCAGACACCCCGCCAGACACCCCGCCAGACACCCCGCCA
Source organism: endosymbiont of unidentified scaly snail isolate Monju (assembly GCF_000801295.1). Taxonomy (NCBI): domain Bacteria; kingdom Pseudomonadati; phylum Pseudomonadota; class Gammaproteobacteria; species endosymbiont of unidentified scaly snail isolate Monju. The sequence goes on along the minus strand of NZ_AP012978.1, from coordinate 345,691 downwards.
GACACCCCGCCAGACACCCCGCCAGACACCCCGCCAGACACCCCGCCCGACGCCTTGCACCCCGACGGCGCCGCCCGCGCGATCGCCGAACGCGCACCGTTCGAATGCACCCTGGGTGACGGAGACACGCCGATGCGTTACCTCGCCTGCCCGGTGGTGCAGGGAGGAAAGACCCTCTGCGCGCTCGAACTGGCCGCCGGCGCAGAGGCCTCAGACAAGCTGGGCCGCGACAACGAGCTGGGGATGCGCATCCTGCAACTGGTCGCCCAGTGGTTGGCCTACGAGGAACAGAACCGCCAGCGCGCGCAACACCGCGCGCTGGCCGCTCACCGCCTGGCCGGCCTCACCCCGCGGGAACGCGAGGTACTCACCGCAGTCGCCCGCGGCCTGTCCAACAAGCAGATCGCCCGCGAACTCGGCATCAGCGTGAAGACCGTCGAGCTGCACCGTTCCAACCTGATGCGCAAGCTCGAACTGCGCAACGCGGCCGAACTCACCCGGCTGGCCATGCACGCCGGCGTGATCGACGCCGGCGTGATCGACGCCGGCGAGCCCTCCGCTTCTCCTGCCTGATCAACAGCTTACCACTCACCCTGGGGTTTCCCCCAGGGGTCATCCCGTATTCGATCGTATTGGCGAACCACGCTACCCGACCCAGGATGAAGAGGCCAAACAACGATACCGAAGGAGGACCCCATGAAACCATCCAGACTGCTGGGCAAGCTGCCCGCACTGCTCGCGGCCACGACGCTGCTCCTGGGCACCCCCGTGATGGCGGCCAAGGGCAAGGACGCTGCGGGCCTCGGCCATGACTACCGCACCTTCCATGCCGACGGGCACATTGCCTACGGGAAGATCGGTGATTCCTATACCGCCGACCTGGTCATGTACCTCGCCGGCAACCAGTTCATGGTCATGGAAGAGCTGATCCGCGACTTCCAGAAGAAGAATCCCGACATCAAGACCATCTACGTCGAGACCATCCCGCCCGGCCAGATCCTCAAGGGCCAGATCCTCAAGGGCCAGATCCTCAAGCAGGGCATCATCGATGGCCAGAAGACCGCACAGAATCCCGACCTGTTCGCCAGCGTGAACCTGGGCCACCTGAAAAAACTGGCAAAGAAGGGGCTCATGCACGACTACATGATCTACACCCACAACAAGCTGGAACTGATGGTCGCCAAGGGCAACCCCAAGGGCATCAAGGGGCCGGAAGACCTGGGCCGCGACGACCTGGTGCAATCCCACCCCAACCCGCTGACCGAGGGCATCTTCAAGTTCTACGGCGCACAGATGCTCAAGGACCTGGGCCTGTACGACAAGGTCACCGGCGGCGCAAAATGCAAGAGCTGCTGGGCCGTCCCCGGCAAGACCTGGTTCACCTCGCCCCATCACCGTGAAACGCCCTACCGGATCGAAAAGGGCGAGGCCGACGTGGGCATCGTGTGGACCACCGAGGTGAAACATGCGCAGGCCCAGGGCCGGCCGGTGGAGGGCGTGTCCATCCCCGCACCCTACAACATGCAACACAAGGTGGGCTATGCCATCGGGACCCTGGCCACCGGCCGCAACCCGCACAACGCCGAGCGTTACCCCGCCTACCTCGGCACCCCGGAAGCACAGGCCATCTACGCGAAATACGGCTTCCTGAAGGCTACCGACAGCGAGCTCAAGCTCAAGCCGCTGAACAACTGACCAGAGACCCCCGGCAGGAGTGGCAAACTCTCCCCGCCCACGTGGCGGGGTTTTTTGTGGACACGCTGCCCTCAGTCACGCAACCAGCGCGCGGCGGCCTCGCTGTCGCTCTCGCGGGCATCCACCCAGCGTTCGCGCCCATCGGGCAGGCGTTCCTTCTTCCAGAAGGGGGCCTCGGTCTTGAGGATGTCCATGATGAACTGACAGGACTCGAAGGCCGCCTGGCGGTGGGCGCTGGCGGTGAGCACCAGCACGATGGGCTCGCCCAGGCGCAGCTCGCCGACGCGGTGGATCACGGTCACCGCCTGCAGCGGCCAGCGTTCGGCGGCGGCATCGACGATGCGGGACAGGGCCTTCTCGGTCATGCCGGGGTAGTGCTCGAGGATGAGCGTGGTGATGTCGGCGGCGTCCTCGCCCACACGGTTGTGGCCGCGCACCAGTCCCACGAAGCTGGCCACCGCACCGATGGTGGCATCCCCCGCGCTCAGCCGCGCGGTCTCCTCGGCCAGGTCGAACGGCTCGGTCTGGACAGCGATGCGGGTCTTCATCCGCCGGTCACCGGAGGGAAGAAACCGACCTCGTCGCCATCGGCCAGCGGGGTCTCGGGTCCGGCCATCTCCTGGTTGACCGCCATCAGCACATGAGCAGAGAAGGCCTCGCCCCAGTCGCCGCCGCGCGCGGCGAGCTGCTCACGCAGTTCACCCAGGGTGGGAGGAAAGGTCTCGAGCTGCTCCTCGGCCACCCCGAGGCGATCGCGCAGCCTGGCGAAATAGAGTACGTGGATCATGACAACAGCTGTTCGAATGACCAGTAGTTGAGCGGCGCGCCCTCGGGCAGCACGCTGTCTTCGGTGATCTCGAGCAGGCCGTCGGCCCAGACGGTGCTGGTGAGCACATCCGAGCCCTGGCGCGGGAACCACTGCGCCAGCGGCAACGCCCCGGCGCGGTGCTCGAGGCGTACGCGCACGAACTCGCGGCGCTTGAGCGGACGTTCGACCGCGTGCGGCAGACAGGCGAGGAGGGGCGCCGGAAAGGGATCACGACGACCTTGTGCGGCGCGGATGTAGGGCAGGCCGAACAGGCACAGGGTGACGAACACCGAGACCGGGTTGCCCGGCAGGCCGATGAAGGGGGTCTCGCCCACCCGCCCGAAGGCCAGCGGCTTGCCCGGCTTGGTGCGCACACGCCACAGGGATATCTCGCCCTCGGCCTCGACCGCGGCGCGGATGTGGTCTTTCTCGCCCACCGAGACGCCACCGCTGGTGATGATCAGATCGGCCCGTCCGGCTGCCTCGCGCAGCGCCGCGCGGGTGGCCTCCAGGGTGTCCTCGACCTGGCCCAGATCGACCACTTCACAACCGGCCTGTTGCAGGCAGGCGGTGAGCGTGTAGCGGTTGGAGTTGTAGATCTGTCCTGGCCCCAGCGGGGTACCCGGCTCGACGATCTCGTCACCGGTGTTCAGCAGGGCCACGCGCAGGCGACGCACCACTTCGACCTCGGCCACGCCCAGCGAGGCGAGCAGCCCCACCGCCTGCGGCCGCAGGCACTCGCCGGCATGCAGCACCACGTCGCCGCTGGCCACGTCGTTGGCGCGTGGGCGTACATTCTCGCCGGGGGCGATACGGCGCCCGATGCGAATGCGCTCGCCTTCGACCACGACCTCTTCCTGCATCACCACGGCGTTGGCGCCCTCGGGCATGGGCGCACCGGTGAAGATGCGCGCCGCGGTGCCGGGTTCGAGCGATGTGCCGACCGTGCCAGCGGGAATACGCTGGGCCACCGACAGCTCGGCACTGCCGGTCGCGGTGTCGGCGGCGTGGATGGCGTAGCCGTCCATCGCGCTGTTGTCGTGCCCGGGCACGTCCAGCGGTGAGGTGACATCCGCGGCCAGCACGCGACCGAGGGCGGTGACCAACGGCACCCGCTCGGTCTCGGTCAGCGGCACCGCCGACTCGATCAGGATGCGTCGCGCCTCGTCGGCACTCAGCATGCCGTCGGCAGAGAAACAGTCCGCGGCACTGCCACTGGCACTCATGACTCGGTCAGCCTCGGCATCAGCTCGACCAGGTTGCAGGGCCGGTGCGAGAGGTCGAGCTGGTCGCGCAGGATGCCGTTCCAGGCGTCCTTGCAGGCACCGGTCGAACCCGGCAGACAGAAGATGAAGGTGCCATTGGCCACCCCGCCGATGGCGCGCGAGGCAATGGTCGAGGTCTTGATCTTCTGGTAGGAAAGCCAGCGGAACAGCTCACCGAAGCCCTCGATGGTCCGGTCGAGCAGCGGGGCCACTGCCTCAGGGGTGCCGTCGCGACCGGTGAGCCCGGTGCCGCCGGTGGTGATCACCGCCTCGACCTTCGGGTCGATGATCCAGCGCGAGACCTCGTAGCGGATGCGGTAGATGTCGTCGGGCACGATCAGGCGCTCGACCACTTCGTGACCGTCTTCGGTGGCCATGCGTTCGAGCGCGTTACCGGAGGTGTCGTTCTCGGGGGTACGGGTATCGGAAATGGTCAGGATCGCCAGGCGGACCGGGCGCTTGGAAGACGTGTCAGTCATCACAGGTACCTCTTGCAGATGCGCCAGGGCACTTTAGCGCGCGCGCCTGGGCTTGTCAGCGCGGCAGACGCAGGGGAATCAACCGCGGCACCCGTTGGCGGTACTCGGCATAGGCCGGACCCAGCTCGACCAGCAGGTCGCGCTCCTCGAACCACAGGCCGATCAGCACATAGGCGGTCATGCCCAGCGCCAGCAGCAGGTGGCCGGTCGACATCTGCGGCGTGGCCCACAGTCCGATCAACACGCCGAGCTGCATGGGATGACGCACCCAGCGGTAAAGCGACACCTCGCGAAAGGCGGGCGCCGGCGCGGTCACCCCCCGCAGGTGCTGCCAGGCCTGGCGCAGACCGAACAGTTCGAAGTGATCGATGACGAAGGTGGCATAGACCGACAGCGCCCAGCCACCAACGAACGCCGCCAACAGCAAGCCCCGTGCGAACGGCTGTTCGACCTGCCAGGGCTCGCCGGGCAACGGCTGCCAGCAAGCGATCATCAGCCCCAGCGCCACGCCCGAGGCCAATACATAGACGGCGCGCGTGAGCGCTGGCGGCACCAGCCGCCGGAAACGGGGTCTCGCCATCACGGAATGTTGCAGACCGAAAAGCGCCAGCAGCCCGATGTCGACACCGGCCGCCAGCCACAACGGTAACCCGGCTCCCCCGGAGTCCACGTGCCACGGCAGTACCGGCCAGGGAGCGACGAACAACACGAAGAGCACCAGCACCCCCAGGCCGAACAGGTAGGCCAACAGACTGACGGCAAGAACCCACATGTTTCGGAAACCTCCCGACACCCCTGGTGCCTCGAATGTGCTCACGGCACCACCAGCCGGTCCGGCAGGCTGAAGGGGCCTTCCGACTGCTTGCGCGTCAACGGCAGGATCAACGGAGTACGGCGATAGTCCCGTCCGAGCGGGATCAATCGCAGAACCGCATCCAGGTAACCGTCTCCATTCACGTCGGCATGGTCCACGGCGATGATGCAAGCCATTGGCTCGCGGATCGGACCAGCAGACCATGCCTTTCTTCGGGTCGAATCGCACCCAGCCCCGAAAACGCCCGTGTTCGACCCGGCAGGCCTCGGGCGTGGCGTGTTCGCCCTCCTCCCGCGTGGTCACCCGGGCCAGGATCTGTCCCAGGTCGATCACTCCCGGTGGCAACGGTTCGCATCCGTTGTCCTGCCCGCAATCGCGACGCAACGGCAGGTCGGCCAGGCGCGCGTTCATGAAATCATAACCGGTCACGAAATCGTGTTGCGCACCGGGGCGGGCCCGAGCCAGAAAGGCGGCATAGTAACAATCCTGCATCACCTTGGCCCAGAGCCGGCGCTCCACACGATTGCACCATTGTTGCGCCCCGGCGCGAAAGGCCTGATGGGCGGCCGGGCACTCGGCGGGAATACGAAAACTGCGCCGGGTATGGGGGCCGGTCGCCAGCTCCACCTCGTACTCGGTCACCCGCTCACCGCTGTAGGGGGCGCTGAACACGGGAGACGGTGCCGACCGGGCCAGGGTGGCGACCAGTGGCAACAAGGCCATCAGTGCGAGCGCGGCCCGCTCGCGGATTCTCCTTCGCATCGTGACGACTCCTCAGCGATCCGGCCCGCAGTGGCCGTCCTCGGCTCCCTTGCCCGATCCGCGCCCCCGCAGGCGATCCGCCGGCGACTGGATGCTGCCGATGAAACGGATCCAGCGACAGCTCACGTCGACCGCCAGATTGTAGAACAGACGACTCGCCAAAAGGGGGTGGTATTGCACGGCATTGTAGAGGCTGTCGCGCCCCAGCAGCAGCAAGGTCGTCGGTTCGATCGCACGCGCTCGCGTCTTGCGGCGTTCACGGGCCAGTACCGCCACATCACCAAACAGCTCCCCCACGCCGAAACGACTGACCACCAGATCAGCCCTTTCACCGCCTCTGCCAGGCACCGTCACCTCCACCGTGCCGCGCATCACCAGGAACATGGCATCCGATTCGTCCCCCGGCTCGAAGATCACCTCGCCCGGCCCGTACTCTCCCAGCGTGCTGGTGAGGATGAAACGGCGGATCTGCCAGGAGCGCATGCCGCGGAACAGCACACTCTGCGGAATGATCTCACGCCGCAACTGGGCCGACAGCAGGTCCCACAGGTTGACCAGGCGCAGCGAGGAGATGGCCAGGGGGGTGATCACGAAATCCGCCAGCAGGGCAGTGGCAATGACCAGGGCGCTGAGCGCACCGAACAACACGATGGGCTGGAAGTCCGAGAAGGTAAAGACCAGGAAACCGGCGACCAGTGCCACCGAGGTGGCGATCACCGGCAGCCCCTCACCGGCCAGGGTCGCCTGCATGGCGGCGATCTGGTGCCGCGAGGACCGGAGCTCCCGGTTGTAACGCAACATGAAGTGCAGGGTATCGTCCACCGCAATCCCGATGGCGATGGCCGCGGCCATGGTGGTACCGATGTTCAGCGGGATACCCGCGTACCCCATGACACCGAACAGCACCAGCACCGGCAGGGCATTGGGCAAGGCGGCGATCAGACCCACGCGGAGATCGGTGAACAGCACCGAAATGATGAGCACGAAGAACAGCAGCAGGAGCACCACCGACTCCAGCTGGCCACGGATCATCGACTGGGTGGCGCGCAGGGTCAGCACCGAGGAACCGGTGATATGCGCCTCGAGACCGGCATCGAGATGCTCGTCCAGATAGGCCTGCACACGATCGACAAAGGCCTGCAACGCCACCGTGGAATCGATCGGATGCCGAACGAGGATGCGCAATCGACTGTAGTCGTCCGACACATAGGCCCGCACATGGCGATGATCGAGAAAGATCATCAGTTCGTCGACCACGTCGTCCGAGCCGGGGAGTGACGGTCGCTCCAGCTCCTGGAAGGCCATGTTGAGCATCGACAGGTAATTGGTGAACGAGGTGGTGGAACGGGCCAGCCCCTGTTCGTCGATGAACGCCTGGATGGCGGCGACCTGCTCGAGATAGCGCACCTTGAGGAAGGTGTCCTCGATACCCGATTCGACCACGATGGAAAAGTTCTCGAGCCCGGCCAGGCGCTCGTTGACCGCCTCGACCTGGCGCCGCACCTCGGAGTCGCGGGCCAGGCTCTCCACGGTGCTGTGATCGACCTCGATTCGGGGTACCCCGAGCGCCGCGATCAGCGAGACCCCGAGCAGCACCACGAGAATGCCCCAGCGCGAGCGATGGAGCAGCCCCCAGTATCGCCGTGCCAGACGCCCCGGACGCCGCTGCACGAAACGCGAGCGCCCGTCGAGCTGCCAGTGGCCCGCCAGCGAAAGCAGCGCCGGGATCAGTACCACGGTGGCCACGAAATTGAACAGCAGGCCGGTCGAGGCGAGGATGCCGAACTGCCACAGCACCTCGATGCGACTCAGTGCCACCGAAAAGAACCCGGCATAGGTTGTAATGAAGGTCAGCAGCACCGTGCGTCCCATGCGCACCGCCATGCGCTCGAGTGCTGCTTCGCGATCCAGGCCTTCGCGCTGAGCGTGACGAAACTCCGACAACAGGTGGATGTCCTCGGTCGAACCGACGATGATCAGCAGGATCGGCACGATGGAGGTGACCACGTTCAGCGGGATGCCGCTCAGCCCCATCACGCCCAGGGTCCAGACGATGCTGATCGCCGCGGTGAGCACCGGCGCAAGGATGTCGACCAGCTGGCGCAACAACAGGAACAGCGCCAGCAGCAGCGCTCCCACCGCCCACGGAAACAGCTCGGCCTGCTCCTTGCGGATCTGCTGGGCGATGGCCGTGCGCACATGCGGATAGCCGATGGCGAAGGCCTTGCGGTAATGCGCGCGCAGGGGCGCGACCAGGCGCTCGAGCGCGCGCGTCACCCGCAGGTCGTCCTCTCCGCTCACGCCGTCGCGCAGCACGATGGCCGCGCCCATCACCCGCCCGTCGGCTGACAGCAGCACGTGACGCACGAAGGGATCCTGCAACGCCTGAGCGAGCAGGCGCTCTCCTTCGGCGGCATCCTTCGGCAACCGCTTCAGATAGGGATCCTTGTTCAGATAGCCATCGACACTCTTGAGCCAGGGCACGGAGAACAGACTCTCGACCCGGTCGACGAAATCCAGCTGCTCGATCTGTTCGAGGGTCTGGCGCAGGACCTCGAGGCGTTCCGGCGCCATCAGCGCCTCGTCCTCCAGGTAGAGAACGATGATGTCCTCTTCCCCGAACTGGCGGCTGACACGCTCGTAATAGGCGCGTTCGGGATCGTCTATCACCAGCAGTTCGTCGGTGGCGATCTGCACCTGGACGTACCGCAACTGGGTGGCGGCCGCGAGCGAGACCAGCAACAGGAACCCGGGGGCGTGCCACGGATACCTGGCACAGAGCATCAGCAGACGCTGCATCCGGAAGGCTCCTGGGCCGGGATGGAGAATAGCCTCCAGCTTAGCAAAGCCGGCACCGTCGCTGGCAGGATCGCGCACCCAGCCAGCAACAGCTCCAGGCCACATCACTGCGCGGGGTTCCCACCTTTCGTAGTGAACCCCGAGTGCCGATTACGGTAAGCTTCGCGCCATGAACGACCGACCCCACCGAGACAGCATCCTCCTCGAGGAGGCCGAGATCCTGGAACACCAGGCCTTTCCCGGCGACCAGTACCTGTTGCGCGTGCAGGCCCCCGGCTGTGCGGCACGGGCCCTGCCGGGCCAGTTCGTGCATCTCCAGGTACATCCCCTGCGCCCCCTGCGACGCCCCATCTCCATCATGCGCGTCTCTGCCGAGGCCGGCTGGGTTGACCTGCTGTACAAGGCAGTCGGCGAAGGCACTGCCCTGCTGGCGGAGCGGCGCGTGGGCGAGTGCCTCAGCCTGCTCGGCCCCATTGGCCAGCCCTTCGAGCTGAAACAGCGCCGGCCGCTGCTGATCGGCGGCGGGGTGGGCATGCCGCCGATGATCTTCCTCGCCGAGTCGCTGCGCGATGCCGATGCGCAGCCCTTCGTGATCCTGGGCTCCGAGGTACCCCTCCCCTTCGAGCCACGTCCCTCGCAGATCCTGCTGCCAGGCCTGCCCGACGGGGTGATCGCCACCATGCCCCTGCTCGAGGACTGGGACATCCCCTGCCGCCTGGCCAGCCTGCAGGGCTATCCCGGCTGTCACGAGGGTTATGTGACAGATCTCGCCCGGCACTGGCTGCGGGCGCTGGACGACGAGGCGCGCGCCGAGGTCGGGCTCTATGCCTGTGGCCCGCACCCCATGCTCGAGGCCGTGGTGGCACTGGCACGCGAGTTCGAACTGCCGGTGCAGGTATCGCTGGAGGAATTCATGGCCTGCGCCGTGGGTGGTTGCGCGGGCTGCGTGGTGGAAGTGGCCACCGATACCGGCTCCGCCATGCAGCGGGTCTGCGTGGACGGACCGGTGTTCGACGGCTACCGGGTATTCTGAGCGCCGACCGGCGGCATCACTCCGGCACCAGCTTCATGGCGTTCTGGTCGCGCGAGCGCGCACCGGGCCGGTTGTCGCCCAGCTTGAGCATCAGGCGCACCTCGTTGGCCGAATCGGCATAGTGCATGGCGTCCTTCTCGCTGATTTCACCGCGCACGCAGGCCTCGTAGAGCGCCTGGTCGAAGGTGATCATGCCGTGCTCGCGAGAGCGCTTCATCAGATCCTTGAGCTTGGACACCTCGCCCTTGGCGATCAGGTCGGAGGCCAGCGGCGTGTTGAGCAGGATCTCCACGATTGCCCGCCGGCCGTTGCCGTCGATACGCGGTACCAACTGCTGGGCGACGATGCCACGCAGGTTCAGCGACAGGTCCATGAGCACCTGCGCATGCTGGTCATCCGGAAAGAAATGGATGATGCGCTCGAGCGCCTGGTTGGCGTTGTTGGCATGCAGGGTGGTCAGCACCAGGTGGCCGGTCTCGGCGAAGGTGATGGCATACTCCATGGCCTCTCGGGTACGGATCTCGCCGATCAGGATCACGTCCGGCGCCTGGCGCAGAGTGTTGCGCAAGGCCACCTCGTAGGACTCGGTATCCACGCCGACTTCGCGCTGGGTGATGATGCAGCCCCCGTGCTTGTGCAGGAACTCGATCGGGTCCTCGATGGAGATGATATGCCCGGTACTGTTGTGGTTGCGATGACCGACCATCGCGGCCAACGAGGTGGACTTGCCGGTGCCGGTAGCACCCACAAAGATCACCAGCCCCCGCTTGGCCATCGCCAGGTCCTGCAATACCGTGGGAAGACCCAGCTCGTCGAAAGAGGGAATACGCGTCTCGATACGGCGCAGCACCATACCGACCGCATCGCGCTGCACAAAGGCGCTGACCCGGAAACGGCCGACCCCGCGCGCCGAGAAGGCGAAGTTGCACTCCTTGGTGTGCAGGAATTCCTCGCGCTGTTCCGGACTCATCAGGGCATAGGTCAGCTCCCGGCTCTGTTGCTCGGTCAGACGCGTCTTGGAGATGGGCATCACCCGCCCGTTCACCTTGATGCAGGGTGGCATGTCCGCCGTGATGAACAGGTCGGATGCCTTCTTTTCCACCATCAGGGCGATGATGTCGTTGAAATCCATGGCCATGACTTACCTCCTGACGACATTCTGATACCTGCATCGCGACACGCGCCGATGCGGTCGCGAAACTGTGCGCCAGTTCACACGTCGTTCACCCGAAAAGGTCGCGGTTGACTGCTCGGGCCCGGGCATCCTGACGCGATACAAGGCCCTTCTTCACCAGGTCCTGCAGGCACTGGTCAAGCGTCTGCATGCCGTGCGCCTGCCCGGTCTGGATGGCCGAGTACATCTGCGCCACCTTGTCTTCGCGGATCAGGTTGCGGATGGCCGGGGTACCGACCATGATCTCGTGCGCGGCGATGCGCCCACCCCCGACCTTCTTGAGCAGGGTCTGCGAGATCACCGCGCGCAGCGACTCCGACAGCATGGAGCGCACCATGGCCTTCTCGCCGGCCGGGAACACGTCCACGATCCGGTCGATGGTCTTGGCGGCCGAACTGGTATGCAGGGCGCCGAACACCAGGTGACCGGTCTCGGCGGCCGTCAGCGCCAGGCGGATGGTCTCCAGGTCGCGCAGTTCGCCGACCAGGATGATGTCCGGGTCCTCGCGCAGGGCCGAACGCAGTGCCTCGGCGAAACCCAGGGTGTCACGGTGCACCTCGCGCTGGTTGATCAGGCACTTCTTGGAATGGTGCACGAATTCGATGGGGTCCTCGATGGTGAGGATATGCCCGTACTCGGTCTCGTTCTTGTAGTCCATCATCGCCGCCAGGGTGGTGGACTTGCCCGAGCCGGTCGGCCCGGTGACCAGCACCAGGCCACGCGGGTTGTCGCAGATGCTCTTGAACACCGGCGGCGCCTCCAGCTCGTCGAGGGTAAGCACCTTGGAGGGGATGGTCCGGAATACCGCCGCGGCTCCGCGATCCTGATTGAAGGCATTGACCCGGAAACGCGCCAATCCCGGGATCTCGAACGAGAAATCAACTTCGAAGAATTCCTCGTAGTCCTTGCGCTGCTTGTCGTTCATGATGTCGTAGACCAGCGCATGCACGGTCTTGTGATCGAGCACCGGCACGTTGATCCGCCGGATGTCCCCGTCCACCCGGATCATCGGCGGCAGACCGGCCGAGAGATGCAGATCCGAGGCATTGTGCTTGACGCTGAAGGCGAGCAGTTCTGCAATGTCCATCGATTCGATTACCCCTTGAGTCCAATGCGCGCTGCACCACGCACGCCTGTAACGGCCCGGCATCCTGATACTTGACGGGACCCCGGCCACACAACACCCTTGCCGGCAGAGATTAGCAGTCACCGGAATCCCATGCCTACTATTGCACAAGCGCTGGAGGATGTTCATCGACGTATCGCACAGGCCGCACTCGCGGCAGGCCGCAACCCGCCCGAGATCGAGCTGCTGGCAGTGAGCAAGACCAAGCCGGCAACAATGATCCGCGAGGCCTGGAGCGCCGGCCAGCAGGCCTTCGGCGAGAACTACCTGCAGGATGCCCTGCCCAAGATCCAGGCCCTCGCCGACCTGCCTGTCGAGTGGCACTACATCGGGCGTATCCAGAGCAACAAGACCCGCGACATCGCCCGGCACTTCGCCTGGGTGCATGGCCTGGACCGGCTGAAACACGCCCGGCGCCTGAGCGACCAGCGCCCTGAGGCGCTGCCGCCGCTGAACTGCTGTATCCAGGTCAACCTGAGCGGCGAGGCCAGCAAGGGCGGCGTCCCCGCAGACGCCCTGGAAGAGCTGGCGCTGGCCGTGAACGAACTGCCGGGCCTGCGCCTGCGCGGCCTGATGACCATGCCCGACCCGGCCAGCCCGCGCGAGGCCCAGGCCGCGGTGTTCCGGGGCCTGGCCGATTTGCGCCACCAACTCGAAAAACAGGCGGGCCTGAGTCTCGATACCCTCTCGATGGGCATGAGCGGCGACCTGGAACTGGCGATCGCCGCCGGCTCGACCCTGGTGCGCGTGGGCACCGATATCTTCGGTGCCCGGGAATGAGGCAGCCCGGCTGTTTCACCGGTATGCCGAGAACCGGTGCAATTCGCCGCCATGGCGGCGCCGGCCGGGACCGAAAGGGATACCCTGCGCTATCGCTCGAGTGACGCCCAGGTCACAACGAGCGAGAAACCACCGCAATCGGGATGGAACAACGCGGAGTACAAACGGTAACCGACGGTTGGCATCCCGTTATGACCCTCTCTGCTCGATCATCCGGCATCCCGGGCTTCAAGCGTTGTTCGGCCGGTGAAATATTCGGGCTAGAATGGCATCAACCAACAACACGGCAGACAACCCATGAGCCAGCCCACCATCGCCTTCATCGGTTCCGGCAACATGGCCGCGGCCCTGATCGGCGGCCTGATCACCGATGGCACTCCGGCAGAGCGCATCCTTGCCACCGACCCCGACCCGGTGCGCCGCGAGACACTGGCCACCAATGCCGGCATCCACACCCTGGAGGACAATACCGAGGCGGTCGCCCGCGCTGAAGTGGTGGTACTCGCCGTCAAGCCCCAGGTGCTGGGTGAGGTCGCACGTGAGCTCGCAGAGTCGATACAGCAATACCGTCCGCTGGTGATCTCCATCGCCGCCGGGATACGCAGCGACACCCTGCAACGCTGGCTGGGCGGCGACGTGCCCCTGGTGCGCAGCATGCCCAACACCCCGGCGATGCTGCAGGCCGGCGCCACCGCGCTGTTCGCCACCCCCGAGGTAAACGAAACGCAACGCGAACAGGCCGAATCGGTGATGCGCGCAGTCGGCCTGGTACTGTGGGTGGACGATGAATCGCTGATGGATGCGGTCACCGCGCTCTCGGGCAGTGGCCCCGCCTATTTCTTCCTGCTCATGGAGGCCATGGAGCGCGCCGGTGAACGCCTGGGCCTGCCAGCCGACACCGCCCGCCTGCTGACCCTGCAAACGGCGCTGGGCGCCGCGCGCATGGCCATCGAAAGCAGCGAGGATCCGGCCGAACTGCGACACCGCGTGACCTCGCCGGGCGGCACCACCGAACAGGCGATCAGACGCTTCGAGGAAGAAGACCTGGAAGGCGCCGTGTTGCGCGCGCTCACCGCTGCACGCGACCGCTCCATCGAGCTGTCGCGCCTGCTGGACGAGGAATGAACCATGGGCGAAGGCTATCTCTCCACACCACTGATCTTTCTGGTGCAGGTGATCTTCGGGCTGTATGCCCTGGTGGCCCTGCTGCGCTTCCTGCTGCAACTGGTACGCGCCGATTTCTACAACCCGGTGTCGCAGTTCATCGTGCGCATCACCAGCCCGATACTGGTGCCGCTGCGCCGTGTCATCCCGCCAGTCGGCGGCAAGGACACCGCTTCGCTGGTGCTGGCCTGGCTGGTGCTGGCGCTGCAACTGCTGCTGATCTATGCCATCGCCGGCCAGGGCTTCCAGCCCCTGGCCGCGCTGCTGCTGGCGATCCCGGAGCTGATCGGGCTGGGGATCGACATCTTCCTCTACAGTATCCTCATCCTGGTGATCATCAGCTGGGTCAATCCCGGCGGCCACAATCCGGCGATCGGCGTGCTCGGCGCCCTGACCCACCCGCTGATGGCACCGGCGCGGCGCCTCCTGCCACCGATCGGCGGACTGGATCTCTCCCCCATGCTGGTGATGATCGGCCTGGTGCTGCTGAAGATGCTGCTCATCCCGCCCCTGAAGGCGCTGTTGCTGGGCCTGCTCTGATGACGGACGAATGGTTCCGCTGGGACGGCGAGGACCTGCTGCTCTGGGTCAAGGTCCAGCCTCGTGCCGCCCGCGATGCCTTTGCCGAGGTCCTCGACGACGCCATCAAGGTGCGCATCACCGCGCCACCGGTCGACGGCAAGGCCAATGCCCACCTGACGGCCTGGCTGGCACGCCAGTTTCGGGTGCCAAAATCGGCCGTCCGCATCGAGAGCGGGGAGTCCTCCCGCCGCAAACGCATTCGCATATCGTCCCCCTCCCTGATTCCGTCCGCACTTCACGACAGCCTCAAGGGTGCAAAAACAATCGTTTAGCGCCTAGAATTGAGAGACAGGCTGAAAAATCTAACGATACCCGGGCACCAACCCGGCCTTCACCAGAGAGGACAAGGGGCATGGCGATTTCGCCGCTGGAAAAACAACTGGCCGGGTTCGCCCGCTGGAAACAACGCCAGCGCAAGATCCTGGACCAGCTCGAACCATGGCTGCAGCAGCAGAATCTCTACAGTTCGGAGATCCATCACGCCATCGGGCGGGCACGCGCCGCTCTGCGCAACGACGACATCACGGTCGCCATCACCGGCGAGTTCTCGCGCGGCAAGACCGAGCTGATCAACGCCCTGTTCTTCGGCAACCTCGGCTACCGCCTGCTGCCCACCGACGCCGGGCGCACCACCATGTGCCCTACCGAGATCCTGCAAGACCCCGAGGCCGAACCCTGCCTGCGCCTACTGCCGATCGAGACCCGCGGCCATGACATCAGCCTGTTCCACCTGCGACAGAAGCCGGAGCTCTGGACCACGATTCCGCTGCAACTCGACGATCCGGACGTTCTGGAAGAACAACTCAAGGCACTGACTGCCACCAAGCGGGTTCCGCGCGCCCAGGCCGCCGAGCTGGGACTGTTCGAGGAGATCGACAGCCAGTTTGCCGACAACACCGACGATACGGTGGTTATCCCGCGCTGGCGGCTCGCTCAGCTCAACATTCGTCACCCACTGCTGGCCAAGGGTCTCCGGGTGATCGATACCCCCGGCCTGAATGCCGTGGGCAACGAACCGGAACTCACCTACGAGATCCTGCCCAATGCCCAGGCCATACTGCTGGTGCTGTCCGCCGACACCGGCGTGACCCGCTCCGACCTCGACATCTGGCAGCAGTGCATCAACCCCGCGGGCCAGCTGCGACAGGGCGTGATGGTGGTGCTCAACAAGGTCGACGTCCTGTGGGACGACCTGCGGCCGCAGGAGCACATCGAGGAGCGCGTCCTCCAGCAACGCTCCGACGTGGCCAACATGCTGGACATCCGCATCGAGCAGACCTTCGCCGTGTCGGCACAGAAGGCGTTGCTGGCACGCATCCGCGAGAACCACCATCTCGAGCGGCGCAGCGGCATCCACCGACTGGAGGACTACCTCTCGACCTGCGTGGTGGAGAACCGGCGCGACCTCATCATGAACGACTTCACCGGCGAGGTGCAGCACGCCATCGAGTCGCTGGAGAACATCATCGAGTCGCGCCACAAGCGCACACAGAAACAGATCCACAGTCTGCACGAGGTGGCCAACCGCAGCGACAGCTCGGTCGCTCACCTGCTGCGCGAAACCCAGCGTGACAAGAAACGCTACCAGGCCAGCGTGGAGGCCTATCGCGAGAGCCGCCGCGAATTCCAGGAACACGGGCGCATCCTGCTCGAGGCGCTGGACCTGCACTCCCTGGACAAGGTCATCGAAGAGGCGCGCCTGGAGATGTCCAAGGCCTGGACCACGCCCGGCCTCAAGGAGGCCATGCGTATCCTGTTCGACGACATCAACGCCCGCATGGAGACGGTCGGCCAACACACCGCCGCCATGCGCCGCCTGATCCGCGGCATCTATCGACGTTTCCAGACCGATCACGACTTCCCGCCACTGCAGCCGGCCATGTTCTCCATCGTCCGCTACCAGGTGGAACTGGGCATGCTGCACCAGGAGGCCGAGGTCTTCCGCAAGAGCCCGCGCACCACCATGACCGAACAGCACTTCGTGGTGAAGCGTTACTTCCGCACCATCGTGGACCGCGCCCGCCACATCTTCCGCGAGGCACATCGCGAGGCCCGCGAATGGCTGGAGCATGCTCTCGATCCACTCACCGTCGAAGTCAAGGAGTATCGCGGCGCCATCTCCCAGCAGATTCGCGATCTCAAGCACGCCAGCCAGTCGCGCAAGACCATCCAGCAGCGCATCCTGCTGATGGAACGCGAGGCCCGACGCCTGCAGATCCAGCTCAGCTCCCTGCAGAACGTGCGCCAGGCCCTGAACAATCCCATCATCCCCAACGAACAGGGCAAGGTGCGACCCAAGGTGATCGAGGGCAGCAACGACAGCCGCCTGGCGCGCTGATCCCCGACGAGAGTCCCTGGACCCAGGCCCCGCCGCCTCCCGCGCGCGGCGCCCTGATTCAGACGCTTCCGCAGGAACTAAATCTTCCCTTTTCCCGGTCTTATCAGACAGGGCCGTACTACAATTCGGGAAGAAAAAAGGAGATCCGCCATGAAACGACTCATCCTGCTCCCCCTGCTGCTCCTGTTTGCCGGGCTGGCACTGGCGGAAAATGTCACCCGCTCCGCGGGTTACGCCATCCACCACAATGCCTTCACCACCGACAGCCTCGCGCCCGAGGTGGCCCGCAGCTATGGCATCCAGCGCAGCACCAGCCGCGGCATGGTGAACATCACCGTGATCCGCGAAACCACCGACACCATCGGCACCCCGGTCCAGGCGAGGCTGAAGGTCACAGCGCACAACCTGATGGGACAGAAGCGCAACATCCCGGTACGCGAAATCCGCGAAGGGGATGCCATCTACTACATCGCCGACTTTCCGGTCGCCCACCGGGAGCACCTGACCTTCGAGATCGAAGTGTTGCCCAAGGGCCAGGGCAACCCCCTGCACGCCCGCTTCGACCAGGAATTCTTCACCCGCTGAGCGCGCGCCAGAGTTGCCACAGGCCAAAGGCTGCCACCAGCGCGCCCGCGGCCTGCCTTACCCCGGGGCGGCGCACCAAACGCTGTACGGTCGCGGCCGCCGCCCCCATCAGCAACAGGTTGGGCAGGGTGCCCAGCCCGAAGACCAGCATCAGCAGCGCGCCCTCCAGCGCGCCACCGGCCGAGACCGACCAGATCAGCACACTGTAGACCAGCCCACAGGGCAGCCAGCCCCAGAGCACACCCAGCGCCAGCGCCTGGGCGGGACGCCGCACCGGCAGCAGACCGCGCCCCCAGGGCTCGATACGCCGCCACAGCATGCCACCGGCCTGTTCCACGCGTGCCAGCAGACGCCACCAGCCGCCCAGGTACAGCCCCAACAGCACCATGAAGCCGCCCGCAAGCCCCAGCAGCACCTGTTGCGCCTGCTGCACCGGCAGCAGCCCCGAGAAGAACACCCCCAACCCGCCGGCGATGGCGCCGGCCAGGGTGTAGCTGGCGATCCGCCCGAGGTTGTAGGCCAGCAACAGAGGCCAGCGCGAGCGTTCGGCCGGCAGCCCCAGCGAGAGGGCACCCACGATACCGCCGCACATGCCCACGCAGTGCACACCACCGAGCAGCCCCACCAGCAGGGCACCGAGCAGACCGACCTCAATCATCGTCCATCTGCACCTCGGTCCAACGCCAGGCCGCGGCCACCAGCAGCAGCACCGGCACCCCGGCCAGCGCGGTGAGGGTGAAGAAGGCCGGATAGCCCAGGCGGTCGACCAGCACCCCCGAGAAGCCACCCAGGAACTTGGGCAACAGCAACATCACCGAGCTGAACAGGGCGTACTGGGTGGCCGAGAAGCGGATGTTCACCAACCCGGAGAGATAGGCCACGAAGGCCGAGATGGCCACCCCGGCAGCCAGGTTGTCCATGCCCACCACCGCCACCAGACCCCAGAAATCGTGCCCGCGCACCGCCAGCCAGGCAAACAGCAGATTGGTTGCCGCGGCCAGTACGGCACCGGCGAACAACACCACCATCACCCCGAAGCGATAGACCGCCACGCCTCCCAGGAAACCGCCAAGGATGGTCACGTAGATGCCGAAGCCCTTGGAGACCAGCGCGATCTCGTCCTTGGAAAACCCCATGTCCTTGTAGAACACGTTGGCAATGGCCCCGAGCACGATGTCCGACAACCGGTAACCGGCAATCAGCGCCAACACCAGCGCAGCCTTGCCGCCGTGACGCTGGAAGAACTCGGCAAAAGGCTCCCAGACCGCGCTGCGCAGCCAGGCGGCCAGCCGTTCCGAGCGGTCGCCCACCAGCGGCTCGGGCTCCACGGTGCGCTCGGGCTCCGGCGAAAACAGGGTGGTGAGGATGCCAATCCCCATCAGCAAGGCCATGATGCCGTAGGCGGCCAGCCAGGGCCCCTGCTGATAGCTGGCCTCGTCGGGATCGAAGCGCGCCGCGATCCACAAGGCGCCTGCCGAGGACACGAACATGGCGACCCGGTAACCGGTGGTGTAGAAGGCCGTAAGGATGCCCTGCATCCGCGTGCCCGCGCTCTCGATGCGGTAGGCATCCACTGCCACGTCCTGGGTCGCCGAGGCGACCGCCACCAGTAGCGCCAGCCAGACCACCCGTTCGAGCTGCCACGCCGGATCACTCAATGCCATCCCCACCAGGCCGCCGGCGATGACCAGCTGGGTTGCCAGCAGCCAGGCCCGGCGACGACCCAGGGCGGGGGTGAGCACGGGGATGGGCAGGCGATCGACCAGCGGCGACCAGACCACCTTGAAGGCATAGGCCAGCGCCACCCAGCTGATGTAGCCGATGGTGGAGCGGTCGATGCCCGCCTCGCGCAGCCAGAACGACAGGGTGCCGAATACCAGCAGCAGCGGCAGGCCGGAGGAGAAACCCAGCAGGCCGATGCGCAGCACCCGCCAGTCGCGCAGGTGCAACAGGGCCTCGCGCCAGCCGATACGTTCAGTCCTCGAGTGCATAGTCCATGATCAGCGGTGCATGGTCGGAAAAGCGCTTGCGCTTGTAGATGCCTGCTGCCTGGACACGGTCGGCCAGATCCGGCGTGACCACCTGGTAGTCGATGCGCCAGCCCACGTTCTTTTCCCAGGCACGTCCGCGATTCGACCACCAGGTGTACTGGTCGGCTTCGCGATTGACCTGGCGGAAGGCATCGACGAAGCCCGCCTCGCCGAACAGACGGTCCATCCAGGCGCGCTCCTCGGGCAGGAAACCCGAGTTCTTCTGGTTGCCGCGCCAGTTCTTCAGGTCTTCCTTCTTGTGCGCGATATTCAGATCGCCGCAGACGATCAGCCGCTGACCCGACTCGCGTCGCTCGACCAGATACGGCAGCAGCCAGTCGAGCACCTGGAACTTCACCTGCTGGCGTTCTTCGCTGGACGAGCCCGAGGGAAGGTAGAGCGAGACGATGTGCAGGTCGCCGAAGCGGGCCTCGATCCAGCGCCCCTCACGGTCGAACTCGGGCCGCCCCACACCCTCGATCACCGCGTCGGGCTCGCGCCGGCAATAGATGCCCACCCCGCTGTAGCCCTTCTTCTCGGCCGGGTGGTAATAGCAATGAAAGCTGGGCGGCCAGTACAGTGAATCCTCGAGCTGGTGAACCTGGGCCTTGAGCTCCTGCAGGCAGACCACATCGGCCTTCTGCCGGCGCAGCCAGTGGAAGAAACCCTTGCGGCCCGCCGAGCGGATGCCGTTGAGATTGCAGGTGATGACGCGCATCTGTCGCATTATACTGGCGCTTCACCACGAATGAGGCCCGTCATGCAGGACTTTCGACGCGACTTTCTCGACTTCGCCCTCGAACGCGGCGTGCTGCGCTTCGGCGAGTTCACGCTGAAATCCGGGCGCATCAGCCCCTACTTCTTCAATGCCGGCCTGTTCGACACCGGCGGCGCGCTGGCACGCCTGGGCCGCTTCTACGCACAGGCCATCGTCGAAGCAGGCATCGACTTCGACGTGCTCTACGGCCCGGCCTACAAGGGCATCCCGCTGGCCGCGGTCACCGCCGCTGCGCTGTTCGAGCACCACGGTATCGACAAGCCCTATGCCTTCAACCGCAAGGAAGCCAAGACCCACGGCGAGGGCGGGCGCATCGTCGGCCACCCACTGGAGGGCCGCATCCTCATCATCGACGACGTCATCACTGCCGGCACCGCGATCCGCGAGTCCATGGACATCATCGCCGCCGAAGGTGCCACTCCCGCCGGCGTGGTCATCGCGCTCGACCGCCAGGAACGGGGCCAGGGCGAGCGTTCCGCCATCCAGGAGGTCGAGGCCGATTACGGTATCCCGGTCGCTGCCATCGCGCGGCTGGAAGATCTCATCGGCTACCTGGAGCAACGCGGTGACGAGCAGGACCTGGAACGGGTCCGCGCCTATCGCGAGCGCTACGGCGTCTGAACATCGCCTGCCCCGCTTGTCGGGCCGAGGCCCGACACCCTCATCTCAGCCCCAGATCAGCCGCAGGCCCACCAGCACGGTGACGATCTCGAACACCCGCTTGATCCAGCGGTTGCCCTGGCGGATGGCCAGGTGCGCACCGAGATAGCCGCCGGCCAGCGAGCCCGCCAGCAAGGCCGGCAGCCAGTCCCAGCGGATCTCGCCGAGCAAGCCGAGGGTGAGTGCACCGCTGCCATTCCAGAACAGGCCGACCAGGATCAGCGTATAGGCCACGGCGCTCTTGTAGTCGGCACCAAACCAGCGTACCAGCCAGAGGGTGACGAACAGCCCGGTGCCTGAAGTGAGCGAGCCGTTGAGCACACCGATGACAAACAGCACCAGGCCACCAAACCACAAACCCCGGCCGCTCTGATGCTGCAGGCGCGTCTCCTGTCCCAGCTCCTTGCGAATGAACGAATAGACGCCCAGCCCCAGGGTGAGCAGGCCCAGCGCAATCTCGGCCCAGCGTCCCGGCACCTGAAGAATGACCGAGGCACCGAGCACCACCCCCGGCAGGCCGGTAGCGAGGATGAACAGCACGAAGCGCCGTTCGAGATGACCTTCACGCAGGTGGCGCAGGGTGGCGCCCACCCCCAGCGCAACCGAAGCGACCTTGTGCGTCGCCAGGGCAATGGCGAAAGGCAGTCCAAGGAAGATCAGGATCGGCAGTTGCAACAGGCCTGCCCCACCCCCGGCAAAGGCGGAAAAGGTGTTGGCGACCAGGGAAACGGCAAAAAGTATGAGCTGGTCCACGGAGAATCCGGGTGAGGTCGATACCCTCGCATTATAATGAGCCCGTGTGCAGCAATCCGCGACCGAGGTGCATTACATGAGATTCCGTCCCGCCAGATCGATACTACTCTGCTCTCTGGCGGTCATGCTCGCCGGCCCCGCAGGGGGCATCACCATCAAGAAATGGGTAGACGAGAATGGCGTCACCCATTACGGAACATCGATCCCTCCGCAATACGTGAATCAGGCACACGAGGAACTCAACGAACGCGGCATTGCCGTCAAGCGCGTGGACCGCGCCCAGACACCGGAAGAGATCGCGCGTGAACGCGAACTGGAGGCCTTGCGCCGCGAACAGCAACGCATCGTCGAGCGCGAGGCTGACAAGAAGCGGATCACCGCCCAGTACCAGCGCGAGCTGAATCGCTTTCGGCAGCTCAAGCACGGCTTCCGCGCCAACTCGCCGGGCGACGTGGAGCCCGTCCGCAAGCAGCCGCGAATCATTCCTGTCGACGGTGCGGTGGTCTGCCACGACAGCAACCAGTGCGACCGCCTCTGGCCGCTGGCCAAGGAATGGGCCAAACAGCATGCCACCACACCGGTCGAGGTCGTGGGCGAACGCATCCTGGTCACCCGCGCAGCACGCAAGCCCACCGACATCAGCCTGACGGTGTCACGCCTCAGACGCAGCGGGGTGGAGCGCATCTTCCTGGACCTGTCCTGCATGAACAGCGTCTCGGGCCGGGAGTTCTGCAAGCGCGCCTCGGTACGCGACCTGCCGCGTCAGTTCGTCGAGGTCATGCAGCAGCACATCGAAAAGGAAGACGCCGCCTCAGTCGGCAAATAGACCCGCCTGCAACACCTGCCACTCGGCCTCCCAGGCAGCGAGGCAGGACCGCTCGAAACGCGAACGCCGGAACTGGTGTAACCGACCCTCGATATAGGCGGTGAGCAGGGCTGCCCCGGCCGCGGGCTCCACTTGCAGACGGCCGTCGCCCTGCAGGACCTGCTCGCGCAGGATCTGCCGCAATTGCAGCTCGATGCGATCGAAGAACTGCTGCACCCGCTCGAGCAACCGCTCACGCTCGCCGACCAGGGCATCCCCCAGCAGGACGCGCGTGATACCGGGATTGCGATCGGCAAAGCCCAGCAGCAGATAGAGCACCTGGGCGCAACGGACACGGGTGTCCTTCTCTGCCTCGAGGATCTGGTTGATACGCACGAAGACGGTCTCCTCGGCAAAGGCGATCAATCCCTCGAACATGCGGGCCTTGCTGGGGAAATGCCGATACAGGGCCGCCTCGGAGACGCCCACCGCGCGCGCCAGCGCGGCGGTGGTGATACGGTCTCCAGGATTGACCTCGAGCTCGCGCGCCAGAGTCTCGAGGATCAGTTGCTTGCGGGATGGTCTTGGCATGTCAGCGGATCAGGGTTCCCACACCTTCGTCGGTAAACAGCTCGACCAGCACCGCGTGCTCCACCCGGCCATCGATGATGTGCGCACTGCGCACCCCCGACTTCACCGCATCGAGCGCGCAGCGGATCTTGGGCAGCATGCCACCGTGAATGGTGCCATCGGCGATGAGCCGGTCCACATCGGCGGTACTCAACCCGGTGAGCAATTCGCCATCGGCATCCAGCAGGCCGCGGGTATTGGTAAGCAGAATCAGCTTCTCGGCGCCGAGCACCTCGGCCATCTTGCCGGCCACCAGATCGGCATTGATGTTGTAGGAAAAACCGTCCTCGCCCACCCCGATGGGAGCGACCACGGGAATGAAATCGCCCTGCACCAGCATGTTCACCACCGAGGCATCGATGCTGTCGACCTCGCCCACGTGACCTATGTCGATGATCTCGGAGGGCCGTTCGTCGGTCTCCGGCAGGGTCATGCGCAGCTTGCGCGCACGGATCAGGTCACCGTCCTTGCCGGTCAGCCCCACCGCCTGCCCGCCGTGCCGATTGATGAGGTTGACGATGTCCTTGTTGACCAAGCCACCGAGCACCATCTCCACCACGTCCATGGTCTCGGCGTCGGTGACCCGCATGCCCTGCACGAACTCGCTCTCCTTGCCCAGGCGCTCCAGCAGGCGACCGATCTGCGGTCCGCCCCCGTGCACCACGACCGGGTTGATGCCGACCGTCTTCATCAGCACCACGTCGCGTGCAAACCCGGCCTTGAGACGATCGTCGGTCATGGCATTGCCGCCATACTTGATGACCACGGTACGCCCCGCGAAACGCTGTATGTAGGGCAAGGCCTCGGTGAGTACGTGTGCGACATTGCCCGCCGCTTGTGCATTCAAACCCATGGGAAGCATTCTCCAGACTGCTCGGTTCGGAATCGACGGCCCGGATCAGAAGGGAAGATCCCTGTCCGGGAGCGCCTGCTGCATCAGTTCGCGGAAACGCTGCTTGATCGTCTCCAGTGCCGCCGGGGAGTCGGCCTCGAAACGAAATACCAGCGAAGGCATGGTATTGGAAGGGCGCACCAGGCCCCAGGCATCATCGAACTCGATGCGCAGACCGTCCAGATCGACCACCCGGGCATCGGGGAAATTGGCTGCCGCCATGATCGACTGCATGGCCAACAGGGGCTCGCCTTCGCTCATGTGCAACTGGTATTCCGGCGTACCGATGCCGTAGGGCAGTTCGGCAACCTGCTCGTGCACCGGACGGGGATCGTCGGCAAAGACCTCGAGCAGGCGGACCGCCACGTAGATGGCATCATCACTGCCGGACCAGCGTTCCTTGATATAGATGTGCCCCGAGAACTCCCCCCCGATGAGGGCTCCGCTCTCGCGCATCTTGGCCTTCATCAGGCTGTGACCGGAACGCCACATGATCGGCCGGCCGCCATTCGACAGGATGAATCCCGCAAGATAGCGCGAGGACTTCACGTCATAGATCACGTCAACGCCCGGGTGGCGACGCAACACGTCGGCCGCCAGCAACATCAGCAGATGCTCCGGCCAGACCGGCCCGCCACGGTCATCGACCACGCCGATACGATCGCCATCACCGTCGAAGGCGACCCCCAGGTCGGCATTGCGCGCCACCACCTCGCGACGCAGGTCTTCCAGGTTCTCGGGACGACTGGGATCGGGATGATGATGCGGGAACTGCCCGTCGGGTTCGCAGTACAGCGGGGTAACCTCGCAGCCCAGCATCTCGAACAGGGCGCAGGCCAGTTCGCCCGCGGCCCCGTTGCCCGCGTCCACCACGACCTTCAGGGGGCGGCCGAGGGTGACGCTCTCGACCACCGCGTCCAGGTACTCGCGTCGGACATCCCGTTGCTCGCGCGCCCCCTGGACCGGCTCGAAACCGCCTTCGAGCATGCGTTCACGCAACGCCAGCAACTGCTCGCCCTGGATCGGCTCGGTACGCAGGTAGAGTTTGAAACCGTTGTATTCCGGCGGATTGTGGCTGCCGGTCACCATCACCGCAGCCGATTCCGGATCCTGGTGCATGGCGTGGTAGAGCAGCGCCACCGGCCCCATGCCCAGTTCGATCACCTGCATCCCCTGCCCCGCCAGCCCGTCGATCATCGCCTCGTAGAGATCGGCACTGGACAGGCGGGGATCATGCGCCACATAGACGCGCGAGACCCCGTTGGCCTGCGCCATCTCGGCCAGCGCCCAACCCAGCCCCTGCGCCACCTCGGGCGTCAGCTCCTTGCCAGCCAGCCCTCGTACATCGTAGGCACGAAATATATTGGCGGCCACCTTCACCGGCATTCGTTGATGCGTCTCGCGCACTTCGATACCGGTACGCACCTCGCCCCCCCGTGGCTGAGCACGCTTTGGTTTGTCGGCAACTACCACAGGTTGCGGTTTCTCCCGGGCGGCCGCCCCCTTGCCATAGGCCCGCTTGGCCATCCCGCTGAGCAACAACATCGCATCACGCGCCATCGACGTGCGCGGCACATGCTCACCGGCACCATGCCCCTCCTGAATGGCCTCTCCCAGCGCCACCAGGGCCGCCATGTCGTACCGCAGATCACGCACCAGGGCCTGCTGCCGCACAAACAGCAGACCGAGTACCAGCAACAGTGCCCCACCGGCTGTCGCCAGCAACAACGTGGCCTCTTCCCCCGTGGACCGGGGCGTCACCTGGTAGAAGATTCGCCAGATACTGCCCGGCACGGCCACACTCTCTGCGCCAGCCGGCGGGTGCCCCGTTCCACTGGAGGCGATCACATAGCCATCCGCCTCACCCTGCACCAGCCACAGGACACCCGGCACGTTCGGCGCCGACACCAGGGGCCGCAACTGGCTCAGCGGCCAGGCAACGAAGGCCGCACCTACCACCCGCTTGTCATGCTCGATCGGCAAGGCCATACCCAGGTAAGGGCGTCCGGCCATGATCTGGTGGATCTCTGCCGGCGGGTGCTTGCCCTGCAAGGCGCGCCGCACCATGTCCACGCCCGCGAAACCCATCGGGGCTTTTCCCCGGGGATCGGGCGCCACGTCCATCTGGGGAAACAGGCGCAGCTGAAGTGCACCCGGCAACAGGGCTGCCGCAGCCTGGGCGATACGCTTCAACGTCTCGGCCTCTCCACCCTCCAGGGCCCTGCGCACCGTGCTCGACCGGGTCACCAGACCCAACAGCTCACGCCGTGCAGCAAGAAAGCCACCGATCCGCTCCGAGAGCGCCTCGGCAGTACCCTGAACGCTGGTGCGGGCGGACTGTGCCTGGAGATCGCCGATGAACTCGAGCGCCAACCAGGTAACCAGGGCCAGCGCCAGGAACACCCCGGCGGCAACCGGCAGAAAGTAGTGCATCGGAGTGGCGGCCGCAGCACCATTCCGGCGCCTCTTGCCGTTGCCCGACCGTTTTCCGGCGATTGCCTCCATGCCCATCAGTGCCGTCCTGAATGTCCGAATCCGCCTGCTCCTCGCTCGCTGGTCTCGAATTCCTCGACCTGCTCGAACACTGCACGCACCACCGGCAGCAAGACCAGCTGGGCAATGCGCTCGCCCACCTCGATACGAAACGTCTTCTGTCCCCGGTTCCAGCAGGAAACGTACAGCTGCCCCTGGTAGTCGGAATCGATCAGCCCCACCAGGTTGCCCAGCACGATGCCGTGCTTGTGGCCCAGGCCAGAGCGCGGCAGGATCACCGCCGCCAGCGAGGGGTCGCCGATGTGGATGGCGATGCCGGTGGGGATCAGCTCGGTCTCGCCGGGCGCCAGCTCCAGTGGCGCCTCGAGCATGGCCCGCAGGTCCATCCCGGCAGAGCCCGCCGTGGCGTAATCGGGCAGCGGAAACTCGCTGCCCAGGCGCTCATCGAGGATCTTCAATTGTAGCCTGTGCATCCATCCTCTCCGCAATCACCGAGACCAGTCGCTCGGCCAGTCGGGTTTTCGGCTGCCGGGGTAGTTCGAGACGTCCCCCTTCCCAGAGCACCAGCAGCGCATTGTCGTCGACCTCGAACCCTTCGCCCTCGCCAACCTGGTTGGCGGCGATCATGTCGATCCCCTTGGCCTGCCGCTTGGCTTCCGCCTGCCCGGCCAGCGCCTCGGTCTCCGCGGCAAAGCCCACGCAGAAGGGACGATCCGGCAGGGCCGCCACTTCACGCAGGATATCGGGATTTTTCACCAGCCCGACCTGCAAGGTCTCTTCGGTCTTCTTTATCTTGTGGTCCGCCACCTCGCGCGGACGATAGTCGGCGACCGCCGCGCAGGCCACGAACAGATCGGCCCCGGCCACCGCCTCGAGTACGGCCTCGCGCATCGCCAGCGCCGTCTCCACCGGGACAAGGCGCACCCCCGGCGGCGCAGCCAGGCTCACCGGACCACTGACCAGGATCACTTCCGCCCCCTCGCGCAGCAGGGCCTCGGCCACCGCATAGCCCATCTTGCCCGAACTCCGGTTGCCGAGAAAGCGTACCGGATCGAGCGGTTCGCGTGTGGGACCGGCGGTGACCACCGCCTTGCGCCCACCCAGGCGCCCCCGCCCGAACAGCTCGCCGACCCGTGCCAGCAGCTCGGCCGGTTCGAGCAGGCGACCCGGCCCCTGGTCGCCGCAGGCCTGCTCTCCCTCGGCCGGCCCCCAGACCCGCACGCCGCGTGCGCACAAGGCCTCGACGTTGGCGGTCGTCGCCGGGTGTCTCCACATATTCTGGTTCATGGCCGGCGCCACCGCCAGCGGCGCCTCGCTGGCCAGGCACAGGGTGGACAGCAGATCGTCGGCCAGGCCGGCGTGCAGGCGTGCCAGGAAGTCGGCACTCGCCGGCACCACCAGGATCAGCTCGGCCCAGCGCGCCAGCTCGATGTGTCCCATGGCCGCCTCGTGCGTGGGATCGAACAGCGCCTGACGCACCGGCCGCCCCGTGATCGCCTGGAAGGTCAGTTCGCCGATGAAGGCGCCCGCCGCCTCGGTCATCACCACCTGAACCTCGGCCCCGGCACGCACCAGCAGACGCGCCAGCTCGGCGGCCTTGTAGGCGGCGATGCCCCCGGTCACGCCCAGCAGGATGCGCCGGGCACACAGTCGAAAGTGATTACTCACGGTCATGTGCCCAAGTGTACTTGCTGCCCCCCCGGCGTGCCATGCACCCCGTTCCGGTTCTCTTTCGCGCCCTGTCCACCAACAGACCGGCGGGCCTGCCCGGAGGCTTCACCGGCATCCTGGACTTCAAACCTGGTTCGGCCGGTGGAATATTCGGGCTATTAACCCGGCCCCCATCTATGCCACCCTCAGCCACCACGAGCGCGACCGTGGCGAGGCGCCGCGCCGAAGGCAGGGTCATTCCCTGTCGAGGTGCGGCAACGACGTCCACGGGCACGCTCGTGGTGGCTGAGGGTGGCATAGATGGGGGCCGGGTTAATAAAATCCATCCACCTCATCGGCTTTCAAGGACGAGACCATGAGCATACGAGACTGGCCTGCCGACGAGCGGCCACGCGAAAAATTGCTGGCGCATGGCGCGGGCGCGCTCAGCGACGCCGAGCTACTGGCGATCTTCCTGCGCACCGGGGTCAAGGGGCGCAGTGCGGTGGACCTGGCGCGCGCACTGCTGACACGTTTCGGCAGTCTGCGCACACTGCTCAACGCCTCGCGACACGACTTCTGCGCCGCACCGGGATTGGGCGATGCCAAGTATGCCCAGCTGCAGGCGGTGCTGGAGATGAGCCGGCGGCACATCGGCGAGCGCCTGCGGCGCGGGGCAACCATCGACGCACCGGAGAAGTGCGTCGACTACCTGCAGGCCCGCCTGGGCGACTCCCCGAGCGAATGCTTCGCGGTACTGTTCCTCGACAACCGGCACCGCCTGATCGCCTTCGAGGAGCTGTTCCGCGGCACCATAGACGGCGCCAGCGTCTACCCGCGCGAGGTGGTGCGACGCGCCCTGGTACACAATGCCGCGGCGGTAATCCTCAGCCACAACCATCCCTCGGGGGTCGCCGAACCCAGCGAGGCCGACCGCCAGATCACCCTGCGCCTGCGCGACGCCCTGGCTCTGATCGACGTGCGCGTGCTCGACCACATCGTGATCGGCGACAGCGAACACTGCTCGCTGGCACAACGCGGCTGGATCTGAGGACCAACTGCGCTGTTGCCCCCAGCCCGTAATGCCCCCTTTGCCCGGTTCCGACGGAGAGCAGAGACCGACCGTGAGCCCGTGACGGGAGCGCATCCAGCAGATCGCCAACACAACTCCGACAGCGAGAGGCAGCCATGCCACCTGGCCTGCCGATACACCAGGTCAAGCGCCGGCCCCACCGCCATCCGGACCCCGGCCCCGCGGGACTGACCTCCCGGCAACTGGCCGATCAGGCAGCAGCTGCACTGAGCCGGTGTTATCCTCGAACGAAGATGGACACTTCCACCTTCTTTCTCTATCTGCTGGTCATCCTGATCACGGCCCGGGTGTGCGCCGAGATCGCCGTCCACTTCGGTGCACCGGCCGTCATCGGGGAACTGACCGCCGGGATCGTGCTCGGGCCCAGCCTGCTGGGCATCATCCACCCCGAAGAGACCATCCGTTTTCTCGCCGAGATCGGCATCCTGCTGCTGCTCTTCGAGGTCGGTCTGGAAACGGATATCCACAAGCTGATCAACACCGGAAGAAGCTCCGTACTGGTGGCACTGGCCGGATTCACCCTGCCTTTCGTGCTGGGCTTCCTGCTTGCCAAACTGGCGTTCGGCCTCCCCACCCTGGTCTCCCTCTTCGTGGGCGGAACCCTCACCGCCACCAGCATCGGCATCACCATGCGGGTGCTCATCGACCTGGGTCAGCGCAGCAGCCGCGTGGGGCAGATCGTGCTGGGCGCAGCGGTGCTGGACGACGTGCTCGGCGTGGTATTGCTGGGCCTGCTCTACGAGTTCTCGGTGGCCGGCGGCATCACCCTGGGCAACACCGGCAAGGTAC